>CAJQPL010000087.1 GCA_905480215.1 uncultured Woeseiaceae bacterium | reverse complement strand
CCGGATACGAGCAATATGAGCGTGTTCTCGCGATTCTTTACGGTGTTCTGGGGCAACATGCATCCGGTACTCGGAATTATTCGACTCGAGAACCTGCGTCGCACACATGGAATGCAGCGTTTCGCTGGTTCTGATCTGGTGCTGTTGTCGGAACTAATTCTCATGGGTGACTTCGTGCATGCACCGAATGCCTGGTGGAATCGGCGCGACGTTCGAAAGAAGGAAACGCATAGCCAACGCATGCAGCGCTATACAAACAAAGACTACGGACTGGCGACAACAACATTGGACAGGCGGTTTCCATTGTTGAAATTGCCAATTGCTTTGATCAACACAGTGTACAACGCACCCGTTTCGTGGCTGCAGCGCATCATGCTGCTGGTTGCACTGATCCCGGCGATGCCGATACGCTATTTTGTTGGTCGCCGCAAAGCGAACGCGGCCAGCCAATCGTGAAATCGCAAGTCCTGAAATTCTGCAAGTTGTTGTTCACCCCACTAGCGTTCGCGTTTCTGCTGTATTTCGCTTGGCAGTCGCGCGGCGAACTTGCCAACTTAATCAGCAATGCATCATTTCTGTACCTGGGTGCAGCTGCACTTGTGTGGGGGCTACTGCATGCCGTGTCGCCTGTTTTCGCCACGGTCGTTTTTAAAGGTTGTGGTTCAGAGGTCAGTTGGTATCAAGCATTCCAAACGCATGCCGCTCGTTTGCCCGCTCGCTATCTGCCCGGTGGTATCTGGCACACAGTTGGGCGTGTCGTTGATTATCGAGAGCAGGGCGTCGCCGCCCGGCACCTGACAGTATTCGTGGTTCTGGAAAACGGACTGGCAGCGGCGACAACGCTGGCAGCCGGAGGCGCTATCGTTTTTACGATGCGTGGCGCGGATACGCTGGGTTCGATAGCTGCTGTGGCAAGTGCCGTTGCTATCGTTGCTTTGCCGGCAATGTTGTTTGTGCTCAATTCTCGCGTCCTGCAAGAGCCCGATCGCCTATCCGTCGCGGCGTACGCAAAAAGCCTGTGCCTCGTATTTACGTTTTGGGCGGGCGCCGCAGCGGCGTTTCTTCTCTATCTAAACGCATTTTCGGCCTCCAGCGCCCAGTACTCATCAATTGAAATGGCGGGTATCTACCTGTTTTCCTGGGGCGTCGGATTCATATCGATATTCGCGCCACAGGGTATCGGCGTCTTTGAACTGGTTGCCAGTGAATTGATGAATGGCCCCATAGGTTTCATGGGGCTCGCCGCTCTGATTGCCGGATTTCGCGTCGTCGTCCTGGTGGCTGATCTCGTGGTCTGGGCGATCTACCACTCAACCCGCCGTAGCAACTAACTCTCTTTGCGCTTGATCCAGGCGTCAGGCCAGTGCGTGATGTTGGTGCCGAGATTACTTTCGTTAAAGGGCCAGGCGGGCTGCTCAATTTCAAATTCCGGATGAGCTTTGACGAAATCATGTGCGGCCGAGGAAGGGTTGTCTTCCTTCCAACCCAACTCGCCACGTGGACCGTCGTGCACCCATTGCATCACCCCGTCGGTTGCAACGGCGTAGGAACCTGGTGTCACCAGGTGGTGATAGGCCTCAAGTTCCGCCAGAACGTGTTCGCGAGTGTGGTTTGAATCAAGAATCAGCAATACGGTCTTCGCATCGCCTACAAGCTCATCAACCTGGCTGACAATCTCTGCTGCGACAGAATTGCCTTCCACCATCGAAATCATCGGGTATAGCTCGTGCGCTTCAATCGCCTCACGATTGTGCGGACGAATCTCAATGTCGATACCAACGATGCGGCCTTTACCCATCGCCTTGCACAAGCTAGCGTAATAGATCAGCGATCCGCCGTGTGCAATACCGGTTTCGACAATGACATCCGGCTTCAGTCGATAGATGACCTCTTGCGTGCGTATCATGTCTTCCGGCAGCTGGATAACGGGCCGCCCCATCCAGGAGAATGTGTACGGGTACTTCATCTGCCAGCCTAGTTTTACCCATTCGATCGAAAGCACATCAAAAGCCTCGCGGCTGTAGAGATCGGTGCTCGAAATCTCACCATCTTTCTCGGTGAGCAGAAGATTGTTGTCGGTATCGATCGTTAGTTTCACGCAGAGCTTCCTTGTTTCTTCCACCAGGCAATCGTTTCATCGAGTGCCGATTCAATATCATACTTTGATGTCCACCCCACCAATTCTCGCAGACGGGAGGTGTCAGCGCTTATTATTGGTGGTTCACCGGCCTGCATTGCACGAGCGCCAAAATCGACGAGCTCAACTGCATGCATTTTGTTTGCGACGAGCGTAACAAGTTCCTTGATCGAGATCACCTGACCAGACGCCAGGTTGATGTCGCCGCAAAAACTGCTTCGCAGTACAGCAACAAACGCGTCGGCGAGATCACGCACATACATAAAGTCTCTAAGCTGTTCACCATCGCTACAGGCCGCCCGCTTGCGATCAAGTAGCGCCAGGACGACAGCCGCTATCAAACGCTGCGGATATTCATGCGGACCAAAAGAATAAAAAATGCGCGCCCATACAAGTTCTATATCTGTAGTGGCAGCAAGCGCATTTGCCGCGTCACGAAACGCTAATTTCGCGGTAGTGTACGGCGATTGGGCCTTTAGCGGCGTGCTTTCTTCACTGCAATGTCCACTGGACCAATCATACTCCGCACAGGTTCCGGCAAGCACCGCACGCTTGCCGCCGCTTGCTGAAAAGTTTTTGAGTAGTTCAATACTCGCAGCCTGCCAACGTGCATTGTCAGACGACTGCCAGTAAGCGCCAGGTTCCGTAACCCAGGCAAGATGAATCAAGTGTGTTACTGAAATTGTTTTGAGCAGCTTGGCAACTGAGGCGGAATCAAGCAAATCGACGTGGTGCCAGGCAATCTTGCTATCAACCTGAACTGCGTTGCGGGAGGTTGCGTGGACTTCGAAATCTCGAGCGAGCAACGCATCTTGCACAGAACGTCCAATATACCCAGTCGCGCCAGTAAGCAGGACACGACTCAACTGGCGTAGTCCTCATATCCTTGATCGCGCGCAGAAATGATCGCCGGGTGAAATGGCCACTCAATGGCAAAACTCGGGTCATTCCAGCGCACGCCACGAGCGGCATCTGGCTGGTAAAGGCCGCCTATTTGATACTGAACGTAGCAATTGTCTTCAAGCGTGAGAAAGCCGTGCGCTACACCCGCTGGAATATAGAGCGCGTGTCTATTCTCCAACGACAATTGTGTTGAAAACGTCTGCATATAGCTGTCGGAGTTTTCTCGCAGATCGATAATTGCGTCGAAAATTCTTCCTCGCACGCAGGTAACCAACTTGGTTTCCTCATGCGGTGCAGCTTGATAGTGCATGCCCCGCAGCGTTCCAGTTTGGTCATTGGACGAAATACTGCATTCCGACAAGTTGTTGTCCAAACCGTGCGCCAGAAACTCTTCGTCGGAGCGAGTACGTGCAAAATAGCCACGCTCATCCACGTGTGCTTCCATTTCAATAAGAAATGCACCGTCGATTGCCGTGGCGATAAACTTCATTTGATGATCTCCAGTGCCGGAATAGGGATCACAAATTTTCCACCCCATTCTCTGATGCCCGCCATCTGTTCAATGACTTCGTCCTTGAGGTTCCAGGGAAGAATCAAAACGTAGTCGGGCTTCGTGCGCGCAATTTCCTCGGGCGCATATACCGGAATGTGGGTGCCGGGTAGCAAATGCTTTTGTTTGTACGGACTGCGGTCGACCGTATACACGATAGATTCGGGACCGACGCCGCAAAAATTCAGTAACGTATTACCCTTTGCGGGGGCGCCGTAACCAACAACCGTCTCGCCTCTATTTCTCGCTTCGCTGAGAAACTGCAGCAGCCCATCTTTGACCGCTTGAACTTTCTCCGAGAAATCCTGGTAGCCATCAATGCTATCCAGGTCGGCATCGCGTTCATCGGCTAAAACCTTCTCCACCGAATCACTCTGTTGGTGCGCGCCGCCGACGTGCTGCGCGAATACGCGTAGCGAGCCACCATGTGTGTTTAATTCTTCCACATCGAATACATGCAGACCGTGGTGAGCGAAGATTCTTTGCACCGTTAGTAAGGACAAATAGGAAAAATGTTCGTGATAAATCGTGTCGAACTGTGTTTGTTCGATTAGCTTCAACAGGTGCGGAAACTCTACGCTCAGTACACCGGTATCATTGAGAACGATTGGCATTCCGCCAACGAAATCATTTATGTCAGGTACGTGCGCGAGTACGTTATTGCCGACAAGAAGATCGCATGTTCGACCCTCGCTGCGCAATTTCTCTGCGAGCGCAACGCCAAAAAATTCGTCGATCGTATCGATGCCGGCCTGACGAGCTACGTCAGCTACGTTGCTGGCAGGTTCGATTCCCAGTATAGGAACATCGCGCTCCTTAAAGTACTGCAGCAGGTAACCGTCGTTGCTGGCAAGTTCCATAACCAAAGAATTGGCGTTGAAACCGAATCGATCACTGACTTTCGCAACGAATGCTTTTGCGTGCGCGAGCCAGCTATCAGAATAGGACGAGAAATAGACGTAGTCACTGAAAATTTCATCGGGCGACTCAAATTCCTCAAGCTGTACCAAAAAACAATCCGAACACACAAAGGCATGCAGTGGATAGAACGCCTCATCGTCA
>CAJQPL010000086.1 GCA_905480215.1 uncultured Woeseiaceae bacterium | reverse complement strand
ACTTCGCTGCGACGAATGACGGCGGCGCCTTCTTGCTCGAAACCGCGACGATTGAGGATGCCTGTCAATGGGTCGAGCAACGCATCGGCAAGCATTTTATTTTCATTGTGCTTGCGTTGCGTAATATCAATTAGCGTCACTGAAAAATCTGCGCCAACCGGCTCACCAATAATGCGTAACCACTTATCACCCTGGCCTGACTCAACGGCGAGCTCAAAACTCATCTGCGTTGTAGCATTCTGGTCAGTACCGAAGTGTGAAAGCAGACGCTCAGGATCGAGGTACTCTAACTTCTGCAAAGGCATACCAACCAGGGTGTCGTGCCCTTCACCAGCAAAAGTTACTGCAGAACGGTTCGCAAACACACAGCGGAAGTTGCGATCGGCAGCGCTATTGTCGCGCGCAAAGCGGAGAAATCCATTGGACGAGGTCTCGATTAACGTTCGAATAAGATGCTCTGAATCCGCCAATTGACTCAGGGCCTTGCGCCGCTGTGTTACGTCGCGGCAGACAACAACCATGCCCATGTCCTGGCCCTTTGGACCCGCCAAAGGCGCAACACTCACCTCGTATGTACTTTTTGTATCCATTCTCAAAGTCTGCGTAAGATCGAGCTCCCTCGCCTGCTCCAATATCGCGTGGGCAGCAGGAAATTCCTCCCACAGCTTGCAACCAATCAAATCTTCTTCCTTGCCTTGCAGCAACTGTTGCGCCGCTTTGTTGGCGCAAATAATGCGCTGTTCACTGTCTACAACAAATATCGGATCGCGAACGTGGTCAAACAAGGTTTGATAGGCCAGTGGACTGAACTCATGTACCCGCAATGAAAGACTCGCATAAGCAAGAACGGGTAGTTCCAGAGCCAGAGCTAACGACGTCGCCGGGAAATCTGGCGCGCCAAAACCAAAAAAGTTGTTCGCGATACTGACTATAATCGGCAGCAGTGCGCAGACCAATAACAAGGTGATTATCTTGCGATGCGCCGGCGCAATGCTCGGCAAATTACCGATTAGTGCGACCGCGGAATATCCCAGCAAGCCATAGGTAAATGGTGCGTAAATGCGTTTGTACCAGTAGTGATCGGTCAGTTGGCTGGTTATCAGCTGTCCGCCGGTTTCGTCCGCCAGCCAAACCATGTGGTGCAGTGAACTCGTCATTGCCAATGCGGCGGTGACCAATGGCACGATTGAGAGTAAGCCCAACACTAGCCAACTCGGCGGGCCGACAGTGTACTCACGGTAGATAGCGTAGAAGACGACCGGTAAGAATCCTGCCGAAAAAAGCGACAATACGCGTCCTATTCCGTACATATTGACGTCAGTCGCGTTAAACGAAAATGCGGAACCTGCCAGCATGCCGGCGATCAGAAACAGGAAGTAACTGATCAGGCTATTCGCATACTGCGGGCCAATTCGCACCACACGCACGGCCAAAACGGCATAAGCAATAGCCGTTAATGCCAGGAATGGCGTTACGAATGTGTCCAGCAAAAACATGAGTCTATGCTAGCGATGTCCGCCTCTACATTATGCGACCTGGTCCGCATTCCGGAGGCCGAAAGTCTGGGTTTACAAGGCTTCGAGCCCGACTGCGGTATCCCGTATCAGCATATCAACCACGCCTTTCAGGCTTTCTTCAGGACTAGCTCCTGCGGCGATTTCACGCTCGTAGTCCTGCAACTGCCGATGCGCGCTGGTACCTCGCTTGAGGATATCCCTGACGCCCGCTAATTCCTTTTCACAGCCCAATGCGGCGGCGTCCTCAGCAACGAGTTCCAACAGCTCTTCGATCAAATCCTCGAATGGAACCACGACCCCCCTGGCCAGATCGATCATACCTTCGTCGTAGCTATAGCGCATTGCTCGCCAGCGGTTCTCGCGAATCAACATCGGCGTATAGATTCGCCAGCGTTGATTGCGGGTACGCAAGCGATACAACATGCGCATCAGGCATACCAGCAACGCCGTCAGCGCAATACTGTCATCAAGCCGCGTACAAACATCCATGATGCGTGTCTCGAGCGTTGGGTGTCGCGCACTAGGTCGAAGGTCCCACCAGATACGCGTCGAATCTTCAATGAGCCCCGCATCCATCAAGATATTGATATGCCGTTGATACTCGGCCCAACTGGCAAAACGCTCCGGCAAACCGGTGCGCGGCAGTGCGTCGAAAACTGTCAACCGGTAACTCTTAAGCCCGGTATCGCGGCCACCCCAGAATGGCGAAGAGCACGAAAGTGCCAGCAGATGAGGCAGGAAATAGGCGAGCTGATTCATCAGATCAATACGCAACTCATCTGAGTCGATGCCCACATGAACGTGCATACCGCATATTACGAGACGCCGTGCCGCACCCTGCATTTCGTGGGTCAGTGCTTCGTATCGAATTTTTGGCGTTTGTTTCTGCTCCGTCCAACTGGAAAAAGGATGCGTCGACGCAGCGATTGGCGCGAGACCATGCCGTTGCGAGACCTCAATAATGTTACGCCGCAGACGGGCCAGGTCGGCGCGCGCCTGCTGCACGTTGTCGCAAACCTTGGTGCCAATTTCGATCTGCGAACGAAGCAGTTCGGAGGTAACCTGCCCACCGCACATTTCTTCAGCTTCGGCCATAAGTGTCTGCGGAGGATCTATTACAAGAGCACGAGTCTCTTTGTCTACGAGCAGATACTCTTCCTCAACTCCGATCGTGAATGCTGGTTCGTCGCTCATTATTCCCTGCCTCGCTTGCGAGCAAGCGTTCCGGTATTGACTCAATAATGCTATGCATCAGCCTGGCGATTTCCTCAACGCCTGCATCATCGTCGATCAAGTCCTGACGAATCTCAATGCCCACATGCGGCAAGCCGTTTGCCTCGGCGTGGTGATCGATTGTAAAGTCTTGCGGGCTCTTGCCCGAATACGGCTCGTTATCCCCAACTACGAAACCAGCCGCAGCAAAGCCTTGCAGAAAAATATCGCGCAGGCGTTTATCAGTGTCCCAAAGGACACCCATATGCCACGGGCGTGCGACGCCATTCATCACCGGCGTGAAGCTGTGTACCGCAATGAAGGAAGGGCTAGTCCCGATCTTGCCGATGCGTTGCACTTGCTCTCCTATCGCCTCGTGGTATGGCCAATAGAGCACATCTGCCCGAAGATCTTTGTCCGCCTGGCTGATGCCGCGGTTTCCCGGAACAGGTACACCATCGCCAAACTGCAGGAAAGCACCAGGGTCCGTGAGTTCTCGATTGCAATCCACGACCAAACGAGAGTAATGCGCGACGACAGCCGTCACACCGAGACTGGCTGCAATTTTTTCCGTCAGTTCGCCAGCGCCAATATCGACGGCTAAATGGCAACGACGCGCGACCGGGTCGAGCCCCATGTCGCCGAGCGATTTTGGAAATCGGCAACTCGCATGATCGCAAACCAGCAATATGGCTTGTTCCGACAGCGCGTTGATGACTTTGAACGGATCGGGTTCATCAGCCGCCAGTAGCTGTCGATGTGTATTCTGGGGCTTTTTGGAGGGGGTGCCGTAAGTCATAACGGCCAGTGTACCGTAATGCTTAAACTACGCTAGAAGTTGTGCTTTCTGATCACCCCACGGTTTGAACGTGTCTATAGATGCTGGTCGGGCAATGAAATACCCCTGCGCAAACTCGACTCCCAAGGAGCCCAATTTATCGAGTACCTGACGCGACTCAACGCGCTCGGCAATCATCTCAATACCCATCGCATGACCAACCTGGCTAATGGCCTTGACCATGCTTTCATCAACCGAATCGTTAATTACATTGCGAATAAACTGGCCGTCGATTTTTAGATAGTCGACCGGCAGATTTTTCAGGTAGGTAAACGATGACAGTCCACTACCAAAATCGTCCAGGGAAAATTTGCAGCCGAGCTTTTTCAGTTCCTTCATGAAATGTACAACGCGGGACAGGTTTGAAATCGCCGCTGTCTCGGTGATTTCAAAGCATATCGCCCCATCCGGCAAGTTGTGCTTTTGCAATTCATCGATGACAAACTCCAGGAAGCGATCTTCGCTGAGTGAGGTACCGGAAAGGTTGACTGCCAATGTATAGCCCGCCTCGCCGTCATCGTTGCGATCAGCCAATTTAGTCACTGCTTCGCGAACGACCCAGCGATCCACTGTTGGCATCAAATTGTAACGCTCGGCCGCGGGAATGAACTGCTCTGGCCCGACCAACTCACCCTTCTCGTCACGCATGCGCAACAATAACTCGTAATGACCGCGGCGCTGTCCGTACTCATCGCCGATACCAATGATCGGTTGGAAGAAAAGTTCGAGTCGTTCATCATCAATGGCGCTGGTAATTCGGGATACCCATTTCATTTCTTCATGCCGCATTGAAGCGTCACTATCTTTATAAATGTGGACTTGATTGCGACCCATATCCTTCGCTGAATAACAAGCGACATCAGCAGAACTCATGACACTCGCGACATCCGCATTTTCGCTCGTGACCATAACGATACCGATAGAACAGCGAATAGTTGTACTCGATTCTTTCCATTCGAAGCGATAGCCCTCAATCGCACCGCGAATGGCTTCAGCTACCTCAATCGCCTTGGCTTTGCTGCAATGCTCAAGAAAAATGCCGAACTCATCGCCTCCCAGGCGTGCCAGCAAATCAGTCGATCGAATGTTTGTTTGAATTTTTTCTGTCAATTGACAGAGCAGCGCATCGCCAGCCGTATGTCCAAAGGTATCGTTAACGACCTTGAACTGATCCAGGTCAACATACAGTAGTGCATGATTATCTTCGTCGCTCTCGCGAGTTTTGTCCAAAGTGTTTGCCAGGCAATTCTCGAATTCACGACGATTAATCAACCCGGTTAGCGAGTCGTGCGATGCCTGATAACTCATCTGGCGAAACAGACGCGAGTCCTTGCTGATATCGTGAAACACCATTACAGAACCGACAATGTTGCCAATGCGATCACGTATAGGCGCGGCCGAATCCTGAATAGGCACTTCGTCGCCTTCTTTTGTGATCAAAATCGAATTATCCGCCAGCGTTATCGTGCGCCCTTCTTTAAGGCAACGTATAACCGGGTTTTCTACGCTCGCGCGAGTATTCTCGTTGACGATCATCATGATGTCGGTAATCGGAATATTGCGCGCGCTGCGCATATCCCATCCGGTCAAGTCTTGCGCGACCGGATTGATGTAGTCAACGCAGCCATTGGCATCCGTCGTTATAACGCCGTCACCGATAGACTGTAGCGTTACCTGAGCACGTTCTTTTTCTTCGAAAACTCGCGTTTCGGCAAGTTTTCTCTCAGTGATGTCAGTAATAGAACCTTCGTGGGCAACCAGCTTGCCATCGTCATCCAGTATCGCCCGCGAGTTGTCGAGCACCACGATTTGGCTACCGTCTTTCTTACGCAAGCGATACTCGAAATTCTTTACGACTCCATGAGCTTCGAGGCGGGCAAAAACGCGCTCCCGATCAATGGGGTTGACGTATAGGACGGAGGTTTTACCTGCAGCCCTCATGTCTTCGACACTATCAAAGCCCAACATTTCAACCAAGGCTGGGTTGGCGGTGACGATGTCGCCATCGCGGGACGCGATGTAAACACCATCAACAACACTTTCGAACAAGCCTCGATATCTTGCCTCGCTGCTGCGCAGCTTGTCTTCATCGCGTTGTCGCTTAATTGCAATACCCGCCAATCGAGCCATGCCACTGAGCTGGTCGAGTTCCTGCGTCGTTGGTGATCGGGCCTCGTCGAGGTAGACGTCAAGTGTGCCAACTATGTGCCCCGCAGCGCCGCGAATCATGAACGACCAGGTCGCCATGATACCCAATTCAGCCGCAAGCCTTCTTTTCCCTTCCCAACCGGCATCCGCAGCAATATTGCTGGTGACGCGATCATCTTTGCTGTGCACAGCCGAACCGCAGGTTAGGCTGTCGGCCTCGACCCTGACAAAATCGAGGCTAAGTCGAAACTTCTCGTTCAAGCTCGGTGCCTGCTCAACTGAAAGCGTTCGACCGTTGCCATCGAGCAACATGATAGCGGCTTTAAAATCGCTACCGAGACGTTCTACGAATTGACAGATGGCACGCAGTGTCCTGTCGTGAGGCGCACTCGATGCGATCATCTCGAGCACCTTGTTCTGTCCGTAGGTCAGCGCTTCTTCGCGCTTGCGCTCAGCAATGTCGGTAATACTCACGCGAATAAGCCGCTTCTGGTCGGATGGCAGGCGACTAAAACGCACCTCGCAAGGAAGTTCCTTGCCATTCGAATCCTGATGCATCCATTCAAAACTTGGGTGGCCACCGTTCAAAGCACGATCGACATAGCCGCGGCGCACACCAAATGACGGCGTGCCGTCAGGTTGCTGCTCTGGGCTGATTGCCTCAGGTCCTACGCTGAGTAGTCGCGCACGAGACAGATTGAACAACGAACAGGCGTTGTCGTTCGCGTCAGTGAAAATATTCTTATCTACATCGAAAACGATAATAGCTTCGGGCGCGTTTTCTACCAGCGCACGATAGCGTTCTTCATTTTCTTTCAGTGCACTTTCTGTTTGCTTACGGTCGGTAACGTTGCGCAGACTTATGACGTAGATATCACCACTGACGGACTCAATACAACTAGCATTGAGTTCGGCTACAAAGATTTCGCCGTCCGCACTTTGCGCTTCAACTTCGCCGTTAACGAGATCGATTTTGGTATCGTCGAGGTTAGAAATATAGGGTTGCAGGAATCGTGCTATCGAGCGCTCCCCAATCGCCGGTAAGAAGCTGGCAATTTCAGTGCCGATCAATTGCTCCTTCTCCAGCTTGAAGTAGCGTGAACAGACCTTATTGCAATTGCGAATCAGGCCGTCGTCGTCGACCGACAACAGTGCATTCGTGACGCTGTCAAAAATCGCTTCAATGGGGGCGGAAAGACTGGTTTGCGTCGCAGTACGCACCGACTGCGTAATGGTTGCTTCCATTTTGTCATAATGCCGGTCGATCAGTGACAGGAGATTGACGAAGTCAGGCTTTGTTAATCCCGTGCTCTCCGTCGCCACTCTTATCCTGTCGCGTAAATCCTTTTGCATTGACCAGCCTGTCATGCGCTCAGTCAACTACCTTATTTATATGTCGAACCTGAAACTGTGATCTGGATTCAGTTTTGAAAATTAAAATGGGAATTTTTTCCCTTTTCTGGCGAAATTTAGTCGTTGGACAAAACCCTCACCGCCTCGCCGTTTTCATCCAGCTCGACGGTGCCGTGCTCCTGCAGTTCACGGCCACCGGTGCCGACCTGAATAGGAACGGCCATGACGGTCGACTGCGTTCCACTCGCGGTTTCATACGAGGCACTGACGTTGAGATAGAAGCGCCCTTCCCGCTGTGGGATGACGGTAATTTGTTGTTTTACAGAGGATTCATTGACAGCCATTTTCATTTGAATGCTGGCGGGTTGCGATTCCGAGAACATCATCGACGACGCATCGTTTATCCGATAGTCGAGATTGACCTCCCGTGGACCAAACGATGAAATTACCTCAAGGTCAACAACGACCGGACTACCAACGATAGGCGTACCGACTACTCGATAGCTGATGCTGTACGGGGAGCCTGGCTTTGCAACGGTACCTTCGTATGCTTCGTTTGACGGCTCGGCCGCGACTTTATCTGCGACCATTGTTGGCGTATTCGAATCAGCAGCCAAGGCCTGTTCTTTGGCCTGCTCTTTCTTTTGCGAGTCGCACGCAACAATGCTGAACGTCGCAATCGCAGCGACGGTCAATTTGCCGAGCATTCTTAGTCGAATCATGTCGAATTCCTGTTGTCTTTAACTTTGTTAGTTTTGCATCGCTGTCACATCGAAACATACTCGCTCTGGATATCCATCGATCGTATCTTCGTCCGCGAATCGAAATTCGTTCAGGTCTATCAAATGCGTGCCGACCGTGAGCGTTTGCGTTGTTATGACTTCGCTGTTTGGCGTACAACTTAAACTTTGGCCAACAAAACTCCCGCCACGCCAAATGACTAAGTCCGGGTCACTGTATGTGTGCACTTGAGGATCATCCAGATCGGCTAGCCCAGCTGCCTCGCAATCAAACCCGCCGCCCGGCTGGGTCGGCGGGTTCCCTGTCTCAAAACTTTCTGTCGTCACGCGAATTGTATGGGTACGATTTGCCAGTACTTCCATTCTCAGAAACCTGTGCTCGGACAGCTTGTTACCGTCGCGTTCAGAATCAGAATCACTGTTAGTACAGATATTGACGACCGTACCGTCCGTCGGCAAGTCTGTATATAGGGGCAATACATCGCGTGAGCCTGCCGGTACGATAGTTTGATTATCACCGTAAACATTGAGGCCGGTTAGATCAACATTTTCACGAGTCAACTGAGAATCAACAAATGCAAGATCCTCAGGTTGCACTATATTTCGCAACTCTGTGGCAAACGAAAACAAAGTCGTGAATGCCTCAGTCATTGCTTGAGGTCCCGTCATCACCGAATAGATCGGCCCAAATCCGATAGAGTCATTATCGCTTCCGTCAATATCGGTATCGAAAAAATCATAAAGCAACGTCGCCACCGACATCTCATTGTAATAGCCCTGATCGCCGCGATCCTCGTCTTCAGTATCCAGACCGAAACCGGATGACTCCAGCGGAGCACTGGTATCGCAGTATTGTGGATTCTCGAGAGCAATTGCAGCCAATGCAGTAGCAAACCCCTCGCTAAATGCTAGCCGCGGATCGAGACGCTGCCCAATCGAATGTGCCCCTCCAGTCGAGTCAGACCGTGAGAAGTTGTCTTCAAAGTAGTGCCCCCACTCATGTATGGTGACATGATCATCAAACTCTTCTGTGTCTAAGTTGGCATCACCGAGTAGGAATAGAGAGTCAATACGGGGGTTATAAAATGACGATGGCAGCTCACCCAGATCAATATTTTCGGGGCTGGTCAAGGTATTATTGACGCTCCAAAACGCGTCGAGTGGTGGAAAAGTCGCGGTAGGATCAACGTCGGTGATCATTTCCATGCCATCCAAAATAGCGTCGAGAATCGCGAACGGCGCCGCCAAACGCGGCTCGGTGTAGGAATTGCCGCCCCAGCCTGTCGTCGCCGTAAAGTCGGCGTCGGAAATGTTCGCTGTTCCTGTATTGAATGGCGGGAAATCGACTACGTAGATAGGTCTTGATGACAGCGGTGGCGGCTCAATTGACTCATCAACATTGTCACGCACTTCAACATCCCATACTGCAGGACCTGAGCTCTTCAGCTCTGCGCGCACGCGAACATAAACATCCGTACTCGCGTCAATATTGCCGAACGAATAGCTGCCGTCAGTACCTGACACGGTGCTTTCCAATAGAGCATCCGAAGAATCGAATAGCTGAACGGTAACGGCGCGAATAGGGCGGACTTCCGGGTTATCAAGGTTCAAACCACGACAATTACTGCGTGGCAAGGGGAATTCAAATGAAACAACACCAGCGACGTTCACCATACTCGGCGCTGGCGCCGGAGAAGGCGCAGGCGCTGGCGCTGGCGCATCGGATCCACCACCACCACAAGCTGTCAGCAGCAGCATGCCGGTGACGAGAACTGGCATATAAAAGCAATTTTTAAAGTCTACGATTTCTATATTCCTAAAAGGCTAAGCTAATTCTACCGCTATAGTCTGAACACAAACACAATCAAAGGCGCCCGAATTTGACGATGCTCGCACCCTCAAAGTCTCATATTGGAGTGCGATCCAGGTCCGAATTAATTACAGAAGTATTGCTAAACTTTGTCACCTTCTACACGGTTCAGTTCACTATTCCTGAAAATTGCTGGAATTTGAGAGAAAAATTCATGAAAAACAAGAAGATATTGGTAACAGGCGGCGCTGGATATATTGGCAGTCATGTTGTTCGCCAACTCGGCCAGGGCAATGAAAGCGTTATTACGCTCGATAATCTGTGCACCGGATTCGAGGCGGCAGTTACCGCGGGCGATCTGGTCGTCGGCGATACCGGAGATGCTCTACTACTGGAAAAGATCTTTTCCGAAAACGAAATTGACACCGTGATGCATTTTGCAGCACACACCATCGTCCCCGAATCTGTCGCGGACCCCCTGAAGTACTACCGTAACAACACTGCCTCGAGCCGCACCTTGCTTGAGGCCGCGGCCAGGCATGGCGTTAAGAATATCGTTTTCTCTTCAACAGCCGCCGTATACGGCATTCCGGACGGAGGAAAAGCATCAGAAGATTCTGCAACCCAGCCCATCAACCCCTACGGCACCTCGAAGCTGATGACCGAGTGGATGCTGCGCGACCTGTCGGCAGCCGGCGGACCCAACTATGTTGCACTGCGCTATTTCAACGTCGCCGGTTGCGATCCCAGTGGCACGATTGGCCAATCGACGCCAAAAGCCACGCTCCTCGTCAAAGTCGCATGCGAAGCGGCGACCGGCAGTCGAGCAGGCGTATCCATTTATGGTACCGACTATGAAACGCCCGATGGCACGGGTCTGCGCGACTACATTCATGTTGAGGACTTGGCATCGGCTCATCTGGACGCACTGGCCTATCTGCGAAATGGCGGTGAATCAACGATTCTTAATTGCGGCTATGGCCACGGCTTTAGCGTGCGCGAGGTGCTTTCGGCGGTGGAAAAAGCGAATGGTGAAAAACTGAGCATTTCTGAACAACCGCGGCGTGCAGGCGATCCGCCTGAGCTGATCGCCGTTGCCAATCGGGTGCGCGAGGTATTGGGCTGGACACCAAAATTCAATGATCTGGATACGATCGTCCGCACCAGCCTTGAGTGGGAGCGAAAGATCGCGAACCGTGATCCGAGCGCCTATTGGGCCGCTTAAAGAACACAGCCGATGGCACGGTGCTAAACTTTCCCAATGAGATTCCCTCGGCCTAGATCGCTAAACGGACTGATTCTGGTTGGATTCAGTCTGGTTGTGCTGCCATTGCTACTTGCGGTGGTGTGGGCATTGCTCAATCTCGACCGGGTCGCAGAACAAAGTGAATTACTGGTAGCCACCGGTGTGGAAGCCGCCGAGAACAACCGTCGAATCAATGAACGACTGATATCGCTCGAGCGAAGCTCACGCCTTTTTCAGGTTTTGAAAACTGACGATAGCTGGCAACTTGTGACGCAAAATTTGCAACGCTTTGAAGCGGCGTTACAAGACATGGAACCACTCGTTGAGGAAATTGACGCGACACGCCTGGCTGCCTCATTGGGCACAGAGGCTCGCAGCATAACGGCTGCTATCTCTGCACCTGGCGCAGCAGATGAAAATTTAATTGCTGCGATAGCTCGCTTCGATTCTCTGAACACCAGAGTTACATCACTCGCCGATTTGCTGACGGCGCACATCGACAGCGAATTGTTGGCACTGCAAGAGACTGCCCGCCGCGCACAAGAGGTTTCTGCCTGGCAGGTAGCGGCGCTGGTGCCGGGCACGTTAATTCTCGTATTGACCTTTACGTTGCTCGTCGCTCGTCCAATTCGGCAGATTGACCGCGCCATAGGACAACTCGGCGAAAGCGGTTTTTCGCGCCCGATTGAGATCAAGGGTCCGACCGACTTGCAGCGCCTTGGGCGGCAACTCGAGTGGCTCCGAGTTCGGCTATTGGAACTCGCGCAGGAAAAGAATAAGTTCCTGCGGCATATGTCGCACGAGCTAAAGACGCCACTAGCCAATATTCGTGAAGGCACCGAACTGTTGCTCGATGGATCTGTTGGCGAACTGGATAGCTCACAGCGCGAAGTGACGGATATATTGCGCATGAACGGCCTGAAATTGCAGCAATTGATCGAAAACCTGTTGAGCTTTAGCGCCTGGCAGACGAAAAGCGAAGTCCTGACGCTGACTGACTTTGAATTACGCAAACAGGTGATTTTTGTTGCCAAGGCACAGCGATTGGCGCTTAAAGCGGCCAATATCCAGCTAAAACTGGATGTTGATGACGTTATTGTGAACGCGGATCAGGACAAAATCCGAACGGTGCTTGATAATCTTCTATCAAACGCGATCAAATTTACGCCGCACGGCGGTTTGATCACAATCAGGGGTAGTCGAATCAAAAGCGGCTTCGTCCTCGAGTTTGGCGATACCGGGCCCGGCATTCCCGACGAAGAAAGCCCAAGAATATTTGAGGCATTCTTCCAGGGTCGACGCGAGCAAGGAGGCCAGGTCGGCGGCACTGGAATTGGACTATCGGTTGTATTGGAGTGCATACAGGCACACGACGGTTCTGTAGAATTGGTGGACTCAGATGAATTTTCCGGGGCACATTTTAAAATACACATTCCGCAAATGCGGAGCGCGGAACAGCAGAGATTGGCGGCAAATGGCTGAGTTTGTATCAACAACCAAGATGCGAAACATCGCAGTAGCAGCACTGGCCACCATGGCCTTGTCAGGCTGTGGTCAAACCATGGATTGGATTAAGGGCCGCCCGGCCACAAGCAACGAAAAAACTGAAATCCTCGGTGCAGCAGAGGTCGAGATCTACATACAGGAACTCGGACAGATTGCCGCTGGCGACCCTGCTGCGCTCGCTGAGGTCTATGCCGATGCATCAGCGGCCTCCACATTGACGCCCAGCCCTTCAAGCAACTTACGCTTGGGTTTGGTGCTTTCCATCCCTGGCCACTCCGAATCCAACCCCGAAGATGCGCAACGATTGTTGCGCGGTGTCTTGACACAAAGGCTCCTGCTGACACCGGCCGAAATTTCACTGGCAACTATTCACTTGAACAGCGCTGAGCAACAAATCGTTGCGGCGAGCGAGGCGCGCAGCTTGCGGCTATCCTCCTCAAGAGCAGCGCAGACCCAGCAACAGTCTACGCAGCAACGTTTATCCGGCATTGAAGCTGAGAATCGTCGCCTGCGCGGCGAGTTAGCCGAAGCCGAGCAGAAGCTCAAGGCGATTACGTCGATCGAGCGATCCATCAACGATCAAGAGTAAATTGGACCGTCGCCCAACGAAGACATCTTGCCCACTAATGGGATTCCCCTTAATCTGTCGGGATAACTCAACATCGCGTGACATTATCCAGTATGGCTAACAATCCGTCCCCAGCTGCCGGCAAAATCCTGCTCGTCGATGACGATCCAGGACTTCTGCGCCTGTTGAGCATTCGCTTGCGAGCCGAAGGCTATGAAGTCGAGGCTGTCGAGTCTGCGCACAAGGCGCTGGCGACGCTACGTCGCTTTAGCCCTGATTTGGTCATTACTGACCTTCGCATGGACAAGATGGATGGCATAGGGCTTCTAAAGGAGCTACAGACTCGTTCGCCCGGGCTACGAGTTGTCATTATCACGGCGCACGGCACGATCCCGGATGCCGTAACCGCAACTCAGCAAGGCGCCTTTGGTTTTCTGACCAAGCCCATCGACAAAGAAGAGCTGATGTCGCTTGTCGATCGCGCCTTGAAAGTTTCCGGCACGCTGGAAGTAGAGGAAGGCTGGGCGGCCGAAATCATCACCCGTAATCAAGCAATGAAAGAAATCTTGCAGCAAGCCAAAATGGTTGCAGCAACCGATGCGCGGGTTCTGATAACGGGCGAAAGCGGCACCGGTAAGGAGTTATTGGCGCAAGCAATTCACAACGCCAGTGACCGGCGCGACAAACCCTTTGTTGCTATCAATTGCAGCGCGATGGCCGAAAACCTGCTCGAGTCCGAATTGTTCGGTCACATTAAAGGTGCATTCACCGGTGCGACGCACAATCACGACGGATTATTCAAGGCGGCCGAAGGCGGCATCCTGATGCTTGACGAAATTGGCGACATGCCGATGCGGCTACAGGTCAAATTACTACGGGTACTGCAGGAGAGCCAGGTACGCCCCGTCGGCAGTACCGAGGCACTCGACATCGATGTTCGAGTGGTGTCGGCGACGCACCGTAATTTGCAGGAACTTATGCGGCAAGGCAATTTTCGTGAGGATCTTTACTATCGGCTGAACGTCGTGAATATCAGAATACCGACGCTCGATGACCGACGCGAAGATATCCCGCTGTTGGTCGCACATTTCCTGGAACAAATAGCGCAAAATGCAAACCAGGAACGAAAAGTGTATGCGCCCGAAGCGGTTGAGATGTTGGTTACCGCAGAATGGCCGGGCAATATTCGTCAGCTCTACAATGTCGTTCGACAAAACGTTGCGCTCTCACGCTCGCCAGTCATTAGCGGCGAACTGGTACGTCAATCGCTGGGTGAGCACGCCGGAAAATTAGCATCCTTTTCAGATGCCCGTGATGAGTTTACGCGCAACTACCTGTCTCAAATCCTGCAGATCACAACCGGCAATGTTAGCCAGGCAGCACGTCTCGCAAAACGAAACCGTACCGACTTTTACAAGCTGCTATCTCGACACGAACTCAATCCGGACGAATTCAAGACCCGCTAAATTTTTACGGCGCCGCTTTTTTTGAATAGGAATCGGAGCTTAGGCCGTATTTATTCAGCAGATCGTAGAGCGTTGGGCGAGTGATGCCTAACAGCTCCGCCGCTTTGGAAATATTTCCATAGCACTTTGTCAGAGCAACGCGTATCGCTTTGGTTTCTGCTTGCTGACGTACTTCGCGAAGATTGAGCGACTCTACGTCGTTTCCGTTACCTGCAAGCCCCAAATCCTGAGCAGTAATCATTTTCCCGTCGGCCATGATGACGGCGCCTTTGATCTTGTTTTCAAGCTCGCGCACGTTCCCCGGCCATGAGTAACTCTCGATTGCCTGCACGGCATCATCAGCGAAACCATTGATGGCCCGATTCTGACTCGCAGAAAATTTCTGCAACAACGTGCGCGCGAGAATTAAGCGCCCTTCCTCACGATCACGATACGGCGGAATATTGATCGTCATTTCGCTCACCCGATAGTAAAGGTCTTCGCGAAACAATCCCTCCGCTATGAGGTCTTCCGGGTTCTGATTTGTCGCACATACTACGCGTACATCGACCGGGATTTCCTGACGGCCGCCAACGCGTTCAATCACACGCTCCTGCAGGAAGCGCAACATTTTTGACTGCAAAGCAATTGGCATATCGCCAATTTCATCGAGAAACAATGTGCCACCGCTCGCCAGTTCGACCTTACCAATCGTCTGTTTATGCGCGCCAGTGAATGATCCTTTTTCGTGACCGAATAACTCCGACTCAAGAAGATTTTCAGGAATTGCGGCACAATTAATCGCAACAAAATTTTGATCGGCGCGCGGACTCAATCTGTGCAATGCACGTGATAACAGCTCCTTACCGGTGCCGCTTTCGCCGAGCAGCAAGGTCGTCACGTCGGTCGGCGCAACTTTTTCTATCATGCGACAAACCGCAAGCATTCCCTCGCTAGCAGCAACGATGCCGTCCAACGGCGACTCGTTCACTTGATTTTGCAGACGACGATTCTCGGTTTCAAGTTCTGAAATCGCGAATGCTCTATTGACGATCAAGCGCAACGTATCGAGTTCAACTGGTTTCTTGTAAAAATTGTAAGCGCCTTGCGCTACCGCCGACATCGCGATGCCCTGGTCAACGTTATCGATCAGGACGATTACCTTCGTATGCGGAGCGAGTTTCAATGTTTCCGCTAACGTCGCAAGTCCCTCTTCCATACATTCAGAATTTGAATGGAGGCGAAGATTCTGCAGTACAACTGCCGGTTCGTGACGCCGCAACTCCGTGATCGCTTGCTCACGATTCTTCGCGACGCATACAACGTAACTATCGAAACACTGTTGTAACTGAGCTCTTAAGTCAGGATCATCTTCGACGATCATTAATTTGCGTGCGATCTCGCCCATGCTTCCCCAAACGACGCGGTGATGTGGACCGGCATGATGCCACGAAGCCGCTGAGTATTGCAGTGGCTGAGTCACAGATAATGCTTTGATACGACCGTAGGCTTACGAACCTTAGCTGCAGCACTAATGCAGTTGCGAATCATTCTCATTTCGATTAAGGTTACGACCCTATTGATAGAATATTTTGTGACGGACCATGCGACCGACCTTTTTTACCTGCGCAAGGATTAGCGCCGCCCTCTTGCTTGCGCCTTTGATCGCCGCCGGGCAGACCAGTACGAATGAATCACAAGCTATTGATACTGTTACAATTATTGGTAAACGATCCGATATCGCCGACGTCCCTGGTTCGGCTCATGTTCTGGATTCAGAGGAGCTCGCGGAGTTCGCCCAGACGGACATTTTGCGGGTTTTGCGAGCAGTTCCCGGCGTCTACGTGCAGGACGAAGAGGGCTTTGGTCTGCGGCCGAACATCGGCATACGCGGCTCCGGTCTGGATAGAAGCGCACGCATTGCCCTGTTAGAAGATGGCGTATTGATCGCTCCCGCACCATACGCTGCATCATCGGCGTACTACTTTCCTACGCAGCGTCGCATGAGTGCGGTTGAGGTGCTAAAGGGCCCGGCGTCTGTCGCAGTTGGTCCGCGCACGACTGGTGGTGCGATGAATATGATTTCAACACCTATTCCTGACGCGATGGGTGCGACGGCGGATTTGCGATTGGGCGATCACAGCACCATCGATGCGCACGTCAACATTGGTGATCGGGGTACACGCTTTAGTTGGTTGCTGGAAACTGTGCAAGCGCAGAGCGATGGCTTCAAATCTATTCAAGGACCGGTTGGTGGCGACACCGGATTTGATGTTCAGGACTATGTTGCCAAGTTGCAACTCGATAGCGACCCGACAAGTTCGATTTATCAAAGTCTAAGGGTGAAGCTCGGTTACACCGATCAGCTATCAGATGAGACCTATCTCGGCTTATCGGATGCAGATTTCGCCACGACACCGTATGACCGCTACGCCGCGTCCGCCAACGATATTTTTCAAAGCGAGCACGAGCAGTATCAGGCAACTTACGTTGTCGACGCCGATAACAACTGGCGCGGCGAAGTAACCGCTTATCGAAACGAGTTTTCGCGCAA
>CAJQPL010000085.1 GCA_905480215.1 uncultured Woeseiaceae bacterium | reverse complement strand
TCAGCCACATCGACCATGTCTTCAAAGCCGATAAAGGCATAAAACGAGCGAATTGCACCCACGAAGATACCCCGCCAGCTAATGATGTCAGCTGAAGGGATCAACTCCCTCCAGCGAGTGGAAAATTCAGCCAGTGCAGTGTTGCTGACCGCAATCACTAACAGTAATCCACCGATTTCTATGATGGTAATCAAGCTGGCAATCGTCACTGACTCGGCTATGCCCCAGGCGGCAATGCCACCGAGTAGCAGAGTCACGAGTATGATAGCCACAACGCGTTCCATGCCGATGAACTGATATAGATAACCGACGAATCCATTCAATAATGCGGCGGAAGAAACGACTGCGGCAGTGACAACAAGCAACCCTACGATGGTCGACAGGCGTTTTGAAGAGAATCCGTGCTTAACGTAAATAGCGGCGCCGGCAGCATAGGGAAAACGACCACATAACTCGGCAAATGATATCGCCGTGAAGCCTGCCAGCAGAGAAGCAATAAGAAAAGAAACAGGCGAAAAATAGCCGGAAACTAGTGCAATTTCACCCACCAGGGCATAAATACCCGCACCAATGGTTGTACCGAGCCCATACAGAACCATCATTGGAAGAGACAATGTGCGATTCAGGGTGACTTTAGCGACCATTGTTGAAGTTTATCACTCCGGCAGCCTTAAATAGCGAGCAATGACGATTGTGTTTGAATCTATGGTTTATCTGTGACAGGGAACAGCCAGATGCTTATACCATTTGATGCATTCATCATATTGGAAACTTTGTAACAGCAACAGGGCCAGGGAGTATAATTCGCGCAGTTACGACGGCGATCAAGTATAATTAAAACTTGTATTCTGAACAGGAAAACGTTATTCAAAGAATACCCCAGCACGGTACCTATAATTAGATATAGAGACTGGCAGGTGGTAAAGGAAAATTAAGCACAAATCGGCTGAAATGCCGAATGAATATAGATGGTACCGAGGAGAGGACTTGAACCTCCACGGGCTTACGCCCACTAGCACCTGAAGCTAGCGCGTCTAACAATTCTGCCACTTCGGCAGGGGCTAAAACCGCGTACAATCGTTGCACTACGGGGTGGCGCACTATATTCAAAGCGAGCGCCACCTGTCAATGAGAACTCAGACCAATCAGTAAGGAGATTTATCACTTGCCTAGCAAGTCCAAGAAAACGACGGCTCAGAAGAAACCGAGAACGCCGCCGAAAGCAAAAAAGAAAACTTACAAGCATCCAATACCTAGTCAGAATGACTTGATAGATTTTTTAAATAGTGTTGGTAAGCCATTGAAAGTTGAGCCAATATTAAAGGCTTTTAGCCTTAAGGGGCAACGCATGCGTGCGCTGCTCGTGGAGCGCTTGGCGGATATGGTCAGGGCTGGACAGATTCTCCAGAATCGCCGCAGTGAGTACTGTTTGACCGCAAAGCTTGATCTGGTAACGGGAAGAGTCAGCGGCCATCGCGACGGCTTCGGCTTTGTGATTCGCGATGACGGTGATTCTGAGGATGTTTACCTGTCCGCCCGTGAGATGCGGGCTTTGTTCGACGGTGATCGCGTCGCGGTGCGCATTAAAGGCCTCGACAGGCGAGGGCGAGCCGAAGGCGAGTTGGTCGACGTGCTTGAGCGTGGTATTCGGCAAGTAGCAGGGCAGTTCATTCGCGAACGGGGCATAGGCATTGTTATTCCTGACAACGCGAAATTATCTCACCGTATCCTTATTCCGAAGGGTGAAGCCGCAAATGCCAAGCACGGCAATATGGTGGTCGCAGAAATTCTCGATTTTCCGACGCATGTTGAGCAGGCGACAGGACGTATAACCAGCGTTATCGGTGCACCCGGTGACAAGGGTATTGCTACTGACATTGCAATCCACGCGCACGGTATTCCGTTCGAATGGCCAGATGCGGTCAAGCAAGAAGTACAGGGCTTCGGTGCTACGGTGCCCGGCGACGCACTGAAAGGTCGCACCGACTTACGCAGTGTCAATTTGATTACGATCGACGGTGCCGATGCCCGTGACTTCGATGACGCTGTGTTTTGCGAGAGGTCGAAGGACGGTTGGCGCTTGCTGGTTGCGATCGCGGATGTTGCGAATTATGTGTCCATTGGTTCTGCCTTGGATAAAGAAGCGATCGTGCGCGGGACCTCTGTTTACTTCGCGGATCGTGTAGTACCAATGCTTCCGGAAGTCTTGTCGAATGGACTGTGTTCACTCAATCCGAAAGTTGATCGCCTATGTATGGTGTGTGAAATGCATGTCAGTTCTGCTGGCAAGGTCACAAGCTCGAAGTTTTTCGAGGGCGTCATGAAATCCAAGGCCCGACTGACCTACAGTCAAGTTGGTGATTTTCTGCAGGCTGGGTCGAAATCATCTATAGCTTCCTCCATACCCAAGGAGCTGCAATCGTCAATCAGCGAGCTGCATGGTCTCTACAAGGCGTTTGCGAAATCCCGGGCACGACGCGGTGCCATAGAGATCGACCTCCCACAAACGAAGTTCATACTCAATGATGACGGCGAGATTGACCGTATTGAGGTCGTACCTCGCAACGATGCGCATCGGCTTATTGAAGAATGCATGATCGCGGCGAATGTCGAGGCTGCTAAGTTCCTCAAGAAGAACCAGATTCCGGGTCTGTATCGAGTTCATCCGAAACCAGATCCGGACCGTTTCAATGATCTGCGTTTATATTTGCTGTCACTCGACCTGAAGGTGCCGCACCCAGATCACGTTGAGCCGCGACATTTCACGCAAATTATTGAGCAGGTCAGAGACCGGCCAGATAGCGCGGCGATAACGATGGCGATGCTGCGTTCGCTGACGCACGCTGAATACTCACCGGCGAATGTTGGGCATTTTGGGCTCGCACTGGAATCCTACGCACATTTCACGTCACCTATCCGGCGCTACCCCGATCTCCTGGTGCATCGGGCGATTCGCCACATTGTACGCGGCGGCAAACCTGGGAAATACGATTACTCGGCAAAAGAAATGGAGCGGCTGGGGGCGATAACGTCGGCGCATGAAAAACGCGCGGAGGAGGCCACTCGAGATGTTGAGGCGTGGCTGAAGTGCCAGTATATGGAAGGTCATCTCGGCGAAGAGTTTGACGGTGTTATAACCGGCGTTACCAATTTTGGCGTGTTTGTGCAAATTACCGAGTTAATGACCGATGGTCTGGTCCATGTTACGAGTCTTGCTAATGACTACTATAAATATGATGTCGGTTCGCAGCGCTTGATTGGAGAGCGCAGT
>CAJQPL010000084.1 GCA_905480215.1 uncultured Woeseiaceae bacterium | reverse complement strand
GGGTCCTAGCCTGGTCGTTATTCCAATCGACTATCGCGAGAACCCCTTGCTGACGAAAAAGCTTGGAGAAATCACATGCAAAATCTAATGGTCGTTAGCGATCGTCCGGCGGCTGGAACGATGACTGTCGTGTCACCCTTTGATGGCCGTGATCTCGACTCGGTGGCAACGTCTGACAGCGATCATGCAGAGGATGCACTTGCTGTTGCTTACGGATTGTTTCGTGATCGTGACGCGTGGCTGTCGATTCCAGAGCGCTTGAAAGTTTTATCACGCACTGCAGAGATCATGGCATCACAAGTTGACGAACTGACCTTGCTCGCAGCGAGCGAAGGCGGCAAACCGCTTAAGGATTCCAGGGTTGAGGTGCTGCGCGCGATCGACGGCATTCATTTGTGTATCGAAGCAATACGCACTGAAGCCGGCTCCGTCATACCCCTAGGCACAACGGCGGCCACGATGGGGCGCAAGGCGTTTACGCAGAAAGAACCCATCGGTGTTGTTGTTGCAGTCAGCGCGTTTAATCACCCGCTAAATCTCATCGTGCATCAGGTCGCACCGGCTGTGGCCACAGGCTGTCCGGTCATCGTCAAACCGGCGGGCGATACACCGCTATCGTGTCTACGCTTCGTCGCAATATTGCGTGAGGCAGGACTGCGTGATGCCTGGGCTCAGGCCCTGATCGCCGACGACAGGGGGACCGCGGAGAAGCTGGTCACTGACAAGCGCGTCGGCTTTTTTAGTTTTATCGGCAGTGCGAAAGTGGGCTGGATGTTGAGATCCAAATTAGCCCCGGGGGCTCGCTGTGCCCTCGAGCACGGCGGTGTAGCGCCTGTGATTCTGGCGGAACCCTGCAATTGGGAAGCATCGCTGGAATCAATTGCGAAAGGCGGCTTCTATCACGCCGGACAAGTATGTGTATCCGTGCAACGCGTCTTCGCACCGGCAGCCGAGGCATCGGCTTTCGCTGCCAGGCTGGCGAACGTCGCCGAACAATTGGTCGTTGGTGCGCCGGAAGATCCGGACACGGAAGTTGGTCCATTAATTCGCCACGGTGAAGTCGACCGCATTGCATCCTGGGTGGATGAAGCCGTTGCTGCCGGTGCGGAATTGTTATATGGTGGCCGACGCATTTCCGACAGCTGTTACGCGCCAACGGTGTTATTGAATCCTCCGGTCGAGGCAAAAGTCAGCACGATGGAAATCTTTGGCCCCGTCGTCTGTATCTACAGCTATGACGACGTCGAAGTCGCCATCGAACAGGCGAATTCACTGCCAGTCGCGTTTCAGGCAGCCGTGTACTGCAACGATATCAACACGGCGACAGAGCTCGCTGCAAAACTCGATGCGTCAGCCGTCATGATTAACGATCACTCAGCATTTCGGGACGACGTCATGCCGTTCGCCGGACTACGAGAGTCCGGACTTGGCACCGGTGGTATCCCTTACACGATCGAAGATATGCAGATCGATAAGATGCTGGTTATAAAGACTGGCTAGACTTTCTGAACGGTATTGTTGAACCGGGCGGCCTCAACGCATCTGCAGCAGACTGGTAGACGTAGCCAAGATCATGAGCAACTGCTTCGTGATTCACATGGCCGGCATGCACGTTCAGTCCGTTCGCAAGATGTGAGTCGCGTGTCAGCGCTTCTTTCCAGCCAAGGTTCGCAAGGGCTTTGACAAACGGTAGCGTTGCGTTCGTTAACGCATACGTACTGGTTTGTGGAACAGCGCCTGGCATGTTGGTTACACAGTAGTGAACAACATCGTCAACAACATAAGTTGGCTCCGCGTGCGAAGTCGGTTTGCTGGTTTCGAAACAACCGCCCTGATCGATGGAGATATCAACCATTACCGAACCGGCTTGCATATCTTTGACATGTTTTGCAGTGATCAACTTCGGCGCCGCTGCTCCGGCGATGAGTACCGCGCCGATAATCAGGTCGGCTTTCGGTGCCAGTTCGTCGATTGCGTGCTTGGTTGAATAGACCGTTGTAACGCGGCCACCCCAAATGTCATCAAGCTCTCGCAAGCGTGGCAGTGACCGATCAAGAATCGTCACGTTCGCGCCCATACCAACAGCCATGTCAGCCGCGTTCGCGCCGGAGACACCGCCACCAACGACGAGAACATTCGCCGGTGCTACACCCGGAACACCACCGAGTAATTTACCGCAGCCGCCGTTAGCTTTTTGCATAGCAAAAGCACCCGCCTGAATAGCAAGGCGGCCGGCTACTTCGGACATGGGCGTCAACAACGGCAACGAACCGTCTGCGGAGGTTACGGTTTCGTAAGCGATTGCCGTCGCACCGGAATCAACCAGTGCTTTCGCCTGATCGGGATCAGCAGCAAGATGCAGATAGGTGAACAAGACCTGATCCGGACGCAACATGGCACACTCGTGCAGCTGCGGCTCCTTAACCTTCACAATCATTTCCGCGGCAGCGAAGACTTCTTCCGGCGTCGCAACAACCGTCGCGCCTTGCGCCTCGTAGTCCGCATCGCTAACGCCGATGCCATTGCCGGCATTTGTCTCAACGATAACTTCGTGACCCTCGCTAACCACCTCATGAACGCCAGCGGGCGTCATGCCTACTCGAAACTCGAGTGTTTTGATTTCTTTCGGTACGCCAATCTTCATGGTCTCTCTCCAAGTCTGATTCTTATAACTTCTGCAGCAACGATACGTGCTGTTTAGTCGTATTTACTTGTGAAATGAGTGACAAATACGCTGATTTATGGCATTTTCTGCGAATAATATTTGCTAATTCGGTTTTTTCTGCCATGGATCTCGATAAATACGACAAGCTTCTTCTCAATGCCCTGCAACGCGATGGCCGCATCAGCAATGTGCATCTGGCGGAGAAAGTCAGCCTTTCCGAGTCTGCTTGCTTGCGGCGTGTTCGGGCCCTGGAGGAAAGCGGCTTTATTGACCGCTATGCGGCCCTGGTCAGCCAGTCAAAAGTTGGCCTGCCGGGTAACGTATTTGTGTTTATCGGCCTGCAACGCGAGGAAGAAAGTGAGCTGACCGCATTCGAGAATGCCGTTAGGAATATTCCGGAAGTCATGGAGTGCTTCTTGATGACCGGTGAATTCGATTACCTGTTACGGGTCGTCGTTTCCGACATGGCCGATTTTGAACGACTGCACAGGGATTCTTTAACGCGGCTTCCTGGTGTTGCGCGCGTCAACTCAAGCGTCGCCATTCGCACCGTGCAAAAGAAAACCGAATTACCGTTGAACATTCGGTCCTAGCCCGCTCTCATTGATTGCGGTACGGTTGTTAGATATACCGCTGCAAACTTTTCAGGATTCCAGATGGCCTCACCGTCAGCGCAATTAACGGCAGCGTCTTTGTCGACGAGTTTTGTCGCTGTGCGCAATCAAACGCTGGCGTTAATTGCCGAATTAAGCGCGGAAGATACTGTTGTGCAAAGCATGCCGGATGTCAGTCCAACGAAGTGGCATCTCGCGCACGTGACCTGGTTTTTTGAGCGCTTCGTACTCGAACCGAATTTACCCGACTACTCGCGCTTCGACGAACAGTTCCACTACCTGTTCAATTCCTATTACTACACCGCCGGCGAAATGCACGCGCGGTCGAAACGCGGATTGTTATCGCGGCCAACGCTGCAACAGATTCTTGATTACCGTTCCTATGTCGATACTGCGATACAGCAGTTGCTGCAGACAGGCGCAGCAGAAGACCTATCTCAGCTCGTGACATTGGGAATGCATCACGAGCAACAACACCAGGAATTATTACTAACCGATATCAAGCACGTCTTCTCCTGCAATCCGTTGCGACCCCCGGTATCCGAGCTATTGCAAACGAAAACGACTGCAAGCTTAGCGGCTTATTCGTTCAGCGAAGGTCAAAGCGGCTTGCATGCAGTTGGTGCTAACGGTGATGGTTTTGCATTTGATAACGAAACACCACGGCACAATACGCTGTTACACCCGCACCAGATTGGTAATCGTCTGGTAAGCAATGCTGAGTACCGCAACTTCATAGAAGACGGTGGCTACCAACAAAGTGAACTCTGGTTATCCGATGGTTGGGCAACTATCAAGGAACAGGGGTGGCGACGCCCATTGTATTGGCATAAGAATCTCGAACGCGAATTCACGCTTGGTGGCGACATTGACATCGATAACAATGCGCCGGTTTGCCACGTCAGTTACTACGAAGCGGATGCCTATGCCCGCTGGGCCGGCGCACGCCTGCCCACAGAGTTTGAGTGGGAGTCTGCTGCAAGTGAGCTGGCTATCGACGGCAATCTGTTGGAGTCCAATTGCTGGCATCCCGTTGCCAGTAACGGACAACAGTATTTCGGCGACGTTTGGGAATGGACTTCCTCGTCTTACGCACCTTATCCAGGCTTCACGCCGCTCGCCGGCTCGCTCGGTGAGTACAACGGCAAGTTTATGTGCAATCAGATGAGCGTTCGTGGTGGCTCATGCGTGACGCCTAAAAAACATATCCGCGCCAGCTATCGCAGTTTCTTTTACCCCGACGCACGCTGGCAGTTTCTTGGTATTCGACTCGCTAAGGACAAACGTGGCAGCTGATGTGACAGAGCTGGAAGAGATTGTGGACGGCCTGTCCGGATCGCAGAAACAGATTTCGCCAAAGTATTTCTATGACGAGCGCGGCTCGCAATTATTTGACGACATCACACAGTTGCCGGAGTACTACCTGACAAACACCGAACTCGGAATCATGCGTGACAACATCGCCGAGATAAGCGAGTTGGTCGGTAAGCAGGCGAGTTTGATCGAGTTCGGCAGCGGCTCCAGCCTGAAGACGCGCATCCTGCTCGAGCATTTATCGGAGTTGGCAGCCTACGTGCCTGTCGATATTTCCGAGCAGCACCTGCACGCGTCTGCAGATGAGATTCGCGAGCGTTTTCCACATATCGACGTGCAACCCGTTGTCGCAGACTTTACGCAAGAATTTGCACTACCGATGCCGATGGTAATGCCGATTAGAAATGTCGTGTATTTTTCAGGCTCAACGATCGGCAATTTCGAACACGATATGGCGATGAAGTTATTGCGCGTGATGCATCACGAGGCGGGCAAGGGTGGTGCCTTGCTCATTGGCGTTGACTTACAGAAAGATCCGACGATTATTGAAAACGCATACAACGACTCCGCCGGCGTTACTGCAGAATTCAATTTGAATATACTGCAACACTTAAATCGCGACTACGGTGCCAATTTCGATGTGAGCGAGTTTGAACACAGCGCAAACTACGACCCGAATGAGGGCCGCGTTGTCATAGAGCTGGTTAGTCAGTCCGACCAACGTTTTGAGATTGCTGGCGCTGCGTTCGATATAGCCGACGGCGAAGCAATCCTTACCGAATATTCACACAAGTACACGCTGGACGGCTTTGCCGAGATGGCGAACAACGCAGGCTTTGTTGTGGAGAAAGTCTGGACGGACGCGGAGAAACTTTTCAGCGTTCAATTTCTAACGCGGCAATAGTCTTTAGACGATCAGGATGCTGGAGGCACAAATTCCTTCGGTACCGCGGAACCTCCGCCGAACAGAAATTTCTCCATTTCAGTTTCCAGAAATTTACGCGCTTCGGGTTCGATCGGCGATAGTCGATTCTCATTGATGAGCATCGTCTGGTGCCCCAGCCACCGCTGCCATGCTTCCTTGGATATGTTGTCGTAAATTCGTTGCCCAAGCTCACCCGGGTACGGTAAGTAATCGAGCCCTTCGGCTTCTTTTTTGAGCAATGAGCAGTTAATGGTGCGTGACATGTTCACTCTTCTTATTTGATTAATTTATTTGATTAACTTACTTGATTAACTTACTTGATTAACGATAGTTGATTGGTCTTAAGTTGGCTAATAAGTCGTTTCACCGGCGCCGCCAGCCCACCAGGTGGGGCGGCATCCAGTTTGTACCAGGTTTTGCTGCCAGCGTCGGCCACTTTACTCGCGTGTGAATCAACACGCACGACAATTGGACGGATATCAAGATCGTAGTGGCTAAAGCTATGCCGGAGGACTTCCCAGGATCGTGATTCCAGCGCCAGACTGCCGAGCTCTATATCACACCACTCATCCAGCGAGCGCTCACCCAACTCCGGCAGACTCCACAGACCACCCCAGATTCCAGCCTCCGGCCGGCGCTCCAGATACACCTCGTTGCCGTGGCTCGCAAGAATCATGGTTGTCGATCGCAGAGGCTTGCTCTTCTTTGCTTTTCTACCGGGAAACTCAGCCACCCTGTTCAAGCGCAGCGCCTCACAATCGCTGCCGACAGGGCACTCCAGGCATCTGGGCTTACTTCGCGTGCACAAGGTTGCACCCAGATCCATCATTGCCTGCGTGTACTCGGCGACCCTTCGCTGTGGCGTGTTTCGCGACGCCGACTCCCACAGGACCGCCGCGACCTTGTTAGCTCCCGGCCAGCCTTCAACAGCCTCGTGTCGGGCCAGCACGCGCTTCACATTGCCATCCAGAATTGGCTGCCTCTTCCCAAGCGCCAGCGACAAAATGGCCCCGGCTGTTGATCGGCCGATTCCGGGAAGCGCTACCACAGCATCAAAATCATCAGGGAACTCGCCAGCATGTTCGCTGCATATCGTTTGCGCGGCCTTGTGTAAGTTGCGGGCGCGGGCGTAGTAACCCAGACCCGACCAATGCGAGAGCACCTCATCCTGCTCAGCAGCCGCTAAGGTCGCAACGTCAGGAAAGCTTCGCAAGAAACGTTCGAAGTAAGGAATGACCGTCTGCACCTGCGTTTGCTGCAGCATGATTTCGGACACCCACACACAATACGGTGTAACGTCATGCTGCCAGGGCAAGTCTTTTCTGCCATGTTCGTCAAACCAGTCGAGCACGCGAGCGGCGAAGTCACTCACTGCCAATGCCCTGCATAATGACTTCGATACGGTCAACGGCGTTGCCACCGTTCTTTTTTAATTTGCGTTTAATCATGTACGGACCGATACCCGGTGGAATCCAGAACTTCGGCTTCATCGTCAAGTCATAGGTCACGATGGTGCCGCCATCATGCGCCTTAAACTGCCAACTCTCGTTGCTGATGTGGAAGTCGCTGGTTTCCGGATTTGCGAACGCGCGCAGCACCGTGTTTTTCTCCAGTTCGATGTAGCCCTGCCGCTCAAACGATTGGCAAAAAAACATTACGCAGCCCTTATTGCGAATGTAAAACTGTGCGCGCCCCTGCTCATCCGCTTCCATGTCCCGGGATTCGACGATCGCATTTGAAAATTGAGTTGAATAGTCCCAGTGACGATATACTTCAAAACTCTGCTCGACGCTTGCATCGAACCAAACTTCCGACGTCATCGTATAAACACCCTCCTCACTCTCGACCGCGATACTGAGAATCTCAGCGGCGCTCAGAGACAGGCTTAGCAACAGCGAGGTAAAACCGCACGCCGTTCTTATCAATCGATCTCCCCCACTAATTAAATAAACCTTTGAGCTTGTCCTTGAGCAGATCTTCGATCTCTTCTTCAACTTTTTGCTGCAATAACTTCTCGAGGTCCGGCGTAATCCGCGGCGAATCGAGGGCGCCAGTGATCTTTAACGGAATGACCGCCCCGGTAAATTCATCCAGCTCCTCAGCCGTCGCGCCGGTCAAAAATTCCGGACGATCAAGAACTCGGGCGACAAGACTGTAATCAACGGTCGCTGCTGCCAGATCCACCTTGCCACCGCCGCTTAGCTGCATGAAAGGCAGCTCAGCAAACAAATCGTCGCTGCGCATGACGCCGTCGGTAACCACACCTGTGACGCTGACAGTGCTAAACGCCGTTCTTGCCGGCAGCTCAGGTGTCGGTGCCTCTTCTCCCTTCACGAGTGCACGTGCGCGGCGCAGTTCGTACCAAATATCTGTGCCCTCATAGCTGCCGTCGTTTAGTTGCAGCGCCATGTTCCCCGCCAGACTGCGCTGTACGGCAGCCGTATCGGCGCCACGACCCGAGAGAACAAAATTTCCACCAATCGTGCCGGTTATGTTGTCCTGATCGAACATCGCCTTCGCGAGCTTTGCCAGATCGACACCTTGTATTTTTTCGTCCATGGACAGCCGTGGGACACTGCCCGATACATCGATGCGAACATCACCGCTATAATTGCCGCCAAACAAGTCCGAACTGATCGGAAAAATTCGCATTTTTCCCTTGCTGGAGTTCAGACCAAAATCGATGTTCTCAAATACAATGCCGCTAAGCGTCGCTGTGCCGAACTTGAACTTGCCGCGCGCATTTAGCGGGGCAATTAGATCGACCGGGATCTCAACTGGAACGGTTTCGGCGCTCGCATCTGCTTCTGCTTCTGTCGCCGGTTCCATGTAGCGATTCAAGTCGATGGCATCGCCCACCAATTCAAACTGATAGAAGCCAGCCGTACTCCTGGGTACTGACAAAAACCCACTGAACGATGTGTCATCCATCTTTATCGACACATCGCTAAGATTGATCGCCGCAGCCGTTAGCTCGGCTTGCGCGCTGATCGTTACGTCGCTCAATGCCGCAGGGTCCGCCGTGACAGGAGGCTCGACATCAAACAAATGCATGACGCTCCTTGGCGAAAATGCATCCACTGTTATGCCTGCACTCATAGTTAATTCGCTAGCGTAGGAAAATGGCGCGACGTCAGCAACGATGTGCATATCGAGCAATGTCAGGTCGAGTGGCTCGAGAGCAATAGTGGACTCGCTGGTGGCAACAGTGATGCTGTCCGTCGTCATACGTAAACTGGTTGGAATGGATGCCACACCCTCAACCGTTCCATCAATCGAAACATTGTCGAGCTTCAACTGACTCGTATCTGCGTCATAGCTCATCGATGACTGGAAAACGACAGTGCCCACAAGACCTGATGGCTGCACATCGAATTTCATTTCGGCGTCAATTGGTACGGCAGAACCGTCATCCCGCAGTCGTCCGATTGTCAGGTTAACATTATCAAGAACGATCTGATCGCCAGCTTCTTTATCTGTGTAGCTAATCTTCGCGTCGATGACTGCGATCGAATTAATATCGATGCTGCCGCCGAACTCGGCGCTCTCATCGGCATCCTCGCCACTCTCTTCCGCCGCAAGATCTGACCAGTTGCTATCGCCGCGCTCGTCGATCGCGAGGTCCAATCGCATGGAATCAATATCCACCGAACCTACAACAATTTCCTGCCGCAGGATCGCCGGCAGCAATCGAACGCTCAAACTGGCCTTCTCGAAACTCAACATCGGCTCTGTGCCGAAACCCGGCGCGTTGCCTAAGCTGGATTTGCCAACCTCGACAGCAAGCCAGGGGAAGACCTGTAGCGAGATATCACCGTCGATGAGCAGCTCGCGTCCAGTCTGATTCTTAACCGAGCGCGAGATTTCTTCACGGAAATCATTCGGATCGAAGAACAGATAGAGCGCAATCGCTGCAACCACAAAAAGCGTGGCGAACACTCCGACCAACATCAGCAAATACTTCATTATACGACCCATTCGAACACCTCAGATACTGATCGCCAAGGGTATCAATTCGGGCGTGAAAAAGTCGACCTACTGTGCAATTCGACTTTCTTGCAGGGTGCTTAGTTGTCGCTATTTCTTGCAAAGAGACACATTGCCGTTAACTGCTGAGATCGCCACGCTGCCAGCGGCGCCGCCTTCCTCAAAACTCAACTCCAGACTCGGCACATATTTGCTGGCTCGGAACGGCTTGGGCCCAAAGCAGTTGCGAATATTACCGTTGAAAGTATCTATATCAATCTCGGCCGAGACATCGCCGACAAAATCGACGTCAATGTCGCCGTTGACGGTCTCGAGTTGCAGTTTGCCGCCCTTCCGCAGTTCGGCTTCAAACCTCAGGTCGCCACTGATCGCTTCCAGATTTGCGCGATCGAAAGAGCCTTCGTCTACAACGACATCGCCATTTACCGCCTCTGCATTAAGCTCACCGGAGACACGAAACACTGCGACGTTTCCTGAAACCGTACTCGCAGAAACCTCGCCATCAGAATTATTGCCTTCGATGACAATGGCACCACTAACAGATTCGGCCGACAATGCACCACCACTAAATTCGGCTTCAACGTTGCCACTCACTGTTTGCAGTTCCTGGTCGCCACGAACATTGCTTACGTCAATATCTGCACTAACGGCGCCGATATCAATTGAGCTCTCCTGTGGAACACTAATGCGCAGATCCGAGCCAATGGAACGACTATTACCCTTAGGTACCTTTACCTTGATAACGATGTCGTCACCGTCACGCTCTAAGATCAGCTCTTCTACGTCTTTCCCCAGAGTGCCGGTTACCTGCACCACATCGCGAGACCAGCCTTCGACGACTATCGATCCGGCGATGTTCGAGATTTCAACTTGCCCATCCGGACTCGCATCAATCGTCTTGTCAACCGCTTCGGCATACACCGTGGTCGTTATCAGGCACGATAAAATTGTTAATGGGATTCTCTTCATAAAATCTCTCCTAGTGTTCAGACGACGAGAGTTCCGCCGCTCGTGTATCAACTAGATGTCATTTCTCATCATTACGCTTCGACTCAGTCCGCTCACGCGTTGCAACAGCGCCAGCTCCTCGCGGTACATCCTCAACAACTGTTTCTGCAGCAAAATGTTTTCCGGGTCACCTTCCAGCGCGTTATTCATTTCATTTATGGCTGCATGAATCGATCCCATGTCGGTCTCGATATCTTGCCGGGTCTGTGGCGACAGTCGCAGCAACTCCAGCTCAAAGTCACCAGCAAGCTCGTCGCGGACTGCCTGGAACGCCGGCCCAAGCTTATGGCGGTTACCAAATGACACTTGCTCAAAAACCATCTCAGGCGAAGCAATTACCTGCGTCGAATTAGAATCCTTAAGCGCCATATAAGTTATCGCTGAAGAAGCGCCCACCAGTAGAAGGACTACCGCCGCCTGCGCCAACATCGGCGTCCAGCGTCGTCGCTCAGGCGCTTCAATCGCCGCAGCGATACCCGACCAAAGATCGCGCTCCGGAGTGACATCAGTCGCCAGCTGCTGCGCGGCCTGCGTGATTTTGTCGTCGTTCATGCTCTATATCCTTGTTGCTTAAGCTGTTGCGCAAGCATTCTTTTAGCCCGGTGCAGTTGTGCTTTCGATGTCCCTGCAGCGATGCCGAGCATTGCGCCTGTTTCATCGTGGCTATAGCCGTAAATTGCGTGCAGAACGAAGACGTTTCTCGCGCCTTGCGGCAATTTGCCAACGGCGTCTGACAAGTCGCGGAGTTCACCGCTGTCACCAGCGTCAATTGGCGAGTCTGCCAACTGTGCGACCGCCAGAATTCGGTCCTGCTCGCGTTGCGACTTACGTATTCGACCCAGGACTGTGTTCACCGCAATGCGATGCAACCATGTTGAGAAAGCACTACCCCCGCGAAACTTGTCGAGCTTGTTCCAGGCTTGAATGAAAGCTTCCTGGGCACAATCTTCCGCCTCACTGACGTTAGCCGTCATGCGCAAACAAATTCCGTAAACTCTGCCGATATGCAGTTTGTACAGCGACTCGAATGCACGAGAGTCGGACTTTTGGGCCCGTCTGATCCAAACAGACTCCTCTGTAAACGCATCTGTGTTCAGGGTCGCCATCGTCTGACTATAGTCGTTGGGTTCCGCTGTCAAAAGTGCCGTCAATGTCCAATTCTCCGTCTACCGTGATATTTAGATGCCCAGCCAACCAAAAAGGTTTGAATTGCGGTGCTTTTAGTCCGCAAAAGCTGGCGTAAGCGCCTGTCTTTACATATGATTCCGTCTTATGACATCTCGTCAATTTCATCGGGTCCAAGATCACTAATGTCAGGTCACTCCATTCTCTATCTGGGCAGTGGTGAATTCGCCGCAGATTATCTCGGCGAACTGGAAACCCTTCCCTGTTGTACTTACCTCACTCGATCAACCACGATGGAGCTTCCCGACGATGCTTCCTTTATCGTCGATCTGATTATTTTGGAGGCGGGACCATCGATTGCGCAGTCCGGGCAATCGCTGACGGATTTAATCAATAGCCTTGCGCCGTATCCGGTAATCGCACTGACGCGAAGTGAGTACGAGCATCGAGGTATCGCTGCCGTGCGTGCAGGCGCGCAAGCTTATATTAGTGTTGATAATATTTCGGTGGAGGGGCAGGAAGCGATCTTCGATCACGCCGTCAAACGCGCCGACATGCAATCGCGCCTATCGAGCACTGATGTAAGCGTATTGTCGATACTGAAGAACATCAATGACGGCGTCATCGTCGTTGATAGCGCCGGACACATACTCGATATCAATCCGGCGGCGCGCACAGTGCTGGGGATTAGTGCCCGAATGCAGCCTGATTCAAGCTGGGAACAAACTTTTTGCTGCGTTGACGAGCACGGTGAAAATTACCGAAACTCGGCCGAACTGCCGCTGATGCGCGCGCGCACTGGTGAAAAATATTCTGGCCAAATAGCTATTTACAGATCCCCCGAGCAACCCGATGTCTATCTCAGCATCAACGGTCAGGGCCTCTATGACGGCAACCGCGAACTGATTGGCGGCGTCATCACGTTTCGCGATGTAACCGAAAGCCAGCGTAAGACGGTCGAGCTTGAGAAGCGCGCGCAGTTTGATGAATTGACGGGCCTCGCTAATCGTAATTTGTTTGTGGAGCAATTAACGCGGGCAATCGGCCGTAGCCAGCGAAAATCTGCGCCGCTTGCGACGCTGTTCATTGATCTGGACCGATTCAAATCGATCAACGATACGCTGGGTCATGACACCGGAGACGCGTTGCTTTGTGAAGTTGCAAAACGACTGCAAGCGAACCTGCGTGTCGGCGACTTCAGTGGTCGTTGGGGCGGTGACGAATTTGTCGTTTGTCTGGAAGACTTTGGTGAGGCAGGCAATGCTGCTGCTGCTGCACAGAAGTTGTTGCTGGTTTTGTCCGAGAGGTATCAGGTTCGCAGCAGCGAAGTATATGCAACGCCGAGCATAGGTATCGCTATTTACCCGGAGTCCGGAACGTCAGCAGATGCATTAATAAAGGCTGCGGACGTCGCGATGTTTGAGGCCAAGAAGCGCGGTGGTGGCCGCTTCCAGTATTACTCGCCGATGCTTAACGCCAAACTCGAGCAACGCGAAGAGCTTGAAGGTGGCTTGCGACATGCGCTGGTGCGTAATGAGTTTACTTTGCACTATCAACCGCGCATTGACCTGACTTCGAATCGACTCATCGGTTTGGAAGCCTTATTACGCTGGCAACACCCACGCTTTGGCCTGCTGCCACCGGCAAGATTCCTGCCTATTCTCGAAAGCAGCGGTCTCATACATTCTGCCGGCGAATGGGTCATTGAAACGGCCTGCCGACAACTCGCCTCTTGGCAACGCCGCTTCGAGCTACCCGACCTGTCGATAGCGATTAATCTCTCGCCACAACAACTGATGCATAAACGACTCGTCGATGTCGTCGCGAAAACGCTGACGGATACGTCGCTTGATCCAGGCTGCATTGAGCTCGAAATTTGCGATGGTGAGATGATGCGGCACCGCGAAAATGAGCATGGCATTTTGCGTCGCTTGCGAAAACTGGGTGTGCGGCTGTCGCTGGACCATTTCGGTACACGCGATGTGTCATTTGAATCGATCGACAGCGGCTTTATAGACAGCTTTGTCCTCGACCAGAAATTGATCGCTGATGTTGAGGACAACAACAGTCATCAGCGCATAGTTCGTGCCGCGATTGCCATGGCACAAGGCCTGGATATCGAAGTGACTGCTGAAGGTGTTGAGACGGTACGACAGCTTGAGTTTCTAAAGAGCTGCAATTGCGATTTAGCACAGGGCTTTCTAATTAGCCGCCCGATGCAACCTGAGAAGGTTTCGGCGATTCTCCGCGCTGAGATTGCGGGAATATCTTTGCTAGCGCGCGGTATGCCCTAAGCGATCAAGCCGCTCAAGAACGCCTTCGGATCACCCTTTTCTTCAAGCACCTCTACCAACGCTGAACCAACAATGGCGCCAGACGCATGGCTACCGATTGCGGCAACATCGCTCGCCGACCGGATACCGAATCCTGCACAAACAGGAATGCTCGAATAAGAGGCAACTTTTTTCAGATAGTCTGCCAGATCTGCGGGCAGACCAACGCCGCCGCCAGTAATTCCGGTGATGGTTACGGCGTAAACGAAGCCTTTCGACGCGCTGCACAGCATCTGCAAGCGATCATCAGGTGTTGCCGGAGTGACCAATTGGATTAATCCAATTCCCCTCGCCTCCAGCGCAACTCTTAGGTCTTCACTTTCCTCGAACGGCAGATCCGGAATGATGAAGCCGCATACGCCCGCGGCGAGAGCGCGTTCGGCAAGCGCATCATAGCCAAAGGCCAACAACGGGTTTAGATACGACATCATCACTAGCGGCGTATCGATCTCGCCACTAACGGAATCGAGTTGATCAAAAATCCATTTCAGGCTGACGCCCTTCTGCAGAGCAACAAAACTCGAGCGTTGGATCGTCATGCCGTCGGCCATCGGATCCGAAAACGGAATTCCCAGTTCAACAACGTCACCAACCGATGCGATATCTTTTAGTGTCGACAGAAAATCTGCAGGTTCCGGGTAGCCCGCGGTAATGAACGGCACCAATGCGGGGCGCCCACTTGCCGCGCCTGCGCTAATCGCAGCGCTCAAACGTTCATGCGCTTTCATGGTGACGAGTCCTTGGTGGGTATTTTGTGAGTGTCGGCATGTCTTTGTCGCCACGACCTGAGTTACCAATGAGTATACGTTTGCCTGGATTTTCCTGCGCGTACTCGCGCGCTGCGGCGAAGGCATGCGAAGTTTCGAGCGCCGTAAGGATTCCTTCTTTTGCACACAATTCTTCCAGCGCTTCGAGTGCTTCATCGTTACGTGCAGAAATGTAGTTCACTCGACCTATTGCTTGCAGCAAGGCATGTTCCGGACCAACGCCTGAATAATCGAGGCCTGCTGAAATTGATTGGGTCTCCTGCACCTGGCCGTCGTCATCCTGCAAAATAATCGTATACGAGCCCTGCAGCACGCCCGGCGTTCCGGTTGCCAAAGTAGCGGCATTTTCGCCGAGGCCGTCGCCGACTCCGCCCGCCTCAACGCCGATCAATTCAATATCGTCGGCAAGCAGGGGGTAGAACAAGCCAATCGCGTTCGAGCCACCACCAACACAGGCAAACGCAACGTCAGGAAGCCCGCCTGCCTGATCCAGCATTTGTTGTCGTGCCTCTTTGCCAATCACCGCTTGCAGCTCGCGCACCATGTAAGGATACGGGTGTGCGCCCACAGCAGAACCCAATATATAGAAGATTCCATCAGGATCAGTTACCCATGCACGCATCGCCTCGTCTATCGCGGCACGCAAGGTCTTGTCGCCGGACTCCACACCCACGACTTCCGCACCAAGCCTGTACATGCGATCGACATTCGGTGCCTGACGCTCCATATCGACCGCGCCCATGTAGACGGTACAAGGCAAACCAACACGGGCGCATGCTGCCGCTGAGGCCACGCCGTGCTGGCCTGCGCCGGTCTCTGCGATTACGCGCTTAGCGCCCAAGCGTTTTGCCAGCAACGCCTGACCGATCGCATTGTTGATCTTGTGAGCACCGGTATGCGCGAGATCCTCACGCTTGATCCAGACCTCCGCACCCCACGCTTCGCTCAATCGTTTCGCGAACGTCAGCGCAGTCGGTCGACCGACCCATTCGTGCAGTTCCCTCTGGAATTCGGCCTGAAATGCTGGGTCATGCAAATGCTGGCGCACACCTTCTTCCAAACGCTCAAACGCCGGTACCAGGGTTTCAGGAACGTAACGACCGCCGAAGGGGCCGAACCGACCCAGTTCATCTGGCATCTCGCCGCGAATAGCTGCGTCGAGAAGCCGCTTGGCTTCATCCGCAGAAAACATTTTGCTCATAGGCTTGACCTCATAGATGAGCCTCCGCAGCACGCGCTGCTTTTATAAATTCATTGATTAATTGTGCGTCTTTGATTCCAGGTGCCGATTCGACGGCGCTGGACACGTCAACGCCGAATGGCGCGACCGTGACGATTGCTGCGGCAACATTATTCGCCGCAAGTCCACCAGCCAACATCATATTTCCCCGTTGTGCGATTGCGGCCGCCGTAGTCCAGTCGACCGTCTGCCCGCTGCCACTCTTTTTGCCTTCATAGATATACGTTTCGTCGGTTGCCGCAGGAGAATCACCTTCACGAAACACCGGCCACCGCTCTATGTTATCCGGAACATTTAGATGCGCAAAACAGGATGCGTCAGTCTGCAACACGTCGGGCTTGAACTCGCGCAGTACTGCCTGCAGCTCTTCGTCGGTCGCATGCAACATCACAGCAACCTTTTTGATGCCCGCCGGAATTGCTGCGCCAAGCTGTGCTGCAGTCGCCGGCGATACCCTGCGAACAGAGTCGGCGAACACGAACCCAATGGCATCCGCGCCCGCATTAATGGCTGCATCTACCTGCTCGGCCGTACTCAAGCCGCATATCTTCACGAAAATACTCACGCGCCGGCCTCGCGCATCGATGCGATCAGCGCCGCTGGGTCATCACTTCGCATCAGTGCCGTACCGACCAGAGCCAGTTTGTATCCCATTGCAGAAACACGCGCCGCGTCTTCACTAACCCGAAGCCCGCTTTCGGCAACGCAGTGTGCCGCGGGCAATGCCGGCGCCAGGGAAGCAAGCCGAGCTGTGTCGACCGCCAGGGATCTGAGATCGCGCGTGTTCACTCCGATCAACAATTGTGCGTTGTCAGCACGATCTCGATTGTATGCATCCTCAAGCAGTAAAGAAGAGCGCCGCAGATCATCCGCGTCGAATGCTTCCAGCAACACGAACATCTGATGTTCCCAGGCACAGGCCAGCATTTCACCAAGCTTCTCATCACTCAACATAGCCGCAATCAACAGGACGCCGCTCGCGCCAGCTTGTCGCGCCTCTAGAACCTGTACAGGTTCGACGAGAAAGTCCTTGCGCATAACGGGCGTCGACGGCACTGCCTCCACGACCTCGGCAAGATGCGCAAGATCGCCATCAAATCGACTGGGTTCAGTCAGTACCGAGATAGCGGCAGCACCGCCAGCAGCGTAAGCCTGTGCGCGCTGCTGGCGCGTGTCGTTGCTACTCTTGAGTTCGCCTTCCGCAGGCGAGCGATCCTTGATCTCTGCAATCACATCAAACGCGCCTAGCGCCAGCGCAACGACCGGCTGGTCGAAATCCGAAGATTGAAAATCAGTGCGGGCAGTCGCTGCGCGCGCACGACTGCTGGCGGCCATTGTTTGCAGAAAATCACTCATCAGCTAACGAAGTGCGCCTGTAGCTTGCGCAGGAAAGCGTCGGCGCGACCGTCATCGATGACTGCTGCCGCTTGTGCGACACCGTCGAGCGCATCACTTGCGGCACCCTGAACCTCGAGCATCAATGAGGTACCCATAAGCAAGGCATCACGATGCGCTCCTTTGTCTTCACCGCTGAAGACTCGTTTTAGCTCGGCGGCATTATGATCTGCATCACCACCTTTGAGATCCTCTGCTTTGCAACGGCTAAGTCCGTAGTCTTCGGGACTGCGCTGCGATTCGACAACCTTCCCAGGTGTCACGTCATAAAGCCAAAAGTCACCGGCCGGTGTCGCCTCGTCCCATCCGGGTTCGCCGTGCACAACAAAAGCTCGCTCGATCGGCATACCCGCCAGCGCATCGGCCATGAGTTTGGCGACGTCCTTGCTGTATGCGCCTATCAACTGAAAAGGCGGCGCAGCCGGATTGGTCAGGGGGCCGAGTATGTTGAAAACCGTGCGCACCGCCAGCGCTGCGCGAATCGGCACCACTGCTTTCGTCGCAGGGTGGTATGCCGGGGCAAACAGAAACGTAAAGTTACTCGCCTCCAGGCAGTCGACTGCCTCCTGCCCATGCAGCGGCAGCGGCATGCCCAGACTCTCCAGCATGTCTGCACTTCCCGAGCGGCTAGAAACGGAGCGATTACCGTGTTTGACCACCCTGGAGCCGCAAGCAGCAGCGAGAAGTCCGGTGCCCGTCGAAATATTGAAACTACCCGAGCCGTCGCCACCGGTACCGACTGTATCAACCGTCGGCGCACCGTCCGGAATCCCGGGATCAACAGCCAATTCACGCATTGCCATGGCAAAGCCGCGAATTTCTTCGGCAGTTTCGCCTTTTGCTCTTAACCCTGCCAGCAAAGCGCCCGCCAGGGCCGCAGGCAAATCACCTTCCGCCAGCTTGTGCATTAGTGCATAGGCTTCTGCCTGGCTAAGCGATTGACCATCAAGAAGGCTGTCGAGCAGCGTGCTGTAGTTTTGACTCATGATTCCCCCATACGCATGAAGTTTGTCATCACGGTATCGCCCTCCGGCGTGAGGACGCTTTCCGGATGAAATTGTACGCCTTCAATCGGCAAGGACTTATGGCGCACGCCCATGATTACTCCACTGTCTGTCTCAGCCGTAACCTGTAACGTGTCTGGCAAGGCATCTGCTGCTGCGCACAAAGAATGATAGCGGCCTACTTCAAACGGCTGTGAGACGCCTTCGAAAACGGTCTTGCCATCGTGCTTAATCGCTGACGTCTTTCCGTGCATTAATTGCTCGGCCCGTACGATGTTGCCACCTTGTTGTTGCACGATGCATTGATGGCCGAGACATACGCCGAGTATCGGCACCTTGCCCGCGAACGCCTCGATCATAGCCAGCGATACGCCGGCATTTTCAGGGCGGCCTGGGCCCGGAGAAATAACCAGGTGAGTGGGATTTATCGCCAGCCCTTCAGCAACACTGATCATGTCGTTTCGATATACCATCACATCAGCGCCATGGGCGGCGAATGCCTGTACCAGGTTGTAAGTGAACGAGTCGTAATTGTCGATCAACAACATTCGAACATGACTAAACGTTTTTGTAACCATTACAGACCCTCTTCCGCTATCTCGAGGGCGCGCCTCAATATGGCGCTCTTCGCCAGCACTTCCTGATATTCCCGCGCAGGTACAGAATCGGCAACGATACCGGCACCCGCCTGAAAACTGTACTCATCGCCCGTGAACACCAGCGTACGAATAGTGATCGCCTGATCCATGTCACCGCTAAGCCCGAAATAGCCGGCTGTCCCGGCGTACAGACCGCGACCTACCTGCTCCATTTCCTCGATGATCTGCATCGCACGAACCTTCGGCGCACCCACCAGGGTGCCAGCAGGAAAACTTGCGGCAAATAAGTCGAACTGATCGAACTCCGCGGCCAGCTCTCCCTGCACGCCACTAACGATGTGCATGTCATGACTGTAACGCTCAATTGAGCGGTAGGGATCAACATGCACGCTACCGGCACTCGCCACTCGTCCCAGATCATTGCGCGCGAGATCAACCAGCATCACGTGCTCGGCCGCCTCTTTGGGGTCGGCAAGCAATGCCTTCTCATTGGCTTCGTCTTCGTCCCGGTCAGAGCCGCGCGGCAGTGTTCCCGCAATCGGTCGTAATGAGGCTGTGTCGCCATTGAGTTTTACGAGCGCCTCCGGTGAAGAACCAACCACCTGCAGATCGTCAAAATCGAAGAAGAACATATAGGGCGACGGGTTCAGTAACCGCAGTGCGCGATAGACCTGGAACGGTGGCACATCAGTTTTGCCGCGAAATAATATCGAAAGCACAATCTGGTAGATGTCACCGGCGGCGATGTGTTCTTTACATGCCTCGACACGCTCGGAGAATTCTTCCTTAGTAAGACTCGCCTGCGCGGCAGTCACCGATACGTTTTCAGGTGACGGCGGCACGGCACCACGAAGTAGCTTGATAACTTCCGTCCGCAACGCTTGCCGTTCGGACTCCGGGCCATCATGAAGAATCGCAACGCTGCGTGTCAGGTGATCGAACACCAACAGCGATGCTGGCGCCATAAACGCGGCGTCAGGAACACTGGTCTGCTTCAAGGTGTTTTCTGGTAAGCGCTCGAACAAGCGCACGACATCGTAGCCCGAGACACCTACCAGGCCTCCTGCAAACGGCAATCCATCAGCGGGTTGTGGCCGTGGTGCAATCTCAAGCACCCTGCGCAGGGCCGCGAGGTACTCTTGCTGAGTCTTGGGACGCGGCTGTTGCTTGCCATCAATACTGAATGTGTCCGCGTCCATTCGCACTTCAATAGCGTCGCCAAAGCCCAGGAAAGAGTAGCGCGCAAGTCGCTCACCGCCCTCGACGCTTTCAAGTAAAAAGCGCGGTCGAAGCGATTTGAGCTTCAGAAAGGCCGATACCGGGGTATCCAGATCGGCCGCTATGTCGAATGGTGCTTGCATATTTTCACTTGCATATTCTCATTCCAAAGAAAAAGCCCATCCCTGTGTTCGGCAGAGATGGGCTCTTGTTATTCGACGCTCAGCTAATTCTAGCCAGCAGCCCCCTCTTTTGTGGGCCGCCACCACCAGTTGTTGATGATCAGAGTATTCATGCACCTGAGTATTACCGTCACTTCTATCATCGTCAAGCGCGCAGAAAGTTACAACTGATACAACATCGGCAGAACCAGGGAGAAGCCTATCCACATGATGATAGTCAGCGGTATACCCACTCTCAGAAAGTCAGAGAACTTGTAGCCACCGGCGCTCATTACAAGCAGGTTCGTTTGATAGCCGTAAGGTGTCGCGAAACTCATGTTGGCGCCGAATAAAACGGCCAAAACAAACGGCTCCGCACTGACGCCGAGTTGTTGCGCGATGCTTATACCGATCGGAGTGCCAATGGCCGCGGCAGCATTATTCGAAACGACATTGGTCATTACCGTCATCAACAGCATGAATGCGCTCAAGATGATCGGCACAGGCAAACCGAAGGATGCGTCAACAAAACTAACGGCAAGATACGCCGCCATTCCAGTACCCATCAGCGCCTTGCCCAGAGCCAGCGAAGTAACGATGATCATCACGACAGGGATGGATAACGCGCTGGCGGCATCACGCCACCCAAGACACCCCAGCGCAATCATTAGGCCGAGACCCAACAATGCACTAACCGCGATCGGCAAAATGCCCAATGCTGCAAACAATACGACACCGCCCATAATGGACAATGCACGCTTGGCATGGTGTGTTTGCGGCAGGGTCGTTGTGCCATCCAGGACCAGCATGTTACCGCTGTCTTTCAAGTTCCTGATTGCTTCGCCTGAACCCTGTACCAGCAGCACATCACCTGCGCGCAGACGAATGAGATTGAGGTCGCCTGTCACCTGCGAGCTCGCTGCCCGCGCGCGATGCAAAGCCAACGGCAGGAGGCCATAACTATGGCTGAATCGCGCCGCCGCGAGACTGCGTAAATGCAATGGGGAGCCTCGAGTGACCACAACTTCTGCGAGATGCTGTCCCTCAGCCTTGAGCGGCGTTTCGTCGTCGATAGGATGTTCATTGTCTGAAACATTGAACAAGGTTGCGCCCAACAACTGTTCGTAATGTTTGAGATTCTCCGGCGAATCCTTGACGAACAAGCGATCGCCCGGCTGGATAATCACGGACGGCAACTTGGCGAGGAACAATGACTCTGTGCGCTGAATCTTGTCGATGCGCAAATTGCCATCCGCCTTGGCCAGCAATTCAGACAGCGCCTTCCCATCAGCGAATCCACCCTCTTTGACATGCAGTTGCGCGCTAAAGATGCGTGGCGAAGTGTCCGCCATCGGTGGTGTCCGATCAGGTAATAGCCGTGGCGCAACCAGCCACAAGAACAGTAAGCCGACTCCACCCACGATCGCCACAGGCAACACCCATTCGAACAGGCTGAACTCATGCATTCCCATGTCGCGGGAAATACCAACCACCAACAGATTGGTCGAAGTACCGATAGTCGTGGACATGCCGCCGATGATGGTCGCGAGACCCATGGGCAGCATGACACCCGATACCGGAAACTTAGCGCGAAGTGATGCGCCGACCAATATGGGCATCAACAAGACAACGATGGGAGTGTTGTTCATGAATGCGCTGAGAATTGCGCCTGCGACCAGCGTCGCTGCAAGCGCAAGAACCGGTCGTGACGACCAGGCTCTGCTGACCAGCGTAGCGAGCGGTTGCAACGCACCCGTTGTTTCCAGCGCTTTGCCGACCATCATCAGAGCACAAATTGCGACCAGAGCTTCGTTGCCGAAGCCCGCAAAGAAATCCAGCGGCCCGAGTATCGTTTCGCCTGCTTTTTCGTAGGGTACGAGCTGAAAGCCCACAACCAGAATAATCAGGATGGCCAGCGACGATGATTCGAGTGGAATATTGTCACGCGTAAATAGAAACAGTGCTAAGGCTGTAAGCACCAATACTGCGAGTCCATGTGCATCCGGTGTAATCGCTTGCAAGCTGTCGTCTCTTTTTGCATTCGCCGTTGCGGCGACCAGCACAGACGGTATCCTAGATCACACCTGCTTAGCAACGAGATCTGCGCCCGCATTGCAGCGCACAATTGCGCCGAGACGCTCACAGAAACCTTTGAAATCGTTAGCATTCCAGTGATCGATGCTGACATTTCGCTGGAATGACAGCGAATCGGCAAAGCGCGTCAGCGGCAGCAGGTCTGCATAGCGCAAATCGGCCTTTTTCTGCAGCGGAAACACATCCCAGGGTGAGATAGTGGTCAGATTGCGGTGCCGCACAGCAACCTCCCGAAGCGCCTTTTTCCAGCGCCTGCCCCAGTCGCGAGAGTGCTTCTTTTGCATGATCAGCGCGCCAGCCTCATCCAGAGCAGGACACCAATTGTCCTTGGCGGCCAACTCTCGCGAGCGCTCATGGAGTGTCTTGCATGCCCATTGTGCGATCGCTTCCATATCCCGAAGCGTCTGTAGCGAAGACGGATCAGCGCCGCGTTTTTCGACGATATCGCCCCAGCCGCGAAGAGCAATTGCCAGGCGCCGGTTCAACCAACTGTCGTATTCGATTAGCGGCTCATCCCATTGCGCCTGATCATGCTGTTTGTCGCCAGCATCGACGCAATCTATCAATGCCTGCTTGAGCTCGCGCTTGGCGAGTGCGCCGCTCGAGTCGATGAACTCTGCTATGTCCACTTGCAAAGGAATCCAGGCCGAATCGCTGGGGACTTTCATATACGCCGCGGGCAGGAAGTCGCAGGCCAGCTCCGCTGCCAACAGCGGGCAGGCGGATGTAACGACGGCGGGTTCCAGAATAAGAAGCATGCGTCATCTTGCTGTTCTGGCGGCACCTGAGTAGCACCTGTAACTCGGCAGCTTGTGCAGTTTTTCTGCCATGTCCCAGCTCGGGGGTCTGGTGCATCAGCTTTGGCAGGTGTACCGTTCGCAGATTATCTTGGTAGAGAACAGACGAGGCCGACCATGCCGTCTTTTGATGTAGTCAGTGACTTCGATTCGCATGAAGCGAAAAATGCCGTTGACCAGGCGAACCGCGAGGTTACTACGCGATTCGATTTTAAAGGTACCGGCTCAAAGTATGAGATCGAAGAGAACCTCATTACGATGATTTCGCAATCCGATTTTCAGCTCAAACAAATGTTGGATATCCTGCATCAGAAACTGGCCAAGCGAAGCGTCAACATCGCTTGCCTCGAAGAACAGGATGTTGAGATTTCCAACAGCGAGGCTCGACAGAAAATCACCTTGCGGCGCGGCATCGACGCCGACCGTGCCAGAAAACTGGTGAAACATATCAAGTCCGCAAAAATGAAAGTTCAAAGCGCGATACAGGGTGACAAGCTTCGTATCACGGGTAAAAAGCGGGATGACCTGCAAGCGGTTATCGCATTGCTCAAAGAACACGACATTGGTTTGCCGCTGCAGTACGAAAACTTTCGCGACTAAAGGCAAAGGCCACGCAATGGAAAGCAGCAAAAAATTACTCCGTCGCCAGGACATAATGTTCGAGGACAAGGACCAGGCTCTGCGCGACGATGTTCGTACTTTGGGCGCTATGGTCGGCGAACTTATTCGTGAACAAAGTGGCGACGAATTATATGAATTTGTAGAAAGCGCGCGTTTGCGGGCGATTCGACGCCGCGAGGGTAATGAAAAACCGGGGGAGGAGCTCGCCGACCTCGTTGGCGCTCTGGATGCGAAACAGGCCTTGCAGGTTATCCGCAGCTTCTCGACCTATTTTCAAATGGTGAATACCGCCGAGAAAGTGCATCGAATTCGGCGGCGACGAGACTACCTGCGCGACGTTGTTCATTATCAACCTGGTGGCCTCGAAGAGACCATGATCAAGCTGAAGGCATCGGGCATGGACATCGAGGGCTTGTCTGCATTGCTGGATCGAATATCCATCGAGCCCATTTTTACTGCGCACCCTACAGAGCCAACGCGTCGCACAATTCTTCGCAAAGAACAGAATATCGTCAAACATCTGGTCGATCTGCTCAATCCAACCATGACGCCGCAAGAAACTAAGGCTGCCCTGCAGAATATTCGCTTGCTGGCTACCACCGGTTGGCAGACAGATGAGCATCCCTCGGAGCAGATGACGGTCGCAGATGAGCTGGAACACGTTCTGTTCTTTGTTACTGATGTGCTGTATCGCGCTGTCCCCCCTTTCTATGAAGACATTGAAAGCGCTATAGAACGAATATACGGCGAACAGGGCGCAGACCTTGAGATACCTGACCTGTTGCATTTCGGCTCCTGGGTCGGTGGCGATATGGATGGCAATCCGTTCGTCAACGCCAAGACCATTCGCGAAACCCTGGCGCGGCAGCGATCGCTAGTCCTTGATTTGTACTACAACGAATGCGCGGCGATCGGCGCCAAGCTTAGTCAGTCAGCAGGGCGAGTGTCTTTCGGGCAAGCGATGCTGGATCGCATCGATGAATATCGCAGCGTGTTTCCAAATGCCTATCACGCGGTTCCCGCCCGTCACCGGGATATGCCCTATCGTGTTTTTCTGCGCCTGATCCAGCAACGCCTGCAAACGACCTACGATGACGATGTATTTCCTTACGAGAAAGTGGGCCAACTAATTGGCGATATAAAACTGATTGCCGACAGCCTAAGAGACAACAATGGTGAGCAGGCGGGGCTCTTTGCAGTACGCCGCTTGTTGCGGCGTATTCACACTTTCGGCTTTCATTTGGTCACGCTTGACGTTCGCCAGGACGCCGAAGTACATCGCAATGTTATCGGTGAGTGTCTGGGCGAAGACGATTGGTCAGATATGTCGGCTGAGGATCGTTCAGCACGATTACTTGAGGCGATTTCAACACGAGAGAACCCGCTACTAAATTTAAGTACGCAGGCAAGAAAGACCATTGCGGTTTTTCAGGCCATCGCATTCTGTCGGCGCAAGTACGGTGCCAAGGCAATTGGGCCATTTATCGTCAGCATGACGAAGGGCGCCGACGACATACTGTCTGTAATGTTGCTCGCTCAGTGGGGTGAACTTACTAACAAGCGTGGCCAAGTG
>CAJQPL010000083.1 GCA_905480215.1 uncultured Woeseiaceae bacterium | reverse complement strand
TGCAGGCCATGATTGACGAGAAAAAAATTGACGCGGCGGACTGCGACCAACCGACATATGAAACGGCGATCGAGCGGCTAAAAGAGAATGCAGCGCAAGGAGAGGGGCCAACAGTTGACTGATTGTCATCTATGACCGCTTTTGGCCGTTAGACGCCTCTGAAATTTGAGCTTTTCAGCCAGGTTGAACGTCCGCTATTGGTGAGAGCAGACATTCAGAAACGAGTTTTGATTTTTCGCCCGGTGAACGGCTGGATTGGTCCCGGAAGCAGATGTTAGGCTAGTATTGCTCCTTTGGCCCGCTACTGACCCAAAGCGGTCGTTCGGCAAACCCTGAATTTTCCCGAAGCAAGCCTGAACAACGGAACGGAGCACCATTCGATGATCAAATGCCTATCGCGACTTCTTTCTATTTTAATTCTCGCGGCGTCGACCGCGTCGGCACAAGACAATCCCAATATCGTGCTGGTCTTTATGGACAATTTTGGCTGGGGTGAGCCCGGATTTAACGGTGGTGGAATCATTCGTGGCGCTGCTACACCAAGGCTCGACCAATTAGCCGACGAAGGACTGCGTCTAACCAACTTCAATGTGGAGGTTCAATGCACGCCGTCGCGTTCCGCGATCATGACCGGTCGATACGCGGTACGCAGCGGCAACGGGACGGTTCCACTAGGCGAGGGTGTGTACGGCTTGGTGCAGTGGGAAGTCACCATGGCAGAAATGCTTTCGGAACAAGGTTATGCCACTGGCATGTTCGGAAAATGGCACTTGGGACGCACGGAAGGTCGCTTCCCGACGGACCAAGGCTTTGACGAATGGTACGGGGTGCCAAATTCCACCGACGAGGCGGTCTACTCATCTTTGCCGGACTTCGTCGACAGCGGCCTTTCAGAATCATTTGTCATGGACGGGAAGAAAGGCAGTGCTCCGCAAAAAGTTCGTCCCTATCGATTGGATTATCGGCCGCTCATCGACCGCGATCTGACTGATCGAGCCATTGCCTTTATGAAACGACAGGCCGAGGCGAAGAAACCGTTCTTCGTCTATTTGCCGTACACGGCGACGCACTTTCCGACTATGCCTCACCCCGATTTCGTCGGTAAATCCGGCAACGGTCCATGGGGTGATCTCTTGATGCAGATCGACAGCTACACTGGTGAGTTGCTCGATACGATCGATGATCTGGGCATCGCGGAGAACACCATCTTTATTTTCACAGCCGATAACGGTCCCGAGGCTTTAAGCGCCGGTGAAACGTCACTCACGGTAGAGACCGCGGTGCACGGTTCTGCGGGACCGTGGCGTTCGTCGCTCTTTACCGGCTACGAGGGCGCACTGCGCGTTCCTTTTGCCGTTCGCTGGCCGGGCAAGATCGAGGCTGGTCGCGTGAGCGACGAAATCGTCCACGCAATGGACCTTTTTCCAACCGTGGCCGAGATTGCCGGAGGCAAAGTACCTGACGACCGCGTCATTGATGGAATCAATATGTCGGAGTTTCTTCTTGGACAACAAGAGGAATCCGGCCGCGAGGGTTTTGTCATTTATATGGGGAATGCCATCTTCGGCGTAAAATGGCGTAACTGGAAACTGCATTTCAAAGAACAGACTGGATGGAACGGTGTGTTGCGTGAATACACGATGCCACGTGCCTACAATCTTATGAACGATCCACAGGAGCTCGATAACGTTCTCTTTCCTCATACGTGGTTGCCAAAAGCCGCTCTACCTCAGTTGGAAGAACACGTTGCCTCGCTAAAGAAACACCCACCTATTCCAGCTGGCGCACCGGATCCGTACAAACCGCCAAATTAGGATTGATAGGAAATCTCGTGGCGGATTCTCAGCTACCGTGTGGTGCAATGCGGCCACTAAAGTCGCTGAACCTTGGATTCGGTTCCAATTCCCGCCCAATCCCAAAATAAAAAAGGCTCCCCGTTCCGGTGAGGAGCCTTTATTTATTTTGAGATTGGTCGGGGTGAGAGGATTTGACTCGTCGCTGCGCTCCTCGGCCCTTCGGGCCGCACTTCGTGCGTCGTGATTCGCTGCGCGAATCGCTGAACCTTGGATTCGGTTCCAATTCCCGCCCAATCCCAAAATAAAAAAGGCTCCCCGTTCCGGTGAGGAGCCTTTATTTATTTTGAGATTGGTCGGGGTGAGAGGATTTGAACCTCCGGCCCCTGCCTCCCGAAGGCAGTACTCTACCAGGCTGAGCTACACCCCGAACGCGGGCAATTCTACACAGACCGTTCGTCCTTAGAAAGCCTAATCGCGAGTAGACATATCCAGTTTGACGTCTACGCGCGATCCAGTCGGATTGTTTAGATCGCAGCGGCAGTCACCCGCCATGGCGTGTTGAATTGATCTGTTTTAAGAGCGACGCTGAACGGACAGTGCAGCGATATCAATCAGTGCTTGTCGATGAGCAGAGGCCGGGATGTTGGCGATTGATGTAATTGCGAGGCTAGCCGCTTCTTGTGCTTTTTCCGCGGTGTACTGAAGTGCGCCAGTTGTTTCGATGATTGAAGTAATTCGATCCAGTTGATCAAGTCCACCTTCCACAATCGCGTCGCGAATGATCTTGCGATCCTCGCTCGAGCCATTCTGCATGGCGTAGATCAGTGGCAGTGTCGCTTTTCCCTCGGCTAGATCATCGCCAATATTCTTGCCGAGTTCCTCAGGTGATGCGGCGTAATCAAGTGCGTCGTCAACCAGCTGAAACGCTGTTCCGAGATGCCGACCGTACTCAAGCAGTGATGTTTCTACAGCGGCATCACTGCTGCTGAGAATTGCAGCGATCTGAGCGCCAGCTTCAAAGAGTCTCGCGGTCTTTCGATAAATAACCTGCCGATAATCTTCTTCAGTCGTTTCCGGATCATGCACGTTCATTAATTGCATGACTTCGCCAGCGGCGATGGTGTTGGTCGCGTCTGCCAGAATTTCCATGATGCGCATGTCGCCGATATCGACCATCATCTGGAAGGCACGTGAATAGAGAAAATCACCCACCAGAACGCTTGCCTGGTTGCCAAATACAGTATTCGCAGAATCCTGGCCGCGTCGTCGCGCAGATGAGTCAACTACGTCGTCATGCAGCAAAGTTGCGGTATGGATAAACTCAATAATGGCAGCGGCGCGGACATGTTGTTCCCCGTCGTAACCGAGCGCACGGGCCGCCAGCAGTACCACAAGCGGCCTGAGGCGCTTGCCTCCGCTCATGACGATATACTGCGAGACTTGAGAAACGAGGGCTACGTCGCTTTCCAGGCTGGCTGTGATCAATTGGTCGACAGCTAACCGATCGCCGGCGGCGAGGGCAGCGATATCGTCAAAATTGACGAGATTGGGTGTTTTTTTGGCCGCTTGCATGAGTTTCGTGATAATGCCTGAATACGTTGCTATTGGCGACCTGAGCGCGACAGTTTAGGCCTAAATCGCCGCATGGCAAGTGTTTGAATTAAGGTCGAATTTTGCTGCGCATGAACGTTGACCCGGAGCACCGGAGTCTATAGAATTCTCGCTCTTTCGTGGCACCCGCCAGTCGTTCGCCTGCGCGGCAAATCGACAGGGTCACAGAAAAGTCTTATTTCTCAGTAAGTTGCGTATAAGCAGCCTACGTAACGGAGCAAATCAATGTATGCGGTTTTTCGCACCGGCGGCAAACAGTATCGCGCGGTAAAAGGTGATGTCCTGCGTCTCGAGAAAATCGAGGCCGATGAGGGCGCTACCATTAAGTTCGACGACGTTCTTCTAATTGGCGAAGGCGCCGACATCAAAGTTGGCAATCCGACCCTTTCTGGTACTTCTGTCAGTGGCAAAGTATTGCGCCAGGGCAAGAGCAAGAAAGTCTCGGTCGTTAAGTTCAAGCGCCGACAGAATTATCTTCGCCAGGGCTCTCATCGCCAGTTCTTTACGGAAGTAGAGATCACCGCGATTGGCGGCAGTGCGAAAAAAGCAGCTGCTCCAAAGAAGGAAGCTGCGGACGAAGCGCCAAAGAAAGCAGCAGCCAAGAAAGCAGCGCCTAAGAAAGCAGCACCTAAAAAGGCAGCCGCTAAAAAGGCCAGCAAGAAGACTGCGACTAAGAAAGCAGACTAAAATTAACGAAGTTCAGACTTATCGTCTGAGCGATGAAACTGACAGGTAAACTACAGTGGCACATAAAAAAGCAGGCGGTAGTACTAAGAACGGTCGCGATTCAGAAAGTAAACGCTTAGGCGTCAAAATCTATGGTGGCCAGGCAATCATTGCTGGAAATATCATTATTCGTCAGCGTGGCACACGTGTTCACGCCGGAAGAAATGTCGGATTAGGCCGTGATCACACCTTGTTCGCGAAGAAAGACGGCTTCGTTAAGTTCGAGCGTAAGGGCCCGAAGAACCGGCAGTTTGTCAGCATCGTTGACGCGTAAGCGGCGCTCAATCGGCTGAAAGTCCGCCGAACAACGATTACTTAAGCCCCGCTCATGCGGGGTTTTTCGTTTCAGGAAAGCACACAATGAAATTCGTCGACGAAGCGACCATTCGCGTACAAGCGGGCAACGGTGGACACGGTTGCCTGAGTTTTCGTCGTGAAAAATACGTTGAACGTGGCGGACCCGATGGCGGTGATGGTGGCCGCGGCGGTAGCGTCTATCTCGTTGCTGATAAGTCCTTGAATACACTGGCAGACTTTCGAGTTGCGCGAAAATTTAAGGCAGACGGCGGAGACGGCGGTTCTGGTCGAAACAAGACTGGACGATCGGGCGATGACCTCGAGGTTTTGGTACCTACCGGGACGCTTGTACATGATGTTGATACCGGCGAAATAATTTGCGATCTGACCGATGACGGCCAACGGCAAAAAGTTGCCGAAGGCGGACTGGGTGGCCAAGGCAATACTCGCTTTAAGAGCAGCGTCAATCGTGCACCGCGGAAGTTTACAAATGGCACGCCGGGTGAGGCGCGCCACTTGAGTCTCGAGCTTAAAGTGCTTGCCGATGTTGGTCTCCTGGGTATGCCAAATGCGGGCAAGTCCACGCTGATTACCGCCATGTCACATGCGAAACCGCGCATCGCGGATTACCCCTTCACAACCTTGCACCCAAACCTGGGTGTGGTTCGTGTTGGGCGTTTGCAGAGTTTTGTCATGGCAGATATCCCTGGTCTCATTGAAGGTGCTTCGGAAGGGGCCGGCTTGGGTATTCAATTCCTCAAGCACCTGCAACGCACTGGATTGCTATTGCACATCGTCGATATTGCGCCGCTCGATCCTGAGGTCGATCCGGCCGATGAGGTGCGTGCGATCGCCGCAGAATTGGCGAAGTATTCTGAAGACTTGGCGAAGAAAACCCGCTGGTTGGTTATCAACAAGATCGATCTGCTGGCTAGCGACGACCTCGCTGTTGCCCGTGAGATGCTTCTGGAGCAGTTGCAATGGGACGGCCCGGTATTCGAAGTCAGTGCGGTAACGGGCGCGGGAACAGACGAACTTGGTAACGCGGTCATGCAAGAGCTTGAGCGCCTGGAAGAGCTCGCTGCCCTCGAAGCGACTTAACATAAGAGCTATTTCGCAATATTGGCAAAGCCAGTCGTAGCAAGGCTTGCACCGCTAGTCGCCACAAATCGACCACTAATCGGAAACATCGCAGGCGTCTGCAGGATTCTCGACTTTCATCACAGGAAAATCCGCTCAAAAATCGAATAATTCCCTATCGAAGTGCACCGGCCTTGGCCGGCAATGCTGGAAAGGGAACCGTTTAATGAGAAAGGAACGCGGGTTTACGTTAATCGAGTTGATGTTTGCTCTGGCTGTGGCTGCAATTTTGGTATCTGTTGCGGTACCGGCTGTACAGATGTTTGCGTTGAATTCGAAGCAAACCGGCGCAATAAACGATTTCGTTTCGTCACTGCACCTGGCGCGAAACACCGCAATAACCACTAACGCACGCGTAACAATTTGTGCGAGTTCCAACGCTGCCTCGTGCGAGGCTGTAAGTTGGGACAGCGGCTGGATTCTGTTTCGCGACGCGAACAGCAATCAGACTGTAGACGGTACTGAAGTCATTATCAGCAGCGTCTCACAGGACAACGGCCTCGATATACAGTCCAGCCAATACGGGCAATTCATAATGTACCGCCCGAGCGGCCGCGCTATGAACGCCAATACTGCAACGAATACGGGTGAATTTACCGTTTGCGACCCTCGTGGCGCCGATTACGGCAAGGTTGTTATTGTCGATTTGTCCGGTCGTCCGAAGCTATCCAATTTGACAATCGGCGGTAGCGCGCCGACTTGCGGCTAATTGCTATGCAACGCCTCGCTCGCCAGTCTGGATTTTCCTTGCTCGAAATGCTGATCGCGCTAATCGTTTTCAGCCTCGGATTACTCTCTGTAGCCGGGCTGCAAACGGTATCCAAGCAATCCAATTTTGAATCTCTGCAGCGTACAACTGCTGCGCAGATCGCTCACGGTTTTTTGGAAGACATGCGCACCAATGGCAGCGCTATTGATGTATACACCGCATCTGGCTCAATCGGTGGTGGTAGCCGCGGTACTGAACCGCTACCCAATTGCGTCGGAGGCGCTGAATGCACTGCCGCTCAAAAAGCGCTGTTCGATCTCTGGTTCTGGGAGCAGGCTCTAGACGGGACGATGGAAATGGCTGGTGGCGCTGGTACAGGGGGGCTGTTTTTGCCCACCTTGTGTGCGACTGGCCCTGCCGCCGGCGGCGCGGGAATTTATGCCGTCACCGTGGTTTGGCGTGGTTCTGCGTCGATGTCAAGCCAGAATGCCAATCCGTGCGGTGCATCTAGCGGCAACTACGGAGTGCAAAATGTATTGCGCCGTATCGTGCAAATTCCCACGTTTATTGACCCGAACTTCTGAGTGAGCAAGCCAGTGCAGCTGAATCCAAGAAGACTTCAAGCCGGGCTGACCATGGTCGAACTCATGGTCGCGATGCTGTTATCCGTCATTCTCGGCGGCGCAATTATCGGCGTTTTCGTCAACAACAGTCATAGCTTCAGCCAGGATGAGAACATTCTGAACATGCAGGATGACGCGCGGCACGCATTGCGAGAGATATCGTTCGACGTCAGCATGGCAGGTCACTACGGTGACCTGCTTGTACCCAGTAGCGTTACGCCCGATACCAGCCTGGCCGTTACCGCGGACTGTGGACAGGCCGGCCAACTCAACTGGATCTATCGAACTACTGACGCCGTTACGGGAGATAGTCTGTCTATTAGTGCCATAGATAATGCGACAAATGCCCAAGTCGTCGGCGCGCACTCCTGTTTCGTCGGTGACGAAATTCTTGAAGGTACGGACGTCGTCTCAATCAAGAGGGTCGTTGGTAATGATGCTCCTGTACTCAGAAACGGTGGAGTCTATCTGCGTACAAACGGCACTGTTGGATTGTTGTTCCGATCGCCCATGATTGGTGCCCCGGCAATTGCGATTGCTGCTCCGAGGGCAGACTGGGAATTTCGCCCCAGTATTTACTATATCCGACGTTTCGCTAATACGGCGGGCGACGGTATTCCGACGCTCTGTAGAAAGGCACTCTCTGGTCCGGGTCCGGGTATGACTACCGAATGCCTGGCGACAGGCATCGAGAACTTGCAACTCGAATACGGAATCGATACCAGCAGCGACGGACAGCCCAATATGTATTTATCAGACCCAACACAGGCACAAATCCAGAGCGTCGTAAGCGCGCGAATTTTTGTGTTGGCACGCACCGCCGAGTTGGACGCGCGATATACCAACAGCAAGACTTTTTCGATCAGCAATTCGCCGGATTACACACCCGCCGATTCGTTTCATCGTCGCGTATTTTCAACGTCGGTATCGATCCAGAATATTCGCAGCATGAACATGATGGGATTCTAGTATGAATAGCACCCACAGTAACTTTGCATCACGAGAAAAGCAGTCAGGCGCGATCTTGATTGTAGCGCTGGTATTTCTTGTTGCAATCACCCTGTTGACGACGTCGGCGATGCGATCCAGCAAGATTGGCCTCTCTCTCTCGCATAATGAAGAATCTCGAATCGCGGCCGATCAGGCTGCGCAGGCGCTCGCTGACGCGATTGTTGCGAATCCCGCCTCAACACCCGTTACCGGCGACTCCGGGTTCACGTCTTGTACGGCAGGCGGCGATAATTGCAATCGCAATGACCTACCAGTTGAGAATTCTGAGCTCGCCGGGCAAATAGGCTATGGGCATTTGGCGGCAAGAGTAGAACGCACGGGGACGATTTTTCGTCCACCTCCACGCGTCGTAGAGTCGAGTATCGACAAATTCACAAGTGCATCATTTACCGTCACCACCACATTCGACCGCGTTGACGACGGCCTTGGCTTTCAGGAAGTGACTGAGGGCGTCCTGGTCTTGTTTCCTAAAGACTAGTCTGCAACCTAAAAGAGTATTCAGATATGAACATTAAAGTTCAAAAAGGTTTTCTAATCACATCGCTGGCGCTACTGGTTTCGTTGATTGGAACGACATATGCAGATGACACTGACGTCTACATGAACCCGGGTGCGGGCCTGCCGGCTGGCAGTGAGCCGATGGTCATGTTTTCGCTGGACTACCGGCCGAATCTCGGGTCAACGGCCTGCAATGGCAATACCTGCGATACGTTGATCAGTGAGGGCTATATGAGTTCGACCGGTCCCTATACGTTTTTTGACGTGTTACGCGGTGCGCTAAGAAAAGTATTTGATCCGCTGGAGGGCGTTCGGGTCGGGTTGATGCTGAATCATGATCATCAAACCAGCTGTTACGGCTTTGGTCGGACAAAATGTAGCAATGGCGGTTACATTCCAATGGGTTTTCAGTTGTTCGAGGAAAATGATTCGAACCGGTCCAAAGAGAAATTCCACACTATTCTTGACTCGATGCCGATGCCGCAGGGCAATGTCAGTCACTCGTATCAGGGTAAGGAACTATTTTTTGAATTATTCCGCTATCTAACGGGACAAGGTGTTTATAACGCCCACAATGGTTTCACTGACTATGGTACGAACAATAGCGATAACCTCAATGTTGATAATCGAGCGATCAGTTGGGATACAAACATCGAAACCGGCTCGCAAGTAAAACCAAGTTATCTTAGTCCTCTGAAAAGCGCTGGAGCCTGCTCTAAACTTTACTCTGTCAACGTCATGTTTCAGGTTTCGAATCAGGAAGACGATTCGGATGACGCTATTGAACAGGATATTAACAACGGCGGATTCGGCACATCACCACGAACATTTCCGGATGTACTTCAATACTTGCATGACGCCGACTTATCGTCAGATCTGGACGATAAACAAAATCTGATCTCCTACTTCATTGTTGACAAGACGAAAGTCAATACAACAACGAAGGGCTATGCCCGCGCTGGCGGTACCGGCGTGCCGCTAGTGCTGAGCGAGAATCCGGACGAGCTGGTTGCGACACTGCAGGATATTTTCAAACAAATATTGAGTGTTAGCACGACCTTCGTCGCTGCATCGGTGCCGGTCAATGTTTTCAATCGCGCTGAAGTAACGGACAACGTATTTATCGCCCTTTTTCAGGTTGACGGACAAGGTAAACCCTATTGGGTCGGCAACGTAAAGAAGCTGAAACTCGAGGGCGCGAACGATTCTTCCGCTACCGCTGAGCTGGTCGATGCGCGCGGTGTACCTGCGGTTGCCGGCGATGGCCGCATTCGTTTCGATGCCTTAACGTATTGGACAAACCCTGGGTCTCTGCCGGCACCGGATTTGGACGCCGGCGAAGTGGCTGGCCGTGATGGTCGCAGCGTGGCGCGCGGCGGTTCCGGACAGAATGTCCCTGGATATGTTTCAGGAAGCCCGCACGGTGCCAATGGGCTTGGCGGACGTAGCATTTATTACGACCGAACCGATTCGAGCCTGTCTGCGTTAAATGCCGATCTGGCGACAGCAACACTACTTCAATCTGACCTCGGTGCATCAACTGTCGCGGAATCTGCGGAATTGATTGCCTACGCTCGCGGACTGGATGTAGACGATGTTGATGGGGATACCGTGTTGGGGGAAGCCCGAGACTGGATCTTTGGCGATGCTTTACACTCGCGGCCGTTGCCGATCAACTACGGTTCGCTGGGAGGCTATAGCAGCACCAATCCCGCAATTTATGTCGCAGTAGCCAGCAACGATGGCATGTTGCGAATGATTCGAAATACAACCGCTGGTGGTAGTGATTCGGGATCGGAAGCCTGGGCGTTCCTGCCGCGAGCGTCGATGCCGGCGCAAAAAACACTGCGCGCTAATGGCACTGGCACCAAGCACCCCTACACCATGGATGGGGCGCCCGTGGCCTTTATTCAGGATGTCAATCTCGATGGCACGATCACAGCGGCGGAGGGTGATCGTGTATTCATATACATGGGCATGAGACGCGGCGGTAAAGGTTACTATGGATTCGACGTTACAAATCCGGAATCGCCGCAGCTGATGTGGCAGATATCGAAGGGTGGAGATTTTCAGGAACTGGCGTATACATTTTCGACGCCTCGCGTCGGTATGGTGGAAACGTCAAGCGGCCCGCGGCCGGTCGTTATGTTCGCTGCCGGCTATGACCTGAACAAGGATATTCGCGGTAGTGTCGGTACAGACGATTCCGAAGGCAACGCCATCTATGTCGTCGATGCATTAACAGGATCGCTAATCTGGAAAGCCCGTCAGGGTAATGGCGGCGCGGCCACCGGCGTTTACGAGCACCCGGGACTCAAGGACAGTATCCCGTCAACGCTCACAGCGGCAGATACCGATGGCGATGGAATTACGGATCGCATTGTTGTCGGTGATACCGGAGGCAATATCTGGCGTGCGGATATCATCGGTGATGACACGGCTGATTGGGAGCTTTCCTTGCTGGCATCCGTCGGTCGTCATTCCTCAAGTGCGTCGGGAATATCTACTGATCGCCGTTTCTTCCACCGGCCGGATCTGGTGCCGAGCAAGGACAGTGCTGGATTGTTTGACGGCGTCATTATTGGCTCTGGTGATCGTGCGAATCCTTTGGATACCGGTGGCGTCAACACGAACTACACCTATTTGATTAAAGATCGTCAAACTTCTGTCGGCAGCGGCGTCGATACCGGAATGGACCACGTCGATTTTGGCGACGTAACCAGCAATTGCTTGCAAAATAATGGTGGTTGCGTTGTTGATCTTCTAAACGGTTGGCGGCTGCAGCTGACAGAACCCGGTGAGAAAGTTTTGGCTACAGCGTTGACGCTGGCTGGGCAGGTGTTCTTTACAACTTATGTGCCGCGGGCGGCGGGTGGTACTACCGCGTGTTCGCCTTCTGAAGGGGCAGGCCGGCTGTATGCGGTCGCACTGCAGGATGCAACCTCGGTGGTCAATTACGACACCAGCGACGATTTGCCCGATCAGGATCCAGAGCAAGCGAATTCAACAGCGGATCGTAGCGTCGAACTTCGCTCCGGCGGAATTCCAGCTGAGGTTGTCTCTGTACCGCCGAACAAGATCTTG
>CAJQPL010000082.1 GCA_905480215.1 uncultured Woeseiaceae bacterium | reverse complement strand
CGTTGATGCACACCAAAGCGGTGCTGTTCATCGATGACGACCAAGCCAAGTCGATGAAAGTCGACACCGTCCTGAAACAGCGCGTGCGTGCCAACGATCAACTTCGCGTCGCCATTTGCAATTGCCGCAAGGGATGCGCGTCGCGCCGCAACCCGTTGGCTGCCGCTCAACCATGCCGGCTCAAATCCCAATGGACGAAACCATTCTGAAAAGCTGCGCCAATGTTGTTCTGCCAGTATTTCTGTTGGCGCCATGATTACTGCCTGCACACCACATGCGATCGCCTTGATACAGGCAATTGCCGCAACCACAGTTTTTCCGGATCCGACATCACCCTGAATCAAGCGCATCATAGGGTGCGGTTGCGACAAGTCAGCGAGGATATCGTCGCTAACGCGTTGTTGTGCATCGGTGAGTTTGAATGGCAGATCGCCGACGAAGTTGCTGACGTCTTCGTTACCATCAATCAATGCCACAGCGGGTTCTGTTGCAGCCAAAGCTCGCAAACCGCGCAAACTCAGGTAGTGCGCAAGTAATTCCTCGAACGCCAAGCGCTGTTGGCACGGATGACTGCCATCAATCAGTCGCTGTGTGTCGGCATCCGGTGGTGGGCGATGTAAGTAATTGATAGCGTCGGCCAGCGACGGCATGCCGAGCTTTTTCGTGACTTCCAGGGGCAGTAATTCCTGCGGCGGTGCTGCAGCCATCTGTTGCAATGCCTGGTCGGTGAGGCTTCGCAAACGCCCTTGTTGTACACCTTCGGTAGCCGGGTAGATTGCGGTCAGAGAGTCATCGGTTGCGGCATCCTGACCTTCACGCAGGACGCGATATTCCGGGTGGATCATCTCGAAGCCATTATTGCCGCGTCTGGCTTCGCCGAAGCAAGTGATATGAATGCCGGCTTTGAATTGTGCTTGCTGTTGCCGCGAAAAATGAAAGAATCGCAAGGTTAGTTGCGCGCTGCCGTCAGTGATTCGCACCAGCAGGTTACGCCGGCCTCGATACACGGTCTCAGCGAGCAACACTTCACCACTCACCAGACAGCGGCTACCCGCTTGCAGAGCGCCAATTTTAACGAGTTGCGTGCGGTCCTCATAACGCAACGGTAGCAGGAACAGCAGATCTTCAACTCGATACAGGTCGAGTTTTTCGAGCCTCTTTGCGAGCGCCGGACCGACGCCTTTCAGTGCTGTTAGTGGTGAATCAGATTGCAAGGACGGCGTCTGCCTCAACGTCGACGCCCTTGGGCAGCGACGCGACGCCAACCGCAGCGCGTGCCGGGTAAGGTTGATCGAAATAACGCTCCATAACCGAATTGACGGTCGCGAAATTGTCGAGGTCAGTAAGGAAAACAGTAACCTTCACGGCATCGTTTAGCGTGCCGCCAGCCTCCGCTGCCAGTGCTTTTAGATTCTCGAAAACCTGTACCGCCCTCGCCTCAAAATCGCCCGCAACAACTTCCATCGTTTCCGGGACCAACGGGATTTGCCCGGAAAGGAATGTCAGGCCACCGCCGACAGCTGCCTGCGAGTAGGTGCCGATCGCTGCCGGCGCTTTGTCAGTGTGTAAAGTTTTCTTGCTCATTAGCTTTTCTGCCCTGTCCTTAAGCACATTCGCGCGTTACGCGAATTACGTTTTTCATATTACGCACACTGCGCATGATTCGCGCCAGGTGCACACGGTCTTTTACTAGCAATAAGAATGACAATATCGAGCAATCATCGTGCCGCCCACGCACTTCGACTTGCTCTATATTTGAATCGCAATCCGCGATTGTCGCAGCGACTTCGGCGAGCACGCCCGGCTTGTTACGAGTGTCGATGTGAATCTGCGAGTTGAAGCCGCGCTCGATGTTCGTCTCCCAGGTCACCGATATCCACTTTTCAGGCTGCTTGCGAAAATTCGAGAGATTGCCGCACTGGTTGCGGTGAATGACGACGCCGCGCCCGGCTGTTAGATAGCCCATCACATCGTCGCCTGGTATCGGATGGCAGCATTTCCCGTAAGCGACGACCATGCCTTCCGTGCCGGCAATAACAAGGCTTGCTGCGTCCTGTTGGTCATCATCGTTGATGCTGCCGCCGACAAGTACCCGCGCCGTCAACGGCGCAAGTCGTTCTCCCAGGCCGACCTGTTCAAACAACTCGTCGGTGTTGACCAGGCCGAGCTGTTCAAGCGATTCGGCCATGCGCACTTTGCCGACCTTGCGTAACGATGAACCCAGGTCTTTCAAAGAACGGTCGAGTAAGCGCTTACCGAGGTCAACGGACTCCGACACTCGCAAATCCTTCATGTGATGGCGAATTGCCGTTCTCGCTTTTGCAGTGCGCACAAACGTCAGCCAGTTCGGATTGGGTTTGGCGCCCTTCGACGTAATTATCTGTACGGCTTGACTGTTCTGCAGTTCGGTTTGCAATGGTACAAGCCCGCGGTTAACTTTTGCTGCGATGCAACGATCGCCGATATCGGTGTGCACGGCATAAGCAAAGTCCACTGCGGTTGCACCTTTCGGCAGCGGTATGATGTCGCCATCGGGAGTGAACACGTAAATTTTGTCAGGAAACAAATCGACTTTTACGCTTTCAAGAAATTCTTCTGAGGTGCCCGATTGCTGTAATTCGTCAAGGTTGGCTAACCACGCGCGAGTTCGCCGCTGCGGGCTGGCATCAGATTTTTCTTCTGCTTTGTATATCCAGTGTGAGGCAACGCCGGATTCGGCAAGGCGATCCATTTCCTGTGTGCGAATCTGCACTTCGAGTGGCAGGCCCTGGGGTCCAAACAATGTGGTGTGCAAGGATTGATAACCATTAATCCTGGGTATCGCAATGTAGTCCTTGAAACGTCCAGGCATCGGCTTGTATAAGCCGTGCACCAGTCCAAGAATCTGGTAACAGGTGTTTACGTCCTCAGTGATGATTCGAAACCCGTAAACATCAACAACGTCAGACAGTAATATGCGCTTACCCGCCATCTTCTTATAGATGCTGTAGAGATGTTTCTCGCGACCCAGTACTTCCGCCTTGAGGTTTTCATCGGCCAGTATCGAAATGAATTCTTCGGAAATTTTCTTGACGATCTGTTTCTGACTGCCCTTACTCTTTTTTAGGGCAGTCTCGAGAACGCGGTAACGAAACGGGTATAGATGTTTAAAACCTAAGTCTTCGAGTTGCACCTTTAGTCGGTTGATGCCTAATCGATTTGCGATCGGCGCGTAGATGTCAAGAGTCTCTCTGGCAATGCGCTTTTTCTTGTCCAGTGGCATCGCACCGAGCGTTTGCATGTTGTGTAAACGATCCGCGAGCTTGACGAGAATGACGCGAATATCCTCAATCATCGCCAACATCATTTTGCGGAAACTTTCGGCTTGCGCCTCGGCGTGACTGCGAAATTGGATTTGATCGAGTTTGCTTACACCGTCGACCAACAATGCGACTTCACTGCCAAAGCGTTCGCTGATGTCATCCAGAGAAGCGGCGGTGTCTTCGACAGTGTCGTGCAAAATTGCGGCGGTGATAGCCTCGGCGTCGAGGTGCATTTCGGCGAGTTCCTGCGCCACCGCGACCGGATGCGTAATGTAGGCTTCTCCGGTTTTACGTACTTGCCCGGTATGTGCGTTTGCACCAAACTCGTAGGCGGCCGTAATTGTCTCGAGTTGCTCTGCTGGCAAATAAGACTCAAGCGTTTCGATCAGTCGGCGCACACCGTGGTCGCGCTTATTCGCGCCCGGTAGTTTCGATAATATTGCGGCGGCATAATCCATGCTTCGATCATACCTTCGGATCGGGGATTGTGTCGCTGTCCGCGTTAGAGGGCGTGTTTAATCGCCTATCGAGATGCCGCGTACCGGCAATACGTCTTCGATCGATTCCATTTGCAGGAGATCTTCAGTTGCCGGTTCTTCGATTTCTTCAAGAATCGATGAGTTTACAAGGCCTTCTGCAATTTCACGCAGTGCGATAACCGTTGGCTTGTCATTCTCGAGCTCAACCATCGGGTCGGCACCGTGAGCGACGCGGCGAGCACGTTTTGCGGCAACCAGCACCATTTCAAAAATATTTTCGATGTTATCGAGGCAGTCTTCGACTGTAATACGAGCCATGCGTGTAATCCTGATTCTGAATGAATAAAACGGCAAATGGGCCAAAGCCCTTTTCACGTGCAGGCGCGGAGTCTAGGGCACCGGCAGGCCGCAATACGAGGCTATATAGCCAACTGTTATAAGCCTTTAGTCGATGATATCGCTAATAGCCTGCCGTAGCTCGGGATTGTCCGTCGAGGAGGCTTCGCCTTCGCCCCGAAAAACCGCTTCGAGCGCGGCGACAGCTTCGTCAAGATCGTCGTTAATAATTACGTGATCAAACTCATCCCAATGCGATATATCGCTCCTGGCATCACGCAGGCGCCGCTCGATTACCGCCGTCTTGTCGGTGCGACGACTTCGCAAGCGACGCTCCAGCTCCGTGAGTGACGGCGGCATTATGAAAATAGTGACGCAGTCGGGCATGGACTCGCGTACCTGCCGCGCACCTTGCCAATCGATTTCCAGAACAACATTGCGATTGTCCGCCAGGTGATTTTCCACTTGGCTGCGACTGGTAGCGTAGAAATAGTCGAAGACCTGTGCGAACTCCAGCATCTCGCCCTGGTTACGAAGACGCATGAACTCTTCTTCGTTGACAAAGAAATAATCGACGCCATTGGCCTCGTTGCGACGCGGTTCGCGCGTGGTATAGGAAACAGAGAATCGAAGTTCGGGGTGCTTCCTGACAACAGCGTGAACCAGAGTTGTTTTGCCAGCACCGGACGGTGCGGCGAAAACAAATAGTTTGCCCGCTTGATTACTCACGTCGATCTACTCGACATTCTGAATTTGTTCGCGCATCTGCTCTATTAGCACCTTCAGGTCGACGGCTGCTTTGGTTGTCTCTGTGTCGGCCGATTTTGATCCAAGCGTATTCGCCTCACGATTGAGTTCCTGCATCAGGAAGTCCAGGCGGCGGCCGACGGCCTTGTCATTGATAAAGGTGTCGCGAATTTCTACGAGGTGGCTATCGAGTCGGTCCAGCTCTTCATCTACATCGATTTTCTGCGCGATCATCGCGAGTTCAATTTCCAGACGCGCGGGATCTGCCTCGATGTCGAGTTTGTCAATACGCTCTTTCTGCTTGCTTCTTGTTGCCTGCAGTACTTCCGGCATTCGCTTTCTTACGCTTGTTGATATTGATTCGATCTCGATACAGCGGGCTTCGAGCAAGTCTTTCATGCGCTTTCCTTCACTCAATCGCATCTTGTTCATTGCCGCTAGCGCTGTGGTCAGAAGTACCGTGGCCTGTTCAAAAAGCGGTTCTACGTCAATCTCCGCTTGCTGCGTGACGCCCGGCCAGCGCAGTATTTCCAGCGGGTTTACCGCGGCAGCTTGCGGCAGTCTGGAGGAAATTTCGGACAAACGAGCGCCGAGCAGGTCAACCAGCTTGGTATCAATCTGCATCTCTGACTGTTGATCATTTGCGCGCCTGAAGTACAGTCCACACTCAACCTTGCCGCGACCCAGCACAGCGCTTGCCTGCTGCCTGAAGGCCTGTTCTTTGGGCCGCAGATCCTCTGGCAATTTTAACTGCACATCGAGATAGCGATGGTTTACGGAGCGAATCTCCCACGTTAATGTCCCGAGTTCGGTTTCAACCGACTCTCGCGCGAAGCCTGTCATACTGTGTAACATCTGTGTTGTTCTCCAGAACTTGTAGCGAGTGCCGCCTAGGTCACGCTTTTTGTGAGGACAACATTCTAAGCTGTCGTCCCTGTTGAAGGCCACTGTCGTTTAAAGAAGTCATACTTGAAGAAGCAATTTTAAAGAATCTATGCAAATCGAATACGCAAAAGTTTCCGCGCTTGGAGACCGGCAGGACAATCAGGATCGCGCCGCTGTAGTTGTCTCCGATGAAGCGGCTCTCATGCTGGTATTCGATGGTATGGGCGGACATTCGGATGGCGCGCTCGCTGCCGAAACCGGATTGAAGGTCGTACAGGATCTGTTCATGGCCGCGCGGCAGCCGATTTTTGATCCGCAGGGCTTTCTATATATGGCCCTGGCGGCGGCACATGATGAAGTGGTTCGCATAGGCAGTGACGTTGCCATTGATTTTCGACCACGCGCTACCTGTGCCATTTGCCTGGTTCAGGAAGGCGGTGCGTACTGGGCTCATGTTGGCGACAGCCGCATATACCAGGTACGAAATGGCGCCATCCTGACTCGCTCCCGCGATCATAGCCACGTTGAGGTGTTGATACAGGAAGGTGCTATCAGTGAAGAAGAAGCAATGGATCATCCAATGCGCAACTTCGTTGAATGTTGCATTGGGGGTGACGCACCGGTCCCCGATATGAGCATCGCAAACAAAAAAGACATGCTGTACGGAGACGTGCTGCTAGCTTGTTCGGATGGTCTTTGGTCAGGATTGACTGATGATGACATGGCCGAGATTGCCGCCGAAGGTGATCAGGGGCTTGCTGAGAATCTTAAAGTTCTAAGCGTAAAGGCGCTCGAAATCAACGCGCCCTTCAGTGACAATACGACGGGTACCGCGATAAAGTGGCTCGGCGTCTGAAACAGCCCAGACAATTCTAATAATGGAGAACAACTATGCGTCCTAGTGGCCGCGATCCTGCATCTATGCGCGAAGTTCGCTTCGTCGCCGACTTTACCAAGCATGCTGAAGGCAGTGTTCTTGCATCATTCGGCGATACACAAGTGTTGTGTACGGCGAGTATTGAGGAGCGCGTTCCGGGATGGATGCGCGGCAAGGGCAGTGGCTGGGTGACCGGCGAGTACGGCATGTTGCCGCGCGCCACGCATACCCGTTCCGGCCGTGAAGCGGCACGAGGAAAACAAGGTGGCCGTACTGTAGAAATTCAGCGCCTGATCGGGCGCTCGCTTCGGGCCGTAACCGATATGAAGGCGCTCGGCGAGCGCTCCATAACCCTCGACTGCGATGTGATTCAAGCGGATGGCGGAACACGGACCACATCTATCAGTGGTGCCTATGTGGCATTGGCAATCGCAATGCAAAGACTCGCGGCCAAAGGCAAACTGAAAAAGAATCCGCTGCACGGACAGGTCGCGGCAGTATCTGTTGGCATCTACGCTGGCACGCCCGTGCTCGACCTCGACTACGCAGAAGATTCAGAGGCCGAGACCGACATGAACATAGTTATGAACGATGCTGGTCGGTTTATCGAAGTGCAGGGAACAGCAGAGGGGCATGCGTTTTCCGATGATGAGTTTAGCGCCATGCTGACTTTGGCACGTGGCGGCATCGCAGGAATTATCAGCGCACAAAACGAGGCGATTACCAAAGCATTATCGTGACTTCGATGCCGGACAAAGTTGTCATGGCGAGTGGCAACAAAGGAAAGATTCGCGAGATCGCACGTCTTCTCGAGGGCCTTGGCATTGAGGTTGTCGCGCAATCGGAGCTTGGCGTGGAAGATGCCGAGGAAACCGGCACGACCTTCATCGAAAACTCACTCCTCAAGTCGCGGCATGCAGCGGCGATTACCGGCCTGCCTGCGATTGCTGATGATTCAGGATTGGTAGTGGATGCACTTGACGGCGCGCCAGGCGTTTACTCGGCCCGCTATTCCGGGCCAGATGCGACTGACGGCAAAAACATCGACAAGCTTCTTGGTGCATTGCAAAACGTAGAAACGGCTGACCGTGGCGCAGCGTTTTGCTGTGCCGCAACATTCGTCATGCCAGGTGACCCACAGGCGTTGATTGCGGAAGGCAAGTGGCGGGGGTCAATTCTTACGGCCAGGCAAGGCGATGGCGGTTTCGGCTATGACCCGATTTTTCTGGATCCCGCGAGCGGCACCAGTGCTGCAATGTTATTGGCAGAAGAAAAAAACGCACGTAGTCATCGTGGCCAAGCTCTGCGAAAACTTGTGGCGCTGATTGAACAACGTTTCGCGTGAAGACGCCGCCACTTTCTTTGTACGTGCACCTGCCGTGGTGTGTGCGAAAGTGTCCTTATTGCGATTTTAATTCGCACACTGCGGGTGAAGCAGCGCCGAAGCAGCGCTACATAGAAGCATTGCTTGCAGATCTGCAACGGGAGACCGTGCGTGCTGCGGGACGTCCACTAAGCAGCATCTTCCTGGGCGGTGGAACACCCAGTCTGTTTTTGCCCGAGGAGATTGCGCGGATCATCGACGGCATCAGGTCGCGCTTTGCACTGACAGATGATATCGAAGTAACGATGGAAGCTAATCCGGGCACCGTCGAGTGCGGTGCACCAGCCGGCTACCGTGATGCTGGCGTGACTCGATTGTCGATCGGTGCGCAAAGTTTTAACGACGATTTACTAGCAGGGCTCGGTCGTATTCACAGCAGTGCTGATATAACGTGCGCCGTTACCGACGCAAAAAATGCCGGCTTCGACAATATCAATATTGATCTGATGCACGGCCTGCCGGGACAAGATGTCGAGCTCGCAATGTCAGACGTCACAGCGGCGATCGAACTGCAGCCAGCGCATATTTCCTGGTATCAACTTACGCTCGAGCCGAACACGGTGTTCTACGCCCGCCCGCCCACCAATATGCCGAGCGACGACGATGCGTATGCTATTCAGGAGGCCGGCCAATCCTTGCTCGACAGTCACGGCTACCAACAGTATGAGGTTTCGGCCTATGCGCAACCTGATCGGCATTGCCGCCACAATATGAACTACTGGCTATTCGGTGACTACCTCGCTGTCGGCGCAGGCGCCCATGGCAAGCTGACAGCAGGGGGTAGCGTCTGCCGCTATCAGAAGCCGGCGAATCCACTGCAGTACATGATGGGTCAGGAAGCTGGCGGCCCCGAAATGGCCGAAACGCCGCTTGCAGGCGATGAAATCCTGTTCGATTTCATGCTGAACGCGCTGCGACTTAACGCTGGTTTTTCTGAAGCCATGTTCGTACAGCGAACGGGGGTTGATGCAGCGGAACTGATGCGCGCCAGCGAAAATGCACGGCGTCGCGGTCTGATTGAGCGCGATACCAGCGAAATCTGGAGGCCAACCGAACTGGGTGCCCGATTCCTGAATGACTTGCAGGCCGAATTCATCAACGACTAGCGGCCGGTGATCGCCAATTTTATTGCCTCAAGGGCAGGTTTTCGGCCATTAATAATATTTAACTGCGGCCTTGTGAGTCCGGTTTCGCCTTATGCATTTATGCACAAGACTTTGGGTATGCCTTTATTTTCAGTGGAAGAGGGCCCCTATCTCACATAGAGTGTTTCAAAATCGTTGTAAGTTATTGTTTTAAATAAATTAACGAAAATGGACACTATTTAATCATTTTGACATCAATCTTTGAAAAACCGCAGCTTAGAGCATTCACTCAAAAATCATCCACAGTCTTATCCACAGCTTCTGTGGATAAGATTGGGGGCTTGCGGCGAATCCTGCTTCCCTATATCCTACGCGCCCTTTTTTATGCAGTAGTCCGCTCGGGAGAGCCAGATCATGAAAGCCGAAATACATCCCAATTACGACGACATCAAAGTCACCTGTAGTTGCGGGAATGAATTCATAACACGCTCAACCCTCGGCGAGGATCTCTCTGTTGAAGTGTGCTCCTCGTGCCACCCATTTTACACGGGCAAACAAAAAGTCGTCGATACTGGCGGACGTGTAGACAAGTTCCGTAAAAAGTACGGTATGGGCTAGAAACCGGACTGCTTGGGTCTTTTCCTCTGGAATTGGCCTGCCGGTTTCTAAAATTTGCGGTTTTCAATGATTCCGGATATCCGGGCGCGCTGCTATGCTCGTCGGGTTTTAGGATAAGGACATTAAAGGATTACGATGACTGAGGATGTATACCGACTAAAGAGCCCGGAAGGCGTGGAAACAGAGTTGCCTGTTAGAAAAGGTACCGTTGGTCCGGACGTGGTCGACATTGCGCGTTTGTACCGTGACCAACGAGTATTTACGTACGATCCAGGTTTTGTTTCAACAGGCAGCTGTGAGTCGGATATCACCTACATTGACGGTGAGGAAGGCATCCTTATGTACCGGGGCTACCCGGTAGAGCAGCTGGCAGCCAACTCCAGCTTCATTGAAGTCTCTTACCTTTTATTGAACGGTGAATTGCCGACCGAGCAGCAGCTAAGCGAATTCGATAACACCATCCGCATGCACACCATGCTCAACGACGGCATGCTGAGCTTCTTCAAGGGTTTTCGTTACAACGCCCATCCGATGGCAATGTTATCCGCTGTCGTCGGTTCCATGTCCGCGTATTACCACGAAGAGATGGACTCATCGAATCCTCTGCACCGGGACATATTTGCGCACCGGATTCTGGCCAAGCTGCCAACCATTGCTGCCGCCGCCTACAAATTGAATAGCGGCCAGCCATTTATATATCCGCGCAATGATCTCAATTTCACCGAGAACCTGCTGCACATGTTATTCGCCGTGCCAGCCGAACCTTACGAGATTGATCCGGTTGCAGCGGAAGCGCTCGATTTACTGTTTATCCTGCACGCCGATCATGAACAGAACTGTTCAACGTCCACCGTGCGTATGGCAGGCAGTTCTGGTGCAAACCCTTACTCAGCTATTGCTGCCGGCATTTCCGCGCTGTGGGGCCCCGCACACGGCGGTGCGAATGAAGCAGTGCTCAATATGCTCGAGGAAATTGGTGATGTCAGTCAGATCGGCAAATACGTCGAGAAGGCGAAAGACAAAAACGATGCATTCCGTTTGATGGGCTTCGGCCACCGCGTTTACAAGAACTTCGATCCGCGCGCGACGATCATCCGCGAGATGGCGCACAAGGTCCTGAAGCAACTGGATAGAAAAGACACGCCGATGTTTGATCTTGCGTTGGAGCTCGAGCAAGTTGCGCTACAAGACGACTACTTTGTGGAGAAGAACCTGTACCCGAATGTCGACTTCTACTCAGGCATTATCTACAGAGCGCTTGGCATCCCAACGTCAATGTTCACAGTGATGTTTGCACTGGGTCGTTCGGTAGGCTGGACAGCGCACTGGCGTGAAATGATTTCTGATCCAAGTGGCAAGATTGCCCGACCACGACAGCTCTACACAGGGCCAGTCGCAAGAGACTACACGGCGATCGAAGAACGCTAAACGAAGTGCTCCCGGGTTCGGGACAAGAGTGCGGCCTGATAAATATTTCGAGCAAATAAAGCGCAGCGTAGCGAGCCATTGCTAGAAATATTTATCAGGCCGCACTCTTGTCATACATGTTGAAGCAACTCCTGCACCGCACCAGCATTTACTCGTTTCATCGGTTTTCCATCAATCGGACTTAGAGGTGCTTGCCGTTCGCCATCAATAGGGAACGCTGTTGCCTGAATTGTTTCGTTGATGTGGCGAAACTCAAACCCTGCATACATTTCAATTTGTCCGCGCCGAGTCTTCAGGCGGCGCTCGTAGGATTTAAACTGTATACCCCTGTCACCAATTTCCATCGCGATCATTTCCGGGCTGTCTGCAAAGACGTGAAGATTAACGGCCGAATTATCATCGGCAGTACCCGCCAATACCGGACCGACAAGTCGTGGGGAAAAGGGCGCTAGCAATTCCATTGCTGATAGCGCGGCAGTGCGCATGAGGCGCAGTAGGTCGGCATGTTCATCACCACCAAATATTTGTAAGTAATCTGCCACCGCAACTTCGATCTCGGCATTGCCTGGCAATGAGCCACGCGAACTCAATCCAAGTCGCTCCGCGGCTTTTTGTTTTGCGAGCCGGTAGTCGCGAATGCCCTGATTAACAATAATGCGCGCAGCTTCCTGAGCGACTATTTGCCGGGCGCGTTCTGCTTCGCTTGTTTGCTTTCTACCCATATTCTTAAAAGAGGGATTCAGTATCCTCATCTTCATCTTCACCTTCAGGCTCTGGATCGACACCTGCTGCATTGTTGAACAGATCTGTAACGTCGCCAAGTTCTTCGCAATCGGGTTCGTTCCCGACTCGAAATACCTCAAACTGTGAATTCAGCTGACCAAATTTGGCGCGGCAACCGGTGGCAGAGTCGATTCTGACCGATGTTATGCCCTCCGGCATCGGCATCTGATGGTTGGGTGCGCCCTCTAATGCAATGCGAGCAAACTCAACCCAGATCGGCAGGGCCGTACGTGAGCCTTCTTCGCGGGGGCCGAGCGGTAAATCGTCGTCGTAACCGACCCAGACAACGGCGGCGAGATCCGCGTTAAAGCCGCCGAACCACGCATCGCGGCGATCGTTTGAGGTACCGGTTTTCCCGGACAGGTCGGTTCGGCCGAGCTCGCGGCGCGCGCGAGCTCCCGTTCCGCCAGGACCGACAACGCCTCGCATCATGTCCTGGATGATAAACGCGTTCTGTGGCGTTATGGCCTGCGGTGCGAGATTGATGCCCTCGAACAACTCGGGCGCTATGCTCGCATCTGGTCGATAGGTTTCAGCAACATCGGCCATTTGCTCCAGCGCGCTTTCCCTCGCCGCAGCAATTTCTTCTTCGGACCGTGTGTCCTCGTCGCTCGAAGGTGGCTTCTCATCCGCAATACACTCTTCACAGACAATCGCGGCTTCGGCGCGAAATAGCGGTTCGCCGGTCGCGCTGTAAATGGAATCAATAATGTAGGGCGTTACCGCATGACCACCGTTTGCGAGGATTGCATAGCCCTGCGCCATATCCAGCGGTGAGGCCTGACCGCCACCTAAGGCGAGCGAGCCATTTCTTATCAATGTGGCATCGCTAAAACCAAACTTTTCGAGGTGCCGAATTGCGTTACCGACGCCAGTTTCAAAAAGCAGCAAACGAACGGAGACAAGATTCATCGATCGCTTCAACGCTTCGCGCAAGCGTGTTGGCCCGTAAAAGCGACCGCTGTAGTTAATGGGTCGCCAGATGGCCTCAAGCTCAGACGAGCTGATGACGACCGGCGCATCCAGAATTACTGTCGCAGCGGTGTTGCCATGTTCGAGTGCAGCTGAGTATATGAAGGGTTTGAACGCAGAACCTGGTTGTCGGTACGCTTGGCGGGCGCGATTGAACTTGCTCACTGTAAAATCGAAACCGCCTGTTAGCGCTGAAACGGCGCCGTCGTAAGGGTCAATTGAAACGACCGCGGATTGTGCTTCCGGAACTTGTGCCAGCGCCCAGTAATCATCGGCGGTTGGCATGACATAGATAATGTCGCCGATGGCTACGACTTCTGCCGCAGTTTCAGGGGCAGGACCAAAGTTCTCACGGTCGATGAAAGGATTCGCCCAACGCAAACCAGACCAGGGAATAACCGCGGTGGTGCCGTCGCGAAACACGATGCTCGCCGTATTGTCTTGCGAAACTTCTGTGACCAGCGCCAAAGACAAGCCACCCGGCGCGTATCGATCGAGTGGTTGCAAAATTTCGTCCGGCCATTGTTCAAACGGTAATGCCGCAATCTCGGCGGTGAGCGCAACCTGCGCATGTGGCCCGCGGTATCCGCGGCGCCGCGTAAACTCGAGCAGACCATTGCGCAATGCGTAATTCGCTGCTTTTTGCAGACGCGAATCGAGCGTTGTTACTACCTGGTAGCCGGCCGTGTAGGCATCCTCGCCATAACGCTTGAGCATTTGACTGCGAACCATCTCGGCTACGTAAGGCGCGTTCAGCTCGATGGCCGCGCCGTGCAGCCGTGATTCCATCGGATAGGCCATCGCCTCGTCGTATTCGCTGTCACTGATATACCCAAGATCGCGCATGCGACCGAGTACATAGCCACGACGATTCTTCGCATTCTCGGCATTGCTCACCGGGTTGTATCGTGAAGGCGCCGGTAAAACACCGGCCAGGGTGGCGGCTTCGGCAATATTGATACGACTCAGGTTCTTATCAAAGAAGACTTGCGCGGAAGCGGCGACACCGTAAGCGCGCTGCCCGAAAAACATCTTGTTGAGGAACAGCGCCATGATCTGATCTTTCGTGAACTCCTGCTCAATTTTATAAGCGAGGAAGGCTTCCGTGAGCTTGCGCTGCACAGTCTGTTCGCGAGTCAAAAAATAGTCGCGTGCCAGCTGTTGAGTGAGTGTGCTGCCGCCACCGCCCGAAGCGTTGCCGGTCTTCGCCAGGCGCAAAACCGCGCGCAGAACGCCGCGGTAGTCAATTCCAGAGTGTTCAAAGAAGCGTCGGTCCTCAGCAGCGATAAAAGCGTGGACCACGTGCGGCGGTAGATCCTCATAGGTGACCGGGATGCGCTTTCGCTCGCCAACTTCGCTGATCAGGTAGCCATCCCGGCTGAATATACGCAGTGGTACCTCCAGCGGGATATCACGGATGGTCTCCGCGGACTGCAGGCTCGGCTGCACATAATAGTAAGCGCCGATAACGCCGGCGACGGCCCCAATTGCGCTAATCGAGCCAAAACCCAGCGCAATAATCAAAGTTCTTAGGGCTCGTCGTCGTCTTATGTGACGTGGTTTCGCTTTTTTTTGCGTTGGATTATGCATAGTTACAGGCGTTTTCAGCCGAACATCCCTGTTTTTGTGGGCGATTGTTCACCTTATTAGAGCTTACGGTGATGGGTGGTTGATGCAAGAAATGTGGCTTTTTTGGGGCAAAGACTCGTGCTTGAGTGTCAGGGACAGATGATAAAGGTCCGAGCCTTAGTGCTGCAATAACGAGTCATAGTTTGAGTTCTCGACTGGTTCACGGAAATGCTGGTCCTAGTCGCATTACCATGATGCTGACGAGATAGAGAACAAAGTCACGTTTTATTTAACATTTTATTGATATATAGTTAAATCACTTTGCTAATGTCCGACCTAGATTTAACTCGCAACTTACCGACTTAGAAGGAAAAATACGTGCTCTTTGGCAAAAAAACACAGCCACTGCTGGGCCTCGATATCACGACATCGTCGGTCAAGTTGATAGAACTTTCCCAGAGTGGAAAGCGCTATCGAGTTGAGTCCTATTCGGCAGAGCCAACCCCCCCGAGTTCAGTGAATGAGAAAGCCATCGTCGACGCGAAGGCCGTCGGCGAGGCCATTCGCCGCGCTGTAAAGCGCGCTGGGGCTAAGGCAACGGACGTAGCAGTCGCGATAAGCGGTGATGCTGCGATTACTAAAGTCATTCAGATGCCATCGAGTCTTTCAGACAGAGATCTTGAGGGGCAGGTCGAGATTCAGGCGGACCAGTACATCCCCTTCCCCATGGAAGAGGTTAGCTTCGATTACGAAGTTATCGGCCCCAATGATAAAGACCCGGAGCTGATGGACGTATTACTGGTTGCGACGCGTACGGAAAATGTCGAGCAGCGCCAGCAAGCGGTTGTAGCGGCTGGTCTTTCTACGCAGATCGTTGACGTAGAGGCTTTCGCGCTGGAAAACGCGTGTCGACTGCTCAGCCATCAGATTCCAGACGGCGGCATGGGGCAATCGGTAGCGGTGGTCGACATCGGCGCCAGTAGCACGACATTCAGTGTCCTGGCAGACCTCAAAGTCGTCTACACGCGAGACTTTAACTTCGGTGGCCAGCAGCTGACTGAAGAAATAATGCGTACTTACGGACTTTCGATGGAAGATGCCGGTCGCGCCAAGAAGCAAGGTGGTCTGCCGAGCAATTATCAACCGGAAGTTCTCGAACCCTTTATTGATGACATGACGCAACAGGTCAGTCGTTCACTGCAGTTCTACCTGGCTTCAGGTGGCGGCCGCGAACAACCTGACATGATCCTGGTATGTGGCGGTTGCGCCAACATTCCGGGAATCTCGGATGTCATTTCCAGCCGCGTAGGTATCCCCACTGAAGTTGGCGATCCGCTTGGCCAAATGAAGATTTCATCTAAGGCCAAGTCACAAGGCGTAAATAAAGATGCGACAGCACTTCTTACTGCTTGCGGTCTCGCACTGAGGAGTTTCGACTAATGCCTAGTATTAATCTACTTCCATGGCGCGAAGCGGAGCGTCAAAAACGGCAACGCGATTTCGGTGTTGCTCTTGGCGGCGCTGTAGTCGCGGGTATTGCCGTAATCATGCTGACGATGCTCGCGTATTCGCAGATGATCTCTAGCCAGGAGGCACGTAATGAGCGCCTGACTAACGAGATCGCCGAGCTCGAAAAGAGCATCAAGGAAATCGATAGCCTCGAGCGGCAGAAAGAACGCCTGCTCGCGCGCATGGAAATCATTGAGCAATTACAAAAGAGCCGCCCCGAGATTGTGCACCTCTTTGATGAGTTGGTTCGTCAGCTTCCCGAAGGTGTGTATTTGACGGGCATGCGGCAGGTCGGCGCACGAGTCGAGCTGCGCGGGATTGCGCAATCAAGCACACGAGTTTCCGCACTGATGCGACAGATCGACTCATCCGTATGGTTGACCGATCCGGAAGTTGAGCGCGTTGAAACAAAGCAGTCAGGCAGCTCCAGACAATCTGAGTTTGTTGTGTATGCAAAACAAGTTCGTTCGGACGCTGAGCTGGAGGACGAGGTATGAATATCGTTGAAGAACTCCAAAGCTTAGATATCAATGACGTAGGTCGTTGGCCGGGATCGTTTCGCTTCGCAGTAATTGTGATCGTATTTGCCGCAGTCGTTGGTCTTGGCATCTATTTCACGATTATTAAGGACAAGCGTCCACAGCTGCAGCGTGCAGCAGCGGAAGAAGTGCAATACAGGCTGACCTTTGAGAACAAACAAAGAAAAGCCGTAAACTTCGATGCATACAAAGCGCAATTGGCTGAGATTGAACAATCATTTGGCACCATGCTCAGGCAGCTGCCAGGCGAGACAGAAATCCCAAGCCTGATCGTCGATATCTCCCAAACGGGGCTGGCAGCCGGGTTGCAGGAAAAGCTTTTTGTACCGCAATCCGAGATACCGAAAGACTTCTATGCTGAGAAACCGATCAATATTCGCCTTACCGGCGGCTATCACGAGATTGGTAATTTTGTCAGCGGCATCGCTGCGCTGCCGCGAATCGTGACCTTGCATAACATCACGATTACGCCGGAATCGCCTGATAATTTCGACCAGCTGAGCATGGAAGTTGTTGCTCAGACATATCGTTACCTTGACGAGGAGGCTGACTAAGATGCGCACTTCTCAATTAGTTAAGCGCAGCCTGTTCGTAGTGTTGATGGCTTTTGGCCTGTCAGCATGTGGCGGTAGCGCCGACGATGAGCTCGACCGCTACATCAACGAAGTCAAGGCACGTCCAGGTGGCCGCATTGATCCGTTACCGGAAATTACGCCTTATGATGGATTCCGCTATATCGCCGATATTGACGGCCTGCGATCACCGTTTCGACCGGATACGCCACAGGCAGCCCGCAACGGGGGTGGTCCGCGACCTGATGTTGAGCGTAGCCGTGAGTACCTCGAAAGCTTTCCTCTGGACTCGTTGGGCATGGTCGGAACGCTGCATATTGGCGAGACGATGTATGGCCTCGTACAGACTTCGGACGGTCTAATTCACCGCGTCATTCCCGGCAATTATATGGGACAGAATGACGGACGAATTACGGGAATTTCTGAGTCAGAAATCGGTGTGATAGAGATTATTTCTGATGGTATTGGCGGCTACATTGAAAGAGACGCCGCAGTTGGTCTTTTAGACTGACACCTGCATGAAACTGGGAGTTAAAGGAATGATGTTCAAATTCAACCCGACAGCTGGACGCCGTAATTCGACGTTAAAGCTAGCTGTATTGGCACAAGCGGCGCTGCTGCTTTTTTGTGGCGCGTCAGTTAGCGCACAGGAAGGTAACCGTCTACAGGATATTCAAGTGCAAAGTTTGCCCGGCCAACGTGTCGAGCTAAAGCTCATCATGAGCGAAGCTGCACCTGAGCCGCTTGCGTTCACTATTGAAAATCCAGCGCGAATTGCGCTTGATTTACCGGATACGGCGTTGGGGCTGACTTCACGTCGCCGCGACGTTAATTTGGGCCCGCTGAATACAGTATTGACCGCCGAGGCCAATGGCCGAACGCGCGTGGTACTGAATCTCGGCTCGATGGTTGAGTACACGACCGCCCGTAGCGGCAATACGGTAACTGTCATCTTGGGTGACGGGGATGATTACAGCGCAGGTTCTACCCAGTTCGCCAGCGCAGCTTCATCCGACGACCGTTCTTATGCAGCGCCGGGCAGCCGTTCGATTTCAAGTGTTGATTTCCGTCGTACACGTGACGGCGGTGGTCGAATTGTTGTCGATCTGACCGATCCGTCAACACCAGTCGACATTCGCCAGGAAGGCGGACGAGTCGTAGCGGTATTCAAGGACACGAGCTTGCCGGCAGAACTGATGCGCCGTCTCGATGTAATGGACTTCGCAACCCCGGTTACTACGGTTGATACGCTGCGTACGAATCTTGACACACGCATTGTGATTTCTGCTGAAGGTAAGTACGAACAGTTGGCTTATCAGTCTGACAATGAATTCACCATTGAGATCAATCCGGCACCGGAGACAGCTGATACAGAATCCAGCTTGTTCTCTTCGGACAAAGAATACGAAGGGCAGCGTTTGACGCTTAACTTCCAGGACATTGAAACACGCGCTGTTCTGCAGCTGCTTGCTGAAACCTCCGGCAAGAACATCGTCGTCTCTGACACGGTTCAAGGTAACGTAACACTGCGTCTGCGAAATGTTCCCTGGGATCAGGCTCTCGACATTGTTATGACGACCAAGGGTCTGGACATGCGTCAGAACGGCAACGTCATCATGGTGGCACCGGCCGAAGAGATTTCAGCGCGCGAAACCGCGGATCTTGAAGCGCAGTTGGCGATAAGCGAACTGGAGCCGATGTACTCAGAGTTCTTGCAGGTTAATTACGCCAAGGCATCTGATTTGGCAGCATTGATTAGCGGCGATAGCGGCAGCAGCTCGATGCTTTCTGAACGCGGTAGCCTCGGCGTTGATGAGCGCACCAATACCTTGTTGGTACAGGACACCGCAGAACGTCTGCAGGATGTTCGTCGTATGGTGCGCACCCTCGACGTGCCGATTAAGCAGGTATTGATCGAGTCACGCATTGTTGTAGTCAACGATGACTTTAGTAGAGACCTCGGTATACGCCTAGGTGTTACCGGGACCGATGCTGGCCCTAACCACCTGACAACCATTTCTGGTACAGGCTCGGGTACAGACACCATGATTGGTTCAGCACTGGATAACCTGGCTGATCCGGCAAACGGAACGTTTTATCCGGTCCAGCTTCCGTCGCTGACAAATCGTTATAACGTAAACGTTCCGATCGCTGATGCAGCAGGTCGATTCTCACTCGCGGTTCTCAGTAATGATTACCTCGTTGATCTTGAGTTGACGGCACTGGAAGCAGAAGGCCGCGGCGAGATTGTTTCGACGCCACGTGTCATTACTGCAAACCAAAGTGAAGCGACGATCAAGCAGGGTGTGGAAATTCCGTACCAGCAATCAGCGTCTTCGGGTGCAACGACCATTCAGTTTAAGGAAGCTGTTCTTGAGCTGGTCGTCACTCCGCAGATAACGCCGGACAACAACATCATCATGGATCTTCGCGTCAGCAAGGATAACGTTGGTGAGATCATTTCAACTGGTGGTCTGGGTGGAACGGTGCCGAGTATTGATACTCGCTCCGTAGAGACCCAGGTTCTGGTGGCCGATGGTCAGACCGTTGTTCTCGGTGGCATCTACGAGACCGAGCGTCGCGAAACGATCAAGAAAGTACCTATCCTCGGTGATGTTCCGTTTGTGGGCGCCTTGTTCCGCAGCAAACAACGGATTGATAACAAAGCGGAATTGTTGATTTTTGTAACACCGCGCATCCTTGAGGAAGGTTCAAGCATCTACTAAGCTGCTAATTCTCAGTTAAACTGTAAAGCCAACCTTCGGGTTGGCTTTCTTTTGCGAGATAAAAGTTTTTATGAAGCAACCCAAAAACATATTTCTTGTCGGCCCCATGGGTGCAGGTAAGTCGGCGGTCGGGCGTTACGTTGCGCGCGCCCTGCACATGTCTTTTGTGGACAGCGATGATGAGATTGAGTCTCGCACCGGGGTCGATATATCGTTTATTTTCGAGAAAGAGGGCGAGGCAGGGTTTCGCAAGCGCGAGGCGGCTGTCATCGAGACCCTTAGCAAGATGGACGGAGTCGTTCTCGCAACAGGCGGCGGCGCGATCATTGATTCCGATAGTCGCAGCCATCTCAGCGGCCGTGGATTCGTGGTGTATTTGTATACCAGCGTTGACCAGCAGGTCGCGCGTACGCATAAAGGCCGCGATCGGCCGTTACTCCAAAACTCCGACCCGCGCGCTACGCTGCAGGAGTTGTTGGACTTTCGAGATCCCTTGTACCGCGAAATTGCGGACGCGATAGTGGAAACCGATGGGCGCAAGGTCAAGTCTGTCGCTGAAGAAATTATCGAGCAGGTTTCATAGCTGCCCCAACATTCATGTAATCTACATCAATGAGTACGCAGCATAAGATTACCGTTGAGCTTGGCGAGCGCAGTTATCCCATCATTATTGGCAACGGCCTGCTGGACGGCGGCTTCGATATTGCCGAATTCGTCCGTGGACCGGATTGCCTGATTGTTAGCGATAGCAATGTTAGCCCCCTGTATCGCGACCGGATTTTGCCAAACCTCGACGGCAAGACAGTCACCACAATCGATCTTGCAGACGGTGAATCGCACAAGACGGTTGCCAGCATGCAGTTGATTCTCGACCGCCTGGTCGCCACTCGCGCGGCGCGGGATACGACCATAATTGCTATGGGAGGCGGGGTAGTCGGCGACATAACGGGCTTTGCCGCCGCCTGCTACATGCGTGGCGTTGCTTTCATCCAGATACCGACGACATTACTTGCGCAAGTTGATTCTTCTGTGGGCGGAAAAACCGGTGTCAATCATGAATTGGGCAAGAATCTGATTGGCGCATTTCATCAGCCACAGCTAGTGATGATCGATACAGACACGCTCCTAACTTTGCCTGATAGGGAGCTTAAAGCGGGCCTTGCCGAAGTGATCAAGTATGGCGCGATTTGCGACGTGGAATTTTTCGCGTGGCTCGAAGAAAACATACAGGCCTTGCTGCAAAAAGATGCTGCTGCACTGGCTTACGCAATTCAACGTTCATGCGAAATCAAGGCCGAAGTCGTAGCGGATGATGAACGTGAGGCAGGACGGCGCGCGATCTTGAATTTTGGCCACACCTTTGGTCATGCGATCGAACATTGTCAGGGCTATGGCGAATGGTTGCATGGCGAAGCTGTCGCAGCCGGGATGGTTATGGCGGCCGAACTCAGCGCTATTGATGAGCTTGAATTGCAACGCCTAAGATCGCTTTTGAATGCAGCGGGGCTGCCGGTGACCGCGCCACAGATCGATGCTGAAACCTGGATGCGAGTGATGGCTACGGACAAGAAGGTGGCGCAAAAACAGCTGCGTTTCGTCCTGCTACATTCATTGGGGGACGCCTATGTCACGGCATCCTATGATGAGCAACGACTGCAGGCCGTCATCGGCGCAGCAGCTTAATGACTGCAGTGCTGGCACCTTACGCGGCGCATGAATCAAGCAGCCGCGGGCGCAGATACTACGAGGCGCCGTCGACCTATCGTGGTGAATACCAGCGTGATCGTGATCGAATCATTCACTCGACGGGATTTCGGCGGCTGATTTATAAGACACAGGTGTTCGTCAATCACGAAGGTGATATGTATCGAACACGTCTTACGCATTCGCTTGAAGTGTCGCAGATCGGGCGCACGGTAGCAGTTGCTCTGCAGCTCAATGAGCCACTGATTGAAGCAATTTGCCTGGCACATGACCTCGGGCACACGCCATTCGGCCATGCGGGACAGGACTCGCTGAACGCTTGTATGCGTGATTACGGTGGTTTTGAGCACAATCTGCAGTCGCTTCGTGTGGTTGATAAGCTCGAAAGCAAGTACGCGGATTTCGCTGGTCTCAATCTCATGTTTGAAACACGAGAAGGTATTTTGAAGCATTGCTCGGCACGCAACGCTCGTGAACTTGGTGATGTCGGCGCGCGTTTTCTTGAGAAGAAACAAGCAGGACTTGAGGCGCAACTGGCGAACATTGCTGATGCCATCGCCTATAACCACCACGATTTGGATGATGGTTACCGTGCCGGTCTGTTGAGTCTCGATCTGCTACGAGAACAGTCCTTGTTTTCCGATCAATTCGACGTCGTTAGAGCGCGCTATCCAGAGCTGGAGGACCGGCGTCTTATTTATGAAGTTATCCGACGCATGATTGGCGCGGTCGTCAGTGACCTGATTGAAGAAACGCAACGTCGTATCGAAGCGGCGGCGCCTGCGTCAATTGACGATGTGCGCAATGCGGCAGCCCCCCTGGTATCGATGTCTGATGCGGTATACGAGCAACACGCTGCGTTAAAGAAGTTTCTGCAAAAACATCTTTATAGCCATGAGCAAAAACTTGAGATGACAGGCATCGCCAAGGCGATTGTCAAAGACCTGTTTGCAGCCTATATGGCGGACGAGCGTCTTATGCCGGATGAATTTGCGAGCGCGGCTGCCAGCGCGGCAGGAGCGGAGCGAGCCCGCGTGGTCGCGGATTATATCGCTGGAATGACCGATCGATATGCAATCGCAGTCCACGAAAGCATGACAGGCTGATAGAATCCGGAACCGGCAGGCCGCCCACCCTGCAAATGACACCAAATTTCATGAGGAATCTTCGTGCAGCACAAGAACATACCCAATAAGGACCGCCTGATATTTGCGATGGATGTTGCCGACTGCGATCGCGCACGGGCGTTAGCCGATGAGCTCGGCGACGCAGTGACCTTCTACAAGATCGGACTCGAGTTAATGATGAGCGGCGAGTATTTTGATTTGCTCGACTGGATGCTCAAACGCGACAAGAAAGTCTTCTGCGACCTTAAGTTTTTCGATATCCCGGCAACGGTTGGCTCGGCCGTACGCCGACTCAAAGATCGTGGCGCAACATTTGTAACTGTCCACGGCAATCGCTCTATTATGGAGGCGGCGGCAGAGAATAAGGGCGATACCCTCAAGGTTCTCGGTGTTACGGTGTTGACGAGCCTCGATCGTGGCGACCTTGACGACCTGGGTTTTGACTGCGATATCGAGGCACTGGTCTTGTCTCGTGCACGCCAGGCGCTGGAGGTCGGCTGCGACGGCGTTATTTCTTCCGGTCTCGAAGTACCAAAACTACGCGAGCATATTGACAACAAATTGCTAGTAATTTCGCCTGGCATCCGCCCTGTCGACAACAAACCGATGGGCGATCAAAAACGCGTTGTGACAGTGGAGACTGCTTTCTCAAATGGCGCTGACTACATCGTAGTCGGCCGGCCAATTCGCGATGCTGAGAGCCCACGTGCGGCAGCAGAAGCGATGCAGGCATCAATCGAAACACAAGTGAACAGCTGATGACCCAGAGGAAAAAATAAGTTGAAAAATGACCTGTTACTGCGGGCGCTGTTGCGCCAGCCGGTAGAACGTACGCCAGTCTGGATCATGCGCCAAGCGGGCCGCTATCTTCCCGAGTATCGAGCGCTGCGCGCAGAAGCGGGCGACTTTATGAGCCTGTGCCAGAACCCGGAACTGGCCTGTGAGGTCACGATACAGCCATTGCGCCGCTTCAAACTCGACGCAGCTATCTTGTTCTCCGACATACTGACGATCCCCGATGCGATGGGTCTCGGGCTATACTTCGTCAGCGGCGAAGGTCCAAAATTCGAGAGACCGGTTCAGAACGCCGCCGCGATCAAGGCCCTGCGCGTCCCTGATGTCGAGAAGAAACTCAGCTATGTGTTCGAAACAGTTGCTCGAGTACGCCGTGAACTCAACGGTGATGTACCACTAATCGGTTTCGCAGGCAGCCCATTCACCGTAGCAACCTACATGGTAGAAGGCGGCTCGAACCGCGACTTTCCAACCATCAAAGGCCTCGCTGCAGAAGCCCCGGAGGTTCTCGACCACCTGATGAACATCATGGCCGAGACCACCATCCACTACCTAAACGCACAAATCGATGCCGGTGCCCAGGCAGTACAAATATTCGATACCTGGGGCGCTGTGCTCCCACCCGACGATTTCCGCCGCTTCTCGATGGCCAGCATGGAAAAAATCATTGACGGCCTCACCAGACAAAAAGACGGCAGCCAAATACCCGTCATAGTCTTCACAAAGAACGCAGGTCCATTGTTATCAGATTTGGCCAACATCGGCTGCGATGCACTTGGAGTCGATTGGACGACCGACTTGGCGACAGCGCGCGAATACGTAAATGACAAAGTCGCTCTACAGGGCAACCTGGATCCGGCAACGCTAAGAGAAAGCCCGGAAGTGATTCGCGAAGGCGTCGCTAATACCCTGGCGAGCTACGGTGACGGCCCAGGCCACGTCTTCAACCTGGGCCACGGAATAACCCCAGACATCGACCCGGAACATCTAGGCGCCCTAGTCCAAGCCGTGCATGATTTAAGTCCCGCGTACCACCGTTAAAGACGCGTGCCGGGAAATGTTTACAGGAAATAAAGCGCAGCGTAGCGAGCCATTCCGATAAACATTTCCCGGCACGCGCCGAAACAGCTCACAAAACCTCAATCTGCAAAATCCGACACTCTTGCACAACATTCGCAGTCTCACCCCCATGCGTCACAGCATCGGCCCAAACTACCTGACCGTATTTAAACTCCTGCATTTGCTCATTACCATTGGCGTCATTCTCAAGCCAGGCACAAGTTTGCAAATAAACCAGCAGCCGATCCGGATGCGCATGAAGCGGTTGAGTTTCGCCATTACGAATGGTCTGTTTGATAACTCGAACGCGCTCGTTCTCAAATTCGAGTTCAAAGATGTGTGGTGCTACTCGAACTGGATCCAGTGGCATTGGTACGGCTGCGCTGACAACAGCGGCTAGCAGTAACAGCGGCAGTATTGATAGAAATTTCTGGCCTTTATTCGTCACGTAATGCCCTTCTTAGAATTTTGCCGACATTGGTTTTTGGCAAGTCATCACGGAACTCGACGAATTTTGGTCGCTTGTAGTTAGTGAGGTTCTCGCGACAGTGATCTTTCACGTCTTGTTCGGTGACGCTGGCGTCTTTTCGAACCACGAAGGCCTTGACGATCTCGCCCGATCGCTCGTCTGGCATACCGATGGCAGCAGCCTCGAGGACGCCCTCCATTTCCACAATGACGTTTTCGATTTCGTTCGGATAGACGTTGAATCCTGACACAAGAATCATGTCTTTCTTGCGGTCTTCAATGAAGGTGTAGCCAGCATCATCCATTCTTCCAATATCGCCGGTTCGTAGCCAGCCGCCCGGCAGCATGGTTTCCGCTGTTTCCGCTGGACGATGCCAGTAGCCCTCCATCACCTGTGGTCCGCGAATGCATATCTCGCCGATTTCGCCGATGGCTAGTGGATTACCATCATCGCCGGCAATCATCACTTCTGTTGATGGCAGCGGTAAGCCGATTGTGCCTGTGAACTCGGCATCTATTCGACAGACAATCGCGGCTGGTGAGGTTTCGGTCAGGCCATAACCCTGCAGTATCCAATTGCCGGTTTTCTCATGCCACTCTTTGGCGATAGCCGCTTGTACGGCCATACCGCCACCTATGCAGACTCGCAGGTTACTAAAATCGATACGGGAAAAACTCGGTGTATCCATTAGTGCGGCGAACATCGTGTTTACGCTGGTAAAGAGATTAAATTCGACCTTCGCAATTTCTTTGGCAAAAGCTTCAAAGTCTCGCGGATTCGTAATGAGTATATTCTCGCCGCCCTGGGCCATCACCGTGAGGCAGTTCCCTTGCAGCGAAAAGATGTGGTACAGCGGCAGCGCAGTGATCGCTATTATCGGCTGCACGCCGGCATAGGAATCGGCCTGCCAAACGATACTTTGATACACGTTATAGACCATGTTGCGATGACTGAGCATCGCGCCTCTCGAAACGCCTGTAGTGCCACCGGTGTACTGCAGAAAAGCAATATCGGCATAACCGAGTTCGACCTCATTGAGCACTTTTCCAGTGCCAGCTTTGAGTGCCTGTTTGAACGTGAACTGATTTTCGAATCGGTACGCAGGAACCGCTTTCTTGATGTGGCGAAGAACAAAATTGGTGATGACGCTCTTCGGCCAGCTGAGCAGATCGCCAATGCCCGTGGTTACGACATGCGACACATTAGTTTCGGCGATGACCTCTTCGAGCGTATGCGCGAAATTTTCCAGGACAAGAATGCACTTGGCACCGGAGTCCTTTAGCTGATGTTCGAGCTCTCTCGCTGTATACAGCGGATTGACGTTAACGACGACAAGGCCCGCGCGAAAGATGCCGCACATTGCGACCGGATACTGCAGAACATTCGGCAACATGATCGCGACCCGCTCGCCTCGAGTTAGACCTAAGGTGTCCTGCAGGTAGCACGCAAACTGCATCGACAATCGGTCGAGATCGGCGTAGCTAAGCGTCTTGCCCATGTTGGTGTAAGCCGCATTCTCAGGATATGCCTCAAAAGCCTGCTCAAATAATTCGCGGACGGAGCGATACGGTGGTTCCGGCACCTCTGCGGGCATGCCCTCCGGATAGGATTTGAGCCAGACTTTCTCCACGATTTTCCCCTCAGTTTTTCTTATTGTTTACTCGTTCTTATTGTTTACTCGTCGAGTGTAGCGCTTATTATTGGCCAGGCGTTATCCAACAGCAGCGATTGTGCCATCGCGTTCGGGTGAATGCGGTCGTCTTGCAGCAGTTCGTCATTTAATGCGATGCCTTCCATGAAGAACTCGATCCACTGAATATTCAATTCTTCGGAAATCTGACGAAACACGGCTTCAAACGCCGCCGAATAGCGCGCTCCGTAGTTAATCGGAATCTTAATGCCCAGCAGCACGACTTTAGCCCCGGACGCCTGTGCGCGCGTCACAACCGCCGCCAGGTTCGTTTTAATGCGCGCGGTAGGAAAACCCCGCAAGCCGTCATTGGCCCCCAATTCGAGAATCACAAGCTCAGGAGCGAAAGTTGCAAGCGCAGCGTCAATTCGCGTGACACCTCCCTCGGATGTTTCGCCACTGATGCTAGCGTTCACGACTTTATGTTCGTACCCTTGCGTCTCCAGTCTGACCTGCAACAATGAGGCCCAGGATTGGTCTACCTCAATACCGTAGCCGGCACTCAGGCTATCGCCGAAAATCAATACGGTTGGCGAGTCCGTACCTGCCGCATTAGCGGATAACAGTAAAACCAGAAGGGAAAGTATCAATCGCATGTCAAACCTGTCATCAAAATCTGATCGTGTTCTTGTTGCTCACGAGCTGAGTAAAGAGGTTAGCAGCCCTGAAGGGACTCTGACCATTCTTTCGGACGTGAGTTTCAGCATTGCTGCTGGCGAGTCTGTTGCAGTGGTTGGGCCATCGGGGGCCGGTAAGTCGACTTTGCTGGCCTTATTGGCGGGTCTCGATTTGCCCACTGCCGGTTATGTCGAGTTGAACGGCGATAATCTGTCGCAGCTGGATGAGGACGGCAGGGCGCAATTACGGGCGGAAAGTGTCGGTTTTGTTTTTCAATCTTTCCATTTGGTGCCGTCGTTGAACGCGCTGGAGAACGTCATGCTGCCTCTCGAACTGGCGGGTAGCCCCAATGCGCGTACTGCGGCTCGGGAAATTATCGAAAAAGTTGGTCTTGGGGAGCGCTGGAGCCATTATCCGGCGCAGCTGTCTGGCGGTGAGAAGCAACGTGTTGCAATCGCCCGAGCGTTTGCCGCGAACCCGGCGGTTCTGTTTGCCGACGAGCCGACCGGCAATCTTGACAGCAAAACCGGCGCGAACATCATGGAATTGATGTTCGCGCTGAACCGCGAATCGTCAACCACATTGGTATTGGTGACGCATGATGAAGGTCTTGCGAATCGCTGCGATCGAATTATCTCCCTGGACGTTGGCAAGCTGGCCGCAGATAGTAAGGCGGTCGCATGAAGGCGATAGCATTTGCTATCAGGAGTTTCGGTCGCGAGCTGCGCTCAGGTGAGGTGTTGGTGTTGTTGACGGCGGTTGCTCTCGCAGTAAGCGCGTTGACAGCGGTTGGCTTTCTTACCGACAGAATCGGCAAAGCGGTGGCACGACAAGCGAATGAGGTGCTCGCGGCTGATCTTCGACTGCGCTCGCAGGAACCGGTACCGCAGGAATGGCGCGATCTTGCCCTTAAGTACGATCTTGAGACCGCGGAAACGATGTCATTCCCCTCCGTTGTGTTCAACGGCGACGATAGTGCGTTGGCCACCATAAAGGTGGTTAGTGATTCCTATCCTCTACGCGGGCAAGTACGAGTTTCCGATCAACTGTTTGCTGAGCAACGAGTTGCAGATGGCATTCCGCTGCCAGGCGAGGTGTGGGCGGATGGTGCTTTGCTTGCACGAGTCGGTGCTGATGTTGGCGATATGCTCGCGATTGGTGAGTTCACAGCGAGAGTCAGTGCGGTCCTGACCTATCGACCGGATCAGTCGATCGGATTCTCCTCGTTCGCACCGTCTTTGATGATGAATATCGACGATGTTTCGCGAAGTGCACTGATCGGTGAAGGTAGTCGCGTCCGCTATGCGCTGCTGATTGCTGGCAACGACGAAGATGTCGCCGACTTCAATGACGCCGTCCAGGATAAGCTGCCGGGATCGATCCGTGTGCGTAGTCAGGAGGAGAGCAGCGAGCGTGCCTACAATGCGGCCGACAAAGCGCAGCGCTTCTTGTCACTTACCGCGGTCATCAGTTTGTTGCTGAGTGCGGTGGCTGTAGCGATGTCGGCGCGACGCTTCGCACATCGACGCATGGATACTGTGGCGCTGATGAAAAGCCTTGGCGCGACGCAGGGCTTCGTCATATCGGTAGCGCTGCTGCAGCTCTTTATACTGGGCGTACTGGGCGTTGTTGCAGGCAGTGTCGTTGGCTTTGTCGCAGAAGAGCTACTGTCGCGCATTCTCATCGATCTGATGCAGCAGGGTGAGTTGCCTGCAAGCGGTTGGACGCCTGTTTTTCTTGCCTCAAGCAGTGCCATGGTGCTGCTGATCGGGTTTGCTTTACCGTCTTTGATTCAGCTGCGCAATACGCCGCCGTTGCGCGTCTTACGTCATGACGCCATGCCGCCGCCGCCATCGCGAGTTCTGGTCGCGGGTATCTCACTGCTGGCCGTCGCCGCGCTCTTGTATCGCTCAGTGGGCGATCTCGCCATGCTCTTGTATCTTGTTGGTGGAATAGTGGTCATTGCCGCGCTCTTGTATCTTGTCGGCCGGATCATGGTTGCCTTGATCGGTCGCGCACGCTCTGGAGTCGGCGTTGCGTGGCGCTATGGCTTGGCGAATGTTGCCCGTCGCGGTCGCGATAGTGCCGTACAAGTGGTTGCGTTCGGCCTTGGAATTACCGTGTTGTTGCTATTGACTCTGGTGCGGACCGACTTGCTGGAGGGTTGGCGGGAAACGCTTGATGACAATGCCCCGAACCATTTTCTCATCAATATTCAACCGCAGGAGATTGAAGCGGTCGGCGCGCTGTTTGATGAAAATAGTATTGAACGGCCGGTATTTACGCCGATGGTGCGTGCGCGAATGATGTCAATTAACGATGTAGCCATTCAGGACCGCGTGTATCCAAACAATGAAGGCAAGCGGTTCGCTAACCGAGAGGCCAACTTGTCATGGACTATTCCGCTGGCGGCGAGCAACGAAGTAATCGACGGTGAGTGGTGGCCGGCGGACTATGCAGGTCCGCCCTTAATCTCAATCGAGGAGGACGCTGCACTAAACACCGGCGTAACAATTGGCGACCGCATTAAGTTTGTAATTGCGGCACGCGAAGTCGAGGCGGAGATAGCTAGCGTTCGAAAAGTAAACTGGGATTCGTTTCAACCCAATTTTTTCATTGTGTTGTCGCCTGGAGCACTAGATGACATGCCAGCAACCTATATTTCGAGCATGCGTATCGCCACTGATGATCAGCCGTTTCTTATCAACCTGGTGCGTGCTCACCCGAGTATTTCGGTTATCAACATAGGTGTAATACTGGAGCAAGTGCGTGGCATCATAGATAAAGCGAGTCTTGCCGTGCAGGCGGTTTTCATGTTCACGCTGGCCGCCGGGATTGCCGTTTTGTTTGCTGCAGTCCAGTCGACTATCGATGAGCGGCGTTTTGAAAGTGCCATGTTGCGAGCACTCGGGGCGAAACGTCGCACCGTTTTCGCCGGCGTCATGGCCGAGTTCGCGGCCTTGGGAACTGCCGCCGGAGTGCTGGCATCGGCGGGTGCATCGGTATTGGCCTACCTGGTTGCTACTCGATTGTTTGATTTACCTTACGAGTTTAGTCCATTGCTATGGTTTGCCGGCGTGTCCGCTGGCGTGTTCATTGTTTGTATTAGCGGCTACTTTGCAGCACGCAGTGCTGTAAATTCCAATCCGACGAATGTGTTGCGAGAGTCAGGCACCTGATGGATCACAAACTATCGTGTGGAATCGTCGTTGTGCGCGAAACGCCGGATGGTTGGCTGACTTTGTTGCTGCGTATATTTCATCACTGGGATTTTCCGAAAGGGATGCGCGAGCCCGGCGAAGAGCCGTTACAGGCCGCGTTGCGAGAGGTGAAAGAGGAGACGGGATTAGAGGATCTGACTTTCGACTGGAATGACCTCTTCTTTGAGACGGGCCCGTATAGCAAGGGCAAAGTCGCACGCTACTATCTGGGAAAGACCGCTGAGTCTGAGGTTGTAATGGGTAATTCGCCTGAAACCGGTGAACCAGAGCATCATGAGTGGCGTTGGGTAAGCTTCGATGCTGCCTACGACATGGGTTCGCCAAGAGTCCGCGAGATCGTGAAATGGGCCCGGCAGGCTGTTGCCGGCTAATTAGTCCGCGTCAATCGTGAATGCTCGGTCGCTGCTTCAAACCACGCGATTCTGCTTTTCTCCCTTTTGAAACGCCGCAACATTGCCGACCATCTGATCCAAAGCGGCCTGACGAGCTATGTCAGTGGCCCAGGCGATGTGCGGGGTGATCAACAGGTTTGGTGCGTCATAATCGATTAAAGGGTCGCCATCGACTGGCGGCTCCTGGGCAAGCACATCGATAGCAGCCGCTGCGATTTCACCGTTGCGAAGTGCAGCCACAAGAGCATTCGAATCAATCAAACCACCACGCGCTGTATTGATGAGTATGGCGTCAGACTTCATGCTACGAAACTCGGTCTCAGCAAACAGACCGGCGGTTGTGTCATTGAGTGGACAATGCAGCGAAATAACGTCCGATTGTCGAAGTAGCTGCTCGAAAGAGACGCGGTCTTTGTCAACAGTGTTGGTGCCAGGTCGTGCTGAAACGATGACCTTCATTCCAAATGCCCGTGCCACCTTCGCAACACCTTTACCGAGTGCACCGTAGCCGACAATGCCGAGCGTCATTGAGCTCAGTTCGCGAATTGGAAAACTGATCAGGCAGAAGTCGTTCGACTTTTGCCAGGCGCCTTCACGAACCGAGGCGTTGTAGCGATCCAGGTTGTGCGTGAGGTTTAGCAGGGAGCCGAATACATGTTCCGCTACTGATTCTGTGCAATAGTCGCGAATATTACAGACGGCAATACCAAGCTCGCGCGCCGTTTCAAGATCGACGTTATCGGTACCCGTCGCAACCAGGGCAATCAAACCCAGCCTGGTATTTTCACGCAAAAGATCAGCAGAGAAACGCGACTTGTTCGCCATTACGATCTCGGCGCCTCGCACGCGGTCTGCGATGTCACTGTTATCTGTATTGTCAAAAATCTCGACTGATGGCATGAGGTCCTGCATGGCGCTGATATCAAGTCCTGGACCCAGCGTTGCGAAATCAAGAAACACGGCTTTCATATGGCAATTCAATTCGTAGTAGCGCAGAGTATTGGAAAATGAACGATCAGTTTTGGAAACGCAAATCTTTATCGCAAATGTCGGCTGCCGAATGGGAATCGCTATGCGACGGCTGCGCATTGTGTTGCATGCATAAGCTCGAGGATGAGGACACGGGAGAGGTGTTCTACACAGATCTTGCCTGTCGACTCCTCGATCTTAAGACCTGTCGATGCACAGACTACGCCGGTCGTGCCAAAAAAGTCGCGGAGTGTATGACCTTGTCTCTGGATGAGCCGCAGACGTTCAAATGGTTGCCGACAACGTGCGCTTACCGCCTATTAGCAGATGGTGATGATCTGGCCGCATGGCATCCGCTCATATCGGGTCGCCCCGAAAGTGTGCACGAAGCTGGCATCTCGGTGCTTGGTCGAGCCGTCTCAGAGCGCGACACTGATGAGTGGAACGTATTAGAAAAAAGGAGCTAGAGTGGCTAAGTACCCAAGCGTTCCGCTTGAGCACTACCGCGAATATCCGATCGAGGAGATGCGGCAGCGTCTGAATGATTTTTACGAGAATATTGATCGCCGCAGATCCGTGCGCGAATTCTCTTCGAGATCTGTGCCTCGCGATATTATCGAAACCGCGCTGAAGGTGGCGAACACCGCACCTAGTGGTGCAAATCTGCAGCCATGGCATTTTGCTGTCGTCAGCGGTGCGCAAACGAAGAAGAAAATTCGGGCAGCCGCAGAAGCCGAAGAACGCGAGTTCTACCAGCATCGTGCCAGTGAAGAGTGGTTGGCAGCCCTTGAACCCCTGGGTACAGATGACAGCAAGCCGTTTCTGGAAACCGCCCCGTACCTGATCGCTGTGTTTTACAGAAGTTTGGACGTTTGTCCGATGGTCGCAAGGTCAAGCATTACTACCCGAGTGAGTCGACCGGCCTGGCTACCGGAATGCTGATTACCGCCTTACATGAAGCAGGTCTGGCGACGCTGACCCATACGCCGAGCCCAATGAAATTTCTAAACGAGATTCTGGGGCGGCCGAAAAATGAAAGGCCTTTCCTGTTATTGGTCGTCGGCTATCCGCATGCCGATGCTGAGGTTCCGGACATTCAACGCAAGTCGCTGCAGTCCTTTACGAGCTTCATAGAGGACTGAGCGGCGAGTTAGCCGGTGTTCTGCAATGCTTGTGCAATACCGTTTACGCTGGCAAGTAGTGCGGTGAAGATGTCTTCATCCTCGTAGTTTGATTCCCGCCATCGTGACAGCAGGTCGACTTGCATCAAGCTCATGGGGTCGACATACGGGTTGCGCAGCATGATCGCTCGCTGCAAGGTAATGTCACCTTCGAGCAGCGTTTCGTGCTCTGAAAAACCGAGAATCAATTCCCGGGTTCGTTCGTGTTCGGCCTTAATGATCGGAAAAAATTCCGCGTGCAAATCACCGGCAAGTTCGGAGTAAAGTTCCGCGATACCGAGGTCCGCTTTGGCTAACACCATTTCCGTATCGGCCGTAAGCGAGCGCAGAAAATACCATTCTTTAAACATGTCACCGACCGCGCTTTCCCCAAACTCGTCGATCGCCTTCCTGAGACCGCTTCCTATTCCGTACCAGCCAGGCAGAATCAGTCGTGCCTGAGTCCAGGAAAATACCCAGGGAATCGCTCGCAGGTCTTCAATGCCGGATTGACGCCGCCGCGACGAAGGCCGTGAGCCGATGCGCATTCGCTCGATGATATCGATGGGCGTCGCTTTGCGGAAATAGTCATAGAAATTGGGTGTCTCATAAATTAGTTTTCTGTACGCGCGACGAGATTCGTTAGCGATAACGTCCATCATCGTATGCCATTCTGCTTTGTCGCCGCCGCGATGCCTTGGCAGCGCCGTTGCGAGCGCGACAGATCCTGTCATCTGCTCCAGCGTTCTAAGCGCGATGCCGCGGAGGCCGTACTTCTCATTGATAATTTCACCTTGCTCTGTCACCCGCAAGCGGCCATTCACAGTGCCTGGTGGAGCCCCCATTACGGCGACATGCGTCTTACTGCCGCCGCGACTTACTGTGCCGCCACGCCCATGAAACAATGTTAATTCGATACCTTGCTCTTCGGCCGCTTTAACAAGGACTTCCTGAGCACCCTGCAGGGCCCAGCGCGCGGAGGCGAGGCCGCCATCCTTGTTACTGTCAGAATAACCCACCATGATTGTCTGGCGATTCTTACGCCGCCGGACATGGTTGCGATAGACCTCGGTGGAGAGCAAAGAGGCCAGGATTTTGGGGCCATTTTGCAGGTCATCGACGGTTTCAAGTAGCGGTGATATATCGAGCGGCACTTGGCCACGCTTGTTAGTAAGTTCACCCCACTGAGCGAGCAACATTACAGACAGTATGTCGTCGGCGCCCTTCGTCATGCTGACGATAAATGGCCCAATTGCCTTGGCACCGTACTTGCGCCGACAGAATGCGATGGC
>CAJQPL010000081.1 GCA_905480215.1 uncultured Woeseiaceae bacterium | reverse complement strand
GGGCAGGATTTCTTCGCTACCAGCCACAACTTCCGGGCTACTGCGACCATCAGGTCCGGCCTTGCCAAGCTCCGTACGCACGACTTTTACACCCTCGACACGATCCTTACCTATAATTTCGACCGGCTGTCGATTGAACAGAAAGTTGACGTTCTCTTCCTTACTATTGGCTACTTCACGGCGCGAACCCGGCATGTTCTCTTCGTCACGGCGGTAGGCGCAGGTCACGCTTGTCGCTCCCTGCCGGATCGCGGTGCGATTGCAGTCCATGCCAGTATCTCCACCACCCAACACCACTACGTTCCTTCCCTCAAGTGACAGGTAAGGAACTGCAGGATCGTTGTAGCCGAGTTCTTCGTAAATATTTGACACGAGATACGGCAGCGCTTCGTAAACTCCGTCCAGGTCTTCACCCGGAAACCCGCCTCTCACGTATTCGTAAGTCCCCATGCCCAGAAACACCGCGTCGTAGTCGTCCAGCAATGACTGAAACGGTTTGTCGTCGCCGATGCGAGTATTCAGCACGAACTGCACGCCCATGCCTTCGAGAATCTCCCGACGTTGTTTAACGATTCGCTTCTCCAGTTTAAACGGCGGGATGCCGTAGGTCAGGAGTCCACCAATATCCGGATACGCGTCAAACACTACAGAGCGCACACCGTTACGCGCCAATACGTCTGCGGCCGCCAGTCCAGCCGGCCCGGCGCCGACGATCGCAACTTTCTTGCCAGTGTCGATAACATTCGACATGTTCGGTCGCCAACCCTGCGCGACAGCTTCATCCGTAATGTACTTCTCGATACTGCCGATGCTGACCGCACCATTGACATCGTTCAAAGTACATGCGCCTTCACACAAACGGTCTTGAGGACAAACGCGCCCACAAATTTCAGGTAGCGAATTGGTTTGATGAGAAAGATCAGCGGCTTCGAATAACTTGCCGTCTTCAATTAATTCCAGCCAGTTCGGAATGTAGTTGTGAACAGGACATTGCCACTCGCAATACGGGTTACCGCATTGCAGGCATCGACCTGCCTGCGCGGCCGCGGTTGCGCCGTCGTAGTGACCGTAGATTTCACCAAAGTTATTGATGCGATCATCCGCATCCTCTTTGTCAGGGTCACGACGTGGTACTTCCAGAAATTGCAGTGGATGTTTTGACATCAGGCCGCCCGCCGCAATGATTCGATCAGGGAACTGAGTTCTGTTGCTTTGGGTTTGACCACCCAAAACTTCGGCAGGAACGTTCGATAATCATCAAGAATTGCACTGCCCCATGTACTGCCCGTACGTTCAACATGTTGGCCCACCAGGGAGCGTAGGTGGTGCAGGTGCGCCTCCATACTTTCGGGCGTAACCCTATGAATATCAATCAATTCGTGGTTATAACGATCAACAAAATCTCTATCCATATCAAGGACATAGGCGAATCCGCCGGTCATTCCTGCGCCAAAATTGACGCCGCTTCGACCGAGCACAACGACGACACCATCCGTCATGTATTCGCAGCAGTGATCACCAGCACCTTCAATCACTGCTGTAGCGCCGGAGTTTCTGACGGCAAAGCGTTCGCCGGCACGACCCGAAGCGAATAGTTCGCCACCGGTGGCCCCGTACAGGCAGGTGTTGCCGATAATGGCGGTATCTCGGACAACGTATTCGACGCCTTGCGGCGGACAAATAATAATACGTCCGCCAGCCATTCCTTTGCCCACATAGTCATTAGCATCGCCAACCAGATGCATGTTCAGCCCTGAAACATTCCATGCACCGAAACTCTGCCCTGCAGTGCCGCGCAAGAGAATTTCGAGCGGCGAATCTCGCATGCCCTCGTTGCCGTGATGTCGAGCGATCTCGCCCGACAGTCGCGCGCCGATAGAGCGATGAAAATTCTGCACCTCGAAACCGAACTTACCACCGGTACTCGCCACAATTGCGGGTAACGTTTCCTCAAGCATGCGCTCTGCAAGCTCACCCTTGTCGAACGGGTGATTCCGCAGGTCAGTACAAAACTGTGGTGCACCCTTCGTCAATCCGTCAGTAGAAATCAGTGGACTAAGATCCAGTCGTCCCTGTCTATCGGTATCGCCAGGCATCAGCTCGAACAAATCAACTCGACCAATTAACTCTTCAAGCTTGCGAAAACCATGCGCCGCCATGATCTGGCGAACCTCTTCTGCAACAAACGTAAAAAAGTTAATGACCATTTCTGGAAGGCCGATAAAGTACTCGCTGCGTAGAACACTATTCTGTGTCGCCACACCCGTCGCGCAGTTATTGAGATGACAAATACGCAGATACTTGCAACCAAGCGCGACCATCGGCCCGGTTCCAAAACCAAAGCTCTCCGCGCCAAGCATGGCGGCTTTGATGACATCCAGTCCGGTCTTTAAACCGCCGTCTGTTTGCAACCTTACTTTGTGGCGCATGTTCTGTTTCTGCAGCACTTGATGCGTTTCGGACAAGCCGAGCTCCCAAGGACTACCCGCATACTTCACCGAACTCAGCGGACTCGCCCCGGTGCCACCGTCATAACCGGAAATCGTAATTAGATCTGCATAGGCTTTGACGACACCAGCGGCAATCGTGCCAACCCCCGGCTCGGCAACCAGTTTCACTGATACCAATGCTTTAGGGTTCACTTGCTTGAGATCGAAAATAAGCTGCGCCAGATCTTCGATCGAATAAATATCGTGATGCGGCGGCGGCGAAATAAGGCCGACGCCCGGCTTCGCGTAACGCAGACTCGCGATCATCTCATTCACTTTGTGACCGGGTAACTGTCCGCCTTCACCGGGCTTAGCGCCTTGCGAAATCTTTATCTGCAATACTTCTGCATTCACCAGGTACTCGGCAGTTACGCCGAAACGCCCAGACGCAACTTGCTTGATCTTCGACGTGCGCTCGCTGCCATGGCGCGCCGGGTCTTCGCCGCCCTCGCCTGAATTGGATCGCGCACCTATGCGATTCATTGCGATAGCGAGCGCCTCGTGGGCCTCCGGTGAAAGCGCACCGAGCGACATACCCGCGCTATCAAAACGCTTAAAAATATCTTCGACCGGTTCGACTTCTTCCAACGGCACGGCGGGGCCTGCCGCTTTTATCGCCATCAGGTCGCGGAGTGTTGACACCGGGCGGTCGTTGACGAGTTTCGCGTACTCGCTGTAGCGCTCATAGTCTCCAGTGCGTACCGCAGACTGCAGCGTCGAGATAACATCCGGGTTGTAACAGTGATACTCACCACCGTGTACATACTTATAAAGGCCGCCCTGCTCGATGGGTTTGCGAGGGTCCCACGCATTGGCAGCCAGTTGCTGTTGATCATCCCATAGATCGTCGAAATTCGATCCCGAAATTCGCGAAGTCGTGCCACGGAAGCAGCGCTCAACGACCTCTTCGCTGAAGCCGACGATCTCGAATAGTTGTGCGCCGCGGTAACTGGCAATCGATGAGATTCCCATCTTCGACATGATCTTGAAAAGTCCCTTGCGAATACCGCGCCGGTAGCTGCGTCCAAGTTGTTGTTGCTTGGCGATATTGCCGCGCCGCGCAATGTCATGCAGCGATTGGTAAACAAGATACGGGTACACCATCGTCGCGCCGTAACCTATCAAGCACGCAATATGGTGTGAATCACGCGCGACTCCGGTTTCGACAATAATATTGCCATCACAACGCAAGCCGATTGCGATCAAATGATGGTGTACAGCGCCCGTCGCTAACAAAGCGTGCACAGGCACCTTGCCTTCTTGCAGATGGCGATCGCTGAGGATAAGCAGGAACTTGCCATCCCGAATTGCTTGCTCGGCTTCCTTGCACAAACTATCGATCGCATCAGCCAGGCTCATGTTTGCATCGACATTCAAATCGATAAACGCATGACTATCCGCAAACATAGTCGGACCGAGCAGCTGTCTCAACTTCGCTTGCGACAATACCGGCGAGTTAATCAACACCTGTTGTGCGTGCTCTGGGCCAATTTCAAACAGGCTCGATTCGCGTCCAATATTGGTCTGCAAAGACATGACAATGCGTTCACGCAAAGGGTCAATTGGCGGGTTTGTTACCTGCGCGAATTGTTGGCGGAAGTAATCGAAAGGCGAACGAATCTTCTTCGACAGCACCGCCATTGGAGTGTCGTCGCCCATCGAGCCAACCGCCTCCATCTCCGCCTTCGCCAAGACCGCGACAACCTCACCAATTTCCTCGCGCGACAGGTTAAACATTTTTTGATAACGGGCCAGCATTTCCGGTTCCATCGGCTCCGCTGTAGTTTCGATATCGACAAGTTGCGAATCAAGATAGCGAACGCCTTGCTTCAACCATTTTTTGTATGGAGCACGCGTCTTGAGAATGTCATGAATATCATCGTTATCGAGCAATGCGCCGTTAACCAGATCAACGGCAAGCATTTCGCCGGGCCCAAGTCGGCCTTTGCTTATAACTTCTGCTTCGTCGTAATCGTAAACACCAACTTCGGAAGCAATCGTAATATGGCGGTCACGCGTAATAATGTAGCGGGCAGGGCGCAGTCCGTTGCGGTCGAGACAGCAAGCCGCATAACGACCGTCGGTTAGCACAATACCGGCAGGCCCATCCCAGGGCTCCATCTGGCAATCGTAAAATTCGTAAAATGCTCGTACATCCGGATCGATGTTGTCGACTGTTTGCCAGGCGGGCGGTAGCAAGATGCGCATTGCCTGAAGAACATCCATACCGCCGGCACGAAGAATTTCCAACATATTATCGAGGCTGGATGAATCCGACCCGGTCAGTGAGATGATCGGATCAAGATCGCTTATGTCATCCAGCTTGTCGGATATGAAGTTTTTTGCCCGCGCTTGAGCCCAATTACGATTGCCACTGATGGTGTTGATTTCGCCGTTGTGCGCGAGAAACCTGAAAGGCTGCGCCAAACGCCACTCTGGCAGCGTGTTAGTTGAAAAGCGCTGGTGAAATACACACACCGATGATTCCAGGCGAACGTCTCTAAGGTCCGGATAGAAGTCTGGCAACGCCGCCGGCATAACCATGCCCTTGTAAACAATTGTGGCCGACGACAAACTGGTGATATACGTTTCGTCATCAGCTACACGGTTCTCTGCACGTCTGCGAGCTAGAAACAGTCGTCGATTGAAACGGCCCCGAGGCATTCCGTCCGGCGCGTTTACAAACACTTGCTCGATTCGTGGCAACGTGACTAACGCTTGTTCGCCACAGGCTTCAGGATCGATAGGCACTTCGCGCCAACCTGCGACCTGCAGCCCAATTTTGCTAATGGCCGCTGCAATCACATCACGAGCGGCACTAGCCGCTGCTTCGTCCTGGCTAAGAAAAACGCTGCCTACTGCAAAGCGCTGATTCAATGTAAACGAAAGTTCTTCGCCAATTCCCCGCAAAAACTTCTCCGGGAACTTCAGCAACAGGCCGCAGCCGTCTCCGGTTTTGCCGTCTGCAGCCACAGCGCCACGGTGCGTCAACCGAGCAAGCGCAGCAATCGCTGTCTCGACGACCCAGTGACTGGGCATATCGTCGAGATTGGCGATGAGTCCAAAGCCGCAACTATCGCGCTCGAACTCTGGGTTATACAAAGATTTTGCTGATTGCTCTGTCATAGACGCCATGAGGAATGCACTAGGGCAATTCCCGAATTAGTTAAATTTCTGAGGTGGCGTCGCGACGCCGGGATCGACCTGAAGGTCTGATCAACAGAAAAGTATATGACAGGATCTGCGAAAAATTACCGGAGCGGGCTAAATAGCCGAAAACTGCGGCTAAAAGGGACTATTTCAACGGTTTTCGCGACTATTAGAGCTTTGAAATTTATTGTTGCGCGCGTAACTATTAGTGCTACAGGCCGTTGGCGTTGAGCCGAATCGTACCGTTGTTTCGATACTTAACTGAAGGCACGAGCGGAATATCGACGCCAAATCGACCGCTTAGCTCGTAACGGATATCGCGGCGCGCAGCATCCGTTACGACGTACAGCAACTGTGGTGCTGTTTGCAGTAAATTCAGCTCAACACTAATGGCAAAGCTCGTCTCGCCGTCAGCGGGCACCGTAAAATCGCTTACGGTCTGGCCACTGGCAAAACCCTGACCATCGAGCTTGATGCCGTAGTCGACGCTACGTATTGGCAGCGGAAACGGATTCGAATTAGCTATATCAAACGACAGCACGAAGCTCTGGCCTTGAAAACCGAGGCCCATAACCTGAACATTCTTGAGCTCCACTCGCGGCGGCGTCAACAAGCTATCCGGCACAGAAGCACAGGCTGACAAGACGGTGGTGCATATAAGTAGCAGAGAGCGCGAGACCATCGTGTTATTCATTTCAGCTCGTCGCCAAGCCGACCCCAGCGTGCAGATACAAGCGACCAGTCGTCACCTTCTTTTACCAACTCAAACTCGAAGCGGTACGCGCTGGCACTAAAACCGAGTGCCCGGTCGTTGCTACCTGCAAGACCGGCTGTAAGATCAACCTCAGCGGCTGTATCACCGAACAGGCGAATTTCGTCGATTGAGCTGATTATTTTGATGCTGTTTTGGCGCAGGAAATACACTCGAAAGAGATTGCCGATATCGTCGCGATCATTGCCATGGGCATCCGAGTACGCCGGCGATACAAAGCTGAGTAGCTCACGACGCTGCTTTGCCTCTATCGCATCCTGCACTGTTGAAAGCAGCTGCCTGACTTGTTCCTCAGGCTCTGTTTGCGGCTCAGAACAGCCACCTAGAATGAGTAGGCAGGCAGTGGCCACTGCCAACAATCGTGGCAGATTCGATAGGCAAATCTGAGTGGCCGCCCGCTTCATCTGCTAAAGTCTACTGACAACGACGGCAAATAATCGTCACTTCAATCATAAGTGTGATGCACCTCGCACTTTTGTGAGCGTCAATGCTTGCTGGCACCTATCCGGACCTTAAGATTATGTCTGTAAAATTACCAAGCGAAAGCGCGGATGCGACGATAACTGATGAAGATCAGCTGCAAATTGATGCGATCTTGTCATTCTGGTTCAAGGAGCAGGAACTGACAGCGCCGCAAATCGATCGACGCATGGACATCTGGTTTAGCGAAGACTCCGTCTTCGATCACGAGATCGAGAAGCAGTTCGCCGATGACGTCGAAGCTGCCTGCGAAGGAAAATTGGATCATTGGGCAACAGAATCACGCGGCCGACTCGCGCTAATTATTCTCATTGATCAGTTTCGGCGCAACATTCATCGAAACACTGCCGCAGCATTTGCGTATGACAGGCTAGCATTGAAATTGTGTGTCGAAGGCGCCATGGAGAAAAAGGATCAGGGATTGACGCCTATTCAGCGTGTGTTCTTTTACATGCCGTTACAGCACGCCGAGTCGCGCAAAGTCCAGGCGAAGTCAGTCGAGTTATATGAGCGTCTTGCTGACGCGGTTTCGGCGACCGATCGCGAGACTTTTCTCACCATTGTCCAGTTCGCGGAATTGCACAAGGATATCGTCGATCAATTTGGACGCTTTCCACACCGCAACAAAATTCTTGATCGCGAAAACACTGCCGAAGAAGAAGAATACCTCGCCGGCGACTCTCCCGATTTCGGACAAGGCTAGGCTGTTTCTCTGACGACGAAGTCGGTCTCGGGGGGAACATGAGAAACCCATCGGTAGCGCCACGACAAAAGCACAGCCGAGACAGTGAGCCCGACCACAAATCCAATCCAAACGTAAACGGGTGCGGCCTCGTAGGTAATCGCCGCTATGTAGGCCAACGGGAAAGCAAGCACCCAGAATGCGAACAAATTGATGACCATCGGTATGGCTGTATCTTTGTAGCCACGCAATGCGCCAGCCGCACCAATTTGAATACCATCTGCGATTTGAAATATAGCCGCCATCAAGAACAAATCGATGGCAATAGCAATGACTGCGGCATCAGTCGTGTACAAGCCCACAACACTGTTTCGAAAAACCAGCAGCAACACCGCTGCCATTGCCATGACCAAGGCGCACAGAAAGATCCCGGAAATGCCACACGCTCTCGCTGCTTCCGGCTTTTGCGCGCCAAGCAGCTGTCCTACCAGCACCGTTGTCGCCGCACTCAATGCGAGCGGTATCATGAACATGGTCGAGGCAAAACTGATCGCTATATGATGTCCGGCGGCTATTTGTATGCCGCGGGTACCCATTAACAGACCGATCGCCGAGAACAACCCACCCTCCGCAGAAATGGTTACTGCAATGGGCACACCCAGCTTGAATATTTCCTTGAAAGCCGAAATTCGAATGGGTGCCAGCTTGCCGAACAGATTGAATTTTCGGTAGCGCGGACTAAGCAGCATATACGTGGCTAACGCCGTCATGACAAACCACATGGTTATTGCGCTTGCGTATCCGCAACCAACAGCGCCAAGTTCCGGCGCACCGAAGTGTCCGAACATCAGAACGTAGTTAAGGAACACGTTACAGACCAAAGACAACATCGACACGTACATGATCGGTCGTGTATGGCCAATACCTTCCGTCGTAAATCGTAATGCGAGAAACGCGAAGATCCCTGGCGCGCCTAAAGAGATAGCGGAGACATATTCTGCTGTTAGATCGCGAAATTCGGGATCGATGCCAATGCTGGTCAGTAGTGGTAACGCAGCAAACTGCCCAACTAAAACAATCGGTAGGCCCAATACGACGGCCAGGTAGATACCCTGACGCGTGTAACGACCGATCAGTTCAAAGCG
>CAJQPL010000080.1 GCA_905480215.1 uncultured Woeseiaceae bacterium | reverse complement strand
TGAAACCCAGCCCCCGGAGTCAAACCGTATTCAGTTCTGAATCCAACTGCCGTCTGGATTTAGATAGGCACCCAGTGTGCTGTGCGTCTGGTATCCCATCAGGCGCTGAATCGTTTCCGAGTGTTGTTCGGCGATCTCGCGCGGCACGTTGAGGTACTGGTTCTCCTCTTGTCGCAGCCAACCCAGGGCGTAGGTATTGATCAGCCCGGCGCGAGGCTTGTTGCTTCGATTAGCGCCACCACCGTGCATGGTAGTGCCCATATACAAAAGCAGCGAGCCTTTGGGCATCACCGCCTGGACGATTGGGTTTTTGTCATCGGACGGTCCTTCGTATTCCTGTTGTTCCGCGTAACTACGATAACTTTTCTTGTTGTTGTGGCTACCGAGCACCACGCGCGTCGCGCCGTTTTCTACCGTGAAATCCTGCAGCGCCCACATCGCGTTGATCTGCAGCTGGAGGCCGGGAATGCGTAACGGATAGATGCCGTCGTCAGAATGCAGAAGCTGATCCGTCTCGCCTGGATGGATTTCGATAGCCGTCAGGCTGCCGATACGGTAATTGATACAGTGGTCAAGCAGGATAGCATCGGCCACTTCCAGAACTCTTGCATGGGCGACCAGTTCGGCTGATGTTGGCGCCACCGCGAGAACCCCGCCGACGCGCAAGGTCTTATAGCCATTGAAATTGCTCTCGTCGAATTTGCCGACCTTGTCGAAAGGGTCGCGCAACTCCGCCAATACGGCATCTGCAATCTCTGGAGCGATCTGCTCGTTTACGACGGCAGCGCCATCATGTCTTAGCGCCGCGACAATGTCGGCGGTGTCGGCATCCGTGTTGAAATACTTGAGTGGCATTCTTTGGTCCCCCTGTACTCACATTGTAACGGATAGCTCTTGGGACCCGCCACCGCCTGTTTATTGGCATTAGCGAGCACGGTCATCCGCTTTCACTTCGAACGATCAGAATTGGTATGATCGGGCCTGATTTGATTCAGGACCACAATATGGACGCGATAGTCAGGCAGGCACTCCTTTGAGCCTTTTCGCCGAACTCGGTCGCCGCAACGTGTTTCGCGTTGCTTTTGCCTATGTGGTGGCCTCGTGGGTGTTGCTGCAATTTGTCGATGTCATTTCGCAAATCCTGGAATTGCCGGTGTGGGCACCTAAGCTGGTTCTCGCCCTTATTGTCATTGGTCTGGTGCCAACGCTGATATTTGCCTGGGCCTTTGAAATGACGCCGGAGGGCATCAAGAAAGAATCCGAAGTTGATCGGTCGGGTTCGATAACGCCGCAAACCGGTCGCAAGCTCAACAAGGTCATTATTGGGTCTCTGGTATTAGCCGTTGCGCTGTTGTTGGTGGATCGTCAGTTCAGTCATCCCGGGGAAGAAACTGCGACTGCGATGAGTGACACAGAAAAGTCTATCGCGGTGTTGCCTTTCGTGAACATGAGTTCGGATGCAGAACAGGAATTCTTTTCCGATGGCATCACCGAAGAAATCCTGAATTCACTTGCCTCCGAAAAAAGCCTCAAGGTAGCGGGGCGCACCTCATCGTTTGCGTTCAAAGGTCAGAACGATGACCTGCGCCGCATTGGCGACGCGCTCGGTGTTGATCATATTCTGGAAGGCTCGGTGCGTAAGGTGGGTACACAGGTACGCATCACGGCGCAGCTGGTGCAGGTTAATGACGGCTTTCATCTGTGGTCCGAGACTTACGATCGCGAGCTGACGGACGTGTTCGCCATTCAGGATGAAATCGCGACGGAAATACTCAAGCAACTCAGGCGTCAGCTGCTTGCCGATGAGGACCTGATGGTCGTCGAAGCGAAGCGCACCAACCCGGTTGTTTATGACCTGTACTTGAGAGCGAAGCAACGCATCTACACGCGTGATAGTGCCGAAATTACCAAGGCTATCAGCGAACTCGACAAGGCGATTCGGCTGGACCCTGAATACGCACCGGCGCTCGCGCAGCGCGGTATCGCGACGATGATGATGTCGGAGCAGCAATACGGTGAGATTCCCGACGATGAGGCGAACCGGCGTGGCAAGCGATTTGTTGACCGGGCGCTGAGCCTTGATGAGAATCTCGCCGAAGGCCTGGCAGCGATTGGTCTGTATTACTCCAAACAACCGGGTGGATCGGAACTGGCTCTCGAGCCCCTCACTAAGGCCCTGTCCATCAATCCAAACCTGATTGACGCGTCCAACTGGTTGTTTGCTGCCTTGCAGGGCGTGGGTGACTTCACGGGTTCCTTGGAGGTGCTCGTTGACGTCGTCGAGCGCGACCCCTTGTATCGACCGGCCTTCGCCAATGCAATTATGCAGTTCAATGCCTATGGCATGCCGGAGAAAGCCGAAACGTTGTTGCAGCGCATTGAGGCATTTGATGCGAGTAACCCGGATCTTTACTCAGCTCGTGCGATCAATTTCATGTTTTCCGGACGCAGCGGCGAAGGTCTGCAGCAGATGGAATTGAACCGCGAATTGGATGAAATGACCGGCGTAGAGCAAAATGTACTGAGCATCGGCCTCAGCAACACGATGCAGTTTGAGCGCCTGATAGAAGAGGGCACACCGTTCTGGAAACCTATCGCATTGTATGAAACCGGTCAGACCGATGAAGCTATTGAGCTTGCGCATGGCCAGGCGTCGTCAGGTTACCCTGGAAGCCTTTTCTATCTCCTGAACCGATCTGACCGCAGCAAGGAGCTCACCGACTACCTCGAAGAGCGCTGGCCGACTCTGTCGGAATTCGCTATGGAAAACCCGGGCGACGAGTACGGCTATCCGATCATGACCGACGTGGCATTGGCTTACTCACGTTCCGGTAATCAGGATCGATTCGACGAAGCCATGCGTTTTATTGAGCAGCATGCGACCCGGCTTGATGACAGCGGCATTGACAATATTTTTCTTTCCATTCAGCGAGCGATGGACTTCGCGTTGCTCGGAGATGCTGACGCGGCAATTTCGTATTTAGAGGACGCTGCGAATCGCGGCTGGTCGTCGCAAGGGGTACTTTCTGAAGTAGCACCAGCGCTCGCCGTTCTCGCAGACGATCCGCGGTATCAAGAAGTTGAAGTTGTCTTACTGAACAACATGAATCGCGATCGCGAGATCGTCGGTTTGCCGCCGCTCAATGCCAATTACGAAAGCACGATAGAAAAATCGTCTCGATAAGAATCGATTGCATTATTTAGCGATGTGCTTATGACAGTTTGATGTATAATTTCCGGCCATGTTTGTTGCCACTTCAAACAGAAAAACAGCCCCATAATGTTATGTAAAATGCGGTCGATACAACCTCAATAAAACGACCTCAATAAAATAAGAAAACACTCAAAACGAAGACGCGAATTCAATTTGCGCATATCCGGCAATGGCAAAACGCCAATGCACATTAGAAGGGGAAAACTGATGAAGCTTAGATTGTTACGAAATCTTTTCGGCGTAGTGTTGCTGACCATGCCTTTCGCGCTGGCGGCACAAATAAGTGCGCCCGAACCGTTAGACGACTTCGTGCCAGGAAGCGCAAAAGCGGACGTGTTGGCAGAAAGTCCGAACGGCATATACGTCACCCAAATGATTGGCGAGCCGGTTGTCGCGTACGAGGGCGGCATAAAGGGCCTGAAGGCGACCAAGCCCAGAAAGGGAAAGAA
>CAJQPL010000079.1 GCA_905480215.1 uncultured Woeseiaceae bacterium | reverse complement strand
CTTGCGAGGAGCTTATGAAAAATCATGCGCTCGCCATCACTGAGCTACCGCTAAAGACTCGACCCGTTAATTATTTTCTATTCTGGCACAAGCGCTACGATAAGGATTCAACGAACCGCTGGTTACGACAACTATGCTGCGATATTTTTCAGGTAGCGGCGGACTGACTAAGAGACTGCCGTGATGAGCAAATTCGAATCTACAATTCTAGCGCAGGCCATCAAGCAATTCGCGACCCGCCGTTACGTAGCTCTTTCCGTCAACCTCCTCATTCTCTAGTTACGATTGCAGCTTATCGACTTAGATCTATTGGGCGGCTAGAGAAACGAAAAATATAGGTCAACGCTTCGGCAAGGGTCTCAGCCCAAACCGCCCATTCGTGGTCACCGTCAATTACACGAAACTCGACTTCGTTTGCTTGATGCTCGCGGAGCGATTGATAGAGCACCGCCGCATGAAATGCGATGTCGAATTCATCATGGTCGCCTGAATTAATATACAGCGGCACGATGACGTCCTGAGCCCTGTAAGACTCAATATAGCTTGTGTAGTTGAGCCGCCCCCATAGTTCCCTGTCAAATTGTCCATCAGCATCAAGGAACGCCGGATGCCGAAGAGCTGACGAGGTTGCCGGGGGGTATGGAATATAACTTGCGGGGCTAAGCGCAGCGCCTGCCGCAAACATATCGGGGTACTCCAGGACGAAATTTATGCTTCCGTATCCACCAGCCGAAAGCCCTGCAATGAGTCGACCGGTGCGCTTGGCAATTGCGCGAAAAGAGTCTTCTACGTGAGGAATAAGGTCCGCGAAGAATGCCGTTTTTGCGCTTTCATTGCTGCCATCTACCCACCAGCTCTTGCTGCCCGGCATGACAATGATTGTTGGCGGAATTGCACCCGTTTCAATCAGATGATCGACAGTCTGTTGCACGTTGCCATGATCTGGCCAGTCGTTCTCGCTGCCATTCGATCCGTGTAGCAAATATAGAACAGGATAGGCGAGATTATCTGCCGCGTAACCGTCCGGCAGATAGATGTTGTACTCGTACGCTCTGTCCAACGTGGCAGAGTCGAACGAATGATGGGTGATAGTGCCGGCACTGGATTGATCCGCGAAAGCGCATAGCCAGGCTATTAATAGACTTGAAATGACTGTTCGAAACAACACGCCCAACTCCCTTCGTATTTACAATGTGCTAGAGCCGTTGCTGCAGAAACTCAGCACTTGTGTTGATGACGTCCGCGGCGACGTCTTCCAGGTTGGAATAAATTCCCAAATCGTGACCAACGCCCGGGAGCACATGGCGAACAACCTCGCTACTATTTGTTGCCGCGCTTATTGCTGCTTCTGATATCGCCGGCGGCACCACATCGTCCTGATCACCGTAGACAACCAATAATCGCCCCTCATACTTCCTCAACGACGCTAATGGGTAACTCGCTTCATAGTCTGTGAAATATCGATAGCCAAGCACCAGCTTCTGGCCGAATGAAGTCGTATATTCTGCGCCGCCTGTCTCCTGCGCTTTCTTCTTCATGGCGTTGTACGTGTCCACCCCTCCGAGTGTCACACGCTTACGAGTGACGCCGTCTGCGACTGTCGGCGCCCACAAAACCATCGCCTTATAGTCAGGATCGATCTCGGTTAGTAACGCTGCCAATCGGCCGCCATTGCTAAAACCGAGCAAGCCGATTCGATCACTGTCGACGCCCGTCTGGGCTTCTGCAAAGGACCGGGAGGCTTGCAGGTCCGCCAACATATTGCTGAGATTATTCTCAGTGAACGACTCTGTGCTATCGCCGCAACCGGGGAAATCCATACGAATCGAAGCAATACCGAGCTCGGCAAGTTTCTGCGCGAGCTGAACGTAGCCACCACCCTCTTCGCGCGAACCCCCGTGACCATGTGCCAACACTACCAACGGAAAGCTAACGCCCTCATCAACAAGCGGTGCCGTTAGGGTCACCGGCACCGCAACGCCGCGAGACAAGACAGTGGTTTCGACCGAGCGAAACTCATGCATCAGGACGTCACTCGCCTGGTCGGGCGAACAAGCCGCCAGAGTCAGAAACCCACAAAAGGCGTAGCAGGCGAAAAAGAATCGAATCATGCTCGTATATCCTGATGATGCCGGTTTATTATGCCTTAGCTGAATCTTACAAGACTAACCACATCCGGAGTTCGAGAATGTCCTATTGCCTGCGTTGCGTGCTTGCTGTCGCACTTACTTGTCTGGTCACATTTCCTGCTAACTCGGATTCTCCGCCGGAGGACATCGTCGTTACGTTGATTTTTACGAATGACATGGAAAGCTTCTATGATCCGGTTCCGGCATGGTGGCGCGACGACATTGACCATATCGGCGGTATCGCCGAACTGACGACGCTGATAAAGAACGTCCGGCGCGATGAAGAGAATGTTTTCTTATTTGATTCCGGTGACATATTTACCGGTGCGTTATCGAGGCTCACGGACGGCGCGCTGATGTTTGAGTTCATGATCACTATGGGCTACGACGCAATGGCGATCGGCAATCACGAGTTCGACTACGGCGAAGAAATTCTGGCCTGGGGGAAGAATCAGGCGCCCTTTCCAGTGCTCGCTGCAAACTTGTTCTATAAGGGAACGGATCATCCATTCGCACAACGCCACACCATCATCGAGCGTGATGGCATCCGTATCGGAGTAATCGGCATACTGGGGCAAGATGCCGCCAGCACCGCGGTTGCTCCTCTGCACATTGATGAGTTGGACGTCACCGACCCAGCGGAGGCCGTACAACGATCGGTGGACGCTCTTCGCGACGACGTTGACCTGATCGTGTTGCTGACGCATCAGGGCCACACCGCCCCCATGCAGACGGATGCAGAAGCTGACCCGCGACTGGCACGTGATATCGATAAGGACATCGCGTTGGCAGACGCGGTTGAGGGAGTCGATGTCCTGTTCGGCGGTCATGCCGATGCCGGCACCTGGGAGGCCGTCATAAGCCCGGACAACGGCACCCTGGTGATGCAAACCTTTGGCCAGGCTACTTACCTGGGCTATCTGCAGTTGACGCTCGACGCTGAAACCAGAGCGATAAAAAGCCATGACAGCAAACTGATAGCGGTGGATTCAGACAATCTGCAGCCCGACCCGATCATCGAGTCAAAAATGGCAAGCTATCGGGCGAAGTATCCGGAGATTACCGAGGTTGTCGGTCACACTGAGGCACGTCTGAATCGGCAGTACTTTGACGAATCCGATCTGGGCAATTTGTTGGCAGATGTTTGTGTCGATATGACCGGCGCGGATATCGGCATGATGCACCCAGGCGGCATTCGTAAAGATTTTCCTAAGGGCGACATTGAGATCGTCGACATTCTCGACACCAATCCCTTTGTGGATCCGATGGTGGTTGTTGAGGCCAGCGGCGCACAAATTCGCGTCGCTTTGGAGCAGTCCTTTACACACCTGCGCGGCTTGATGCAGGTCTCCGGCCTGCAAACAACTTACGACACATCAAAGCCTGAAGGACAGCGGCTGGTCTCTGTTACATACGAAGGAAGCGAACTTGGCGATGCCGACAAATACGAAGTATGCATGTCCGGAATCATTTCCCGCGGTGGCGACCACTACGATGTATTCAAAGAAACCCCATTAGTGCGTGAATACGATCCGCTCGGTGATATGACGATTGCCTACTTTCGCAAATACGGCAACGTGCCAACACCTGTCGCCGGGCGGCAAATAGATCTGGCGCTAAGAGACTAGGCCTTTCGGCCATAAGCATTGAATGACGTCCGACCGACTTTCTCATGATTTATTCGCTTTGATCCCTATTGCTTATTCCTCTATTCCTGTTTTAACGGCATAAAAAAAGGCGCTCCAACTGGAGCGCCTTTCTGACTGCTATCCATTTATCTGGGTAAGGTGCTTAGAACTGACCTCGAATACCAAACTGGATGTTGTACAGAGAATCAAGCGTATCGGGAATCTCAACAATTGGATTGTAAGCGTCGAAATTGATCACTCCTGGATCAGTAACGCTGGTTGAGACAATTTGCGCCGTAGACTGAGGACCACCACGCTGATCAATGTATTTTTTGGCCCCGTTGCTGTCGCTGAAGAGGTTCATGATGTTCTCGATATCAAGAAACAGTATGACCTTCGAATCGAGGAAGAAAGGTATTTCCTGCTGGATACGAATATCAAGGTCCGACTGCCAGTCTTCGTCAAGAACGCCCTTCGGTGCGATCGCACCGCGCGCCAAACCCAGTGAGTCGGTATAGGCGAAAAACGCCGCAATGTCTGCAGCCGGCATGGTGAAGTTAACCGTTGGGTCGTCCACCCCTGTCGGAACATACAGCAACTGTCTCGGCTGGCCACTTGAATCACCGAAGGCGTCCGAGTAAGACTCATCGTATGTCAGGCTAAGAGGATTACCGTCACGAATCTGCAAGAATGCCGTAATACTGGTCGTGTGATTCGCGATGAAGTCCTTCGCAATCGTCGTAGTGAAGGTGAAGTTATGCGGAGTATTCCGGTACGAAGGACCAACCGGTGTGTTGGTCAAATTGTCAGTAGCGACAGAGCCGAAGGCACCGGATGCTATAGCCTGATTAGCGGGGTTACCCACCTCGGATTCATTATATGCATAGCCACCGCCGACATTCGCAGTCCAGTCGTTACCCCATTCGAACAGCTTGCTCGCTTGGATAGACGCTGTAAACATATAGCCATCTGAACCGTTCCTGTTAGTAAACATGAGATCTTGATTCGCGCCGTAGCAGTCTGGAGTCACATTACTAAAGCCCTGCCGGACACCATTAAAGGTCGCATTACAACCGTCAAAAGCCGGATCGATTGCTCGATACGCCGGTCGCCCGTCCGGAGTGGTTCCCACCTCGGTCAAAGTCAAATCCAGCCATTCGTAGGAATCCTGCATGTCTGAGTAGATCAGGTCTCCCTTGACGAACCAGTCACTAAAGAAGCCACCACCGAAATCCGTGGTGTGCTCGATACCTAAGCTGTAGCGGTTGACCGAAGGCAACGTGAAGTTCGGATCCGTTGCGGCAACTGCGCCGCCATTGGCAAGCGCCTGGTTCTGGCCGCCGTCATACGCACATTGCGGAATGCCATTGAAGGCGCCGCCGTTGGCGAGCTCATCACCGACGCAGGTTGTTGCAGCAAAGATTCCGCTAACGCTACCGATACCCAAAGCCCCACCAAAGTTCTGGAATGCGTTCGAAAACCAAACCGTTGGGTCATTACCCCCGAAAACGCCAAACCCGGCCGAAATACGCGTATCGCCCCACTTAGAATCATCCAGTATGTAATTAACACCAAGTCGCGGTTGAACTATATCAAGACCGTCAAAGGAGACCGAATTCGAAAACCCATAAACGCTCTCATAAACCGGATTATTGAGTGGCGCATCGTCGGATGTATACCAGTCATAGCGCAGGCCGAAAATGACCTGCAAACTGTCTGTCACGTCCCACTGGTCCTGCAGAAACACAGAATTGATGTCCCGAGTGAATATCGCCGCAGCGTCAACCGGATTTTGCGTGTATGAAACACCAACCCGCGCATCATAGCCATTGCCTGCTTCAAGCGCGTCGATATCATCAAACCAAATCGAGCCGGTCGCATTAATGATGAACAGATTAAAGATGTCGAGCGTTTCATACTCGTAGCCGGCCGTAATTGTATGGTCACCTACCAGATAGTCAGCTTTGAGCTTGAACTGATCCTTGTTTGTCGACAGCTGATTAGCTGATCTGAAAACACCCGGACCGGAGACAAACAATGTGTTGTCCTTGCCGAACTCGCCAAAGACTGAACCGTTGGCGAAAAAGCCAGCATCCTGGCGCGGACCAACAACGAGTCGCGGAATATTTGTTTCTTGCGCCTCACCGCCGCCGAGTGGATCCTGCAAGTCGATTACTTCTTGACTTGAGTAACGAAACTCGGTGGAGAGACGATCCGTCCAATCAGAGTAAAGTCGAATAGCGAATGTTTCCGAATCTGAACCGCGGATGTGGAAGTTGTCTGCTAAAGACAGTTCGCCACGTCGACTACCGATGTCGTCACCAATAGTTGTTGATTCCTCAAGCTGTGACCAGTTCGCCTCTACGCGATGATCATCATTGATGTTCCAGTCAAGCCTTATAAAGGCGCGTTCCGATACGATCGGCAGGTTTATCGGGAGATCGCCTGGGGTCCGACCGTAGTTATTGATCAAAATACCCTGGATGCGATCCAGTTCTGCCTGAGTCAATTGTTGCGGATCCGCGAAATTGCCGTCCGACGGGCCGCGTTGGTTGATCGATGCGGTGTCGGTCTCTTCGTACGCAGCGAAGAAGAACAATTTGTCTTTGATGATCGGGCCACTTATATCAAAGCCAAAGTTCTTGCGCTCAAATTCGCCGAGGTTGGCTTCAACGCCTTTAATCGTATCGCCGACCAAGCTGTCATCGTTGTAAAGATAGAACGCGGAACCGTGAAACTCATTAGAACCCGATTTCGTTACGACATTGATATTACAACCATTGAACTGGCCATACTCTACAGAAACCGGCGCAAACTCAACCGCTGCAGCTTCAACCGTGTCGAATGGAATAGGAAACGTGAAGCGAGCAAGGTTACCCGACGCGTTTAGACCAAACGCATCGGTCGCCCGTACGCCGTCGATCGTGAACGAGTTTGTTCTTGAATTACCACCCATGCATGAGATCGCCCCCGACTGGTCACTGCCCTGACCGGTTGGGCCGACACTGACACGCGGGTCAATTCGAATGACATCGCGAATCTGGCGCGTCGTTGACGGCATGTTGGTGATGTCCGCCAGCGAAAACGTTGAACTCGGACCTGAAGCAACAGTAATCATAGAAATTTGTGCTGCCGTCACTACTATTTCATCAATAGCGTCACTTCTATCTTCAAGTGTCACATTGAAGGTAGAGGCACCAGCAAGATCGGCATACACCTCAGTGATGACGAGGTCCTCGTAGTTGCCTCCGGAAATCCGAATAACGTACGGGCCACCCGCTGTTAATCCGCGAAAGGTGATGCCACCTCCACTATTAGCGGAAGTCGAACTGCTGCGTCCGTCACGAGTGTCTGTAATGCTTGCCGAAACACCTGCCGCCGGCGTGCCGTCGGGGCGTAAAACCGTGCCCTCGACTGTTGTAGTAATCGCCTGCGCAGCTACGTCTGTAGTTGTCACGAGCATCGGTGCCGCTGCCAGTACAAAAAGCATTGTTGCGCGCACGATACTGCCGCTATTGATTAAACGATTCATTGTAGCTCCCTAGCCTTAATTTTATTTGATAGTCGCCAGTTCTGGCATTGCGCTCAAAACTGTCTGGTGATGGAATATTTCTAAGCGATAGTCAATTTGACGATCTTTTTTAATTCTTGTTGGCAATACATCTCGACCGCGTAGGATATATGGAACGATTCTACAATGGAAGACCGATGATAAATATTGCAACTGCCCGGCTCGGTTGGAGCGATGGACTATATAGACATGGTCGACGTATGCGCTAGGATGGCGCGTCGTTTCGATGCCGACAGCTTGGGCATTGAATATTTATGAATCAAGCTGAGAAACGAGGGTAAATCTATGATAAACCGTATAATATTTCTTTGGACGCTATTGATAT
>CAJQPL010000078.1 GCA_905480215.1 uncultured Woeseiaceae bacterium | reverse complement strand
CTAGGCCATAATTTCCACTTTGGGTCATAAGCAGACTACTTCACCAGTATGTTTTCGGTAGTCCCTGGCTGAACGTCTGCTTTCACCAAAACGGTCATTCAAACCCAACTAAAAGCATCAAAACGACAGTCTGCTTTCGGCCACAAGCGGCCGCTCAGAGTCTTTAATTTTCTGGGCGCAGCCAAGGATAGGTATCGATAGCCGGCGGAATGACTCCTTTTGCCTTGGCCGCTTCATCGTCCAAATACGTTACCAAGTGCGGCGGCGGAATGTGTTTGAATGCGTCCCACCATTGTCGTCCACCCGGTGATAAGAGTAACTCTACTATCAGTCTACGCATGGCCACGAATTCATAGTCCGGCAGCGCCCCATGCTTATGCAGTATCCAGATACCGTGGAAGCCGTGTAGCCAAGAGTGCATCGTTGAATAGAAAGCGCCTTGTTCGTTTGCTGACAGGTCGCTAAATCGATTCAGACCATTGCGGAATACTTCGGAAGATTCTTTCGTCTGAGTTGCTCGATCTACATTATTGAGAAACAACTTTATCGCGGCATTTAGACTGTCAAACTCTTCCTGTTTCGTACTCTGTCGAACCTGAACCGCCAAATAGATGAGCGAAAATATGACGCCAATAGCGCCGACGACTTCAGCAGTCGTACCTATCGCTTCCCAGTTCATAGATTCACCTAATTACCTATATTACTTTGAACAAAAATCGCCAACCTGAATCAATACTCGATCGGCTGCTTAGCAGCCGCTAGCCGAAATAGCGTTATAACAATTTAGCATGCAACCGTTTCTCCGCCACGTGCATCAAAGGTCTATGAAGTAGAATGCTAACTCGTTGATTTTATTCAAATGAAGGATTCAATCAGCAAAAACGCTATATCATCAGTTGCGTTATACCGAACTAGTGTTATACTTAACTACAACACCAAATAACGAATAACTGGAGACCATCATGATTGCAAAAAAACGGATTCGAATGATTGAACTATTGGCCCTCGTTGCGGCTTTAGGTTATTCCGCTGCATCGGCAGCGGCTTCTGGGGTTTTTGAGAAAGAGTATTCTATTGAAAACACCGCCTCAATTGAGGTCAACAATGGCAGTGGTGCGGTTAATGTACGCGGTGCTGACGTTAACCAGGTTACGATTCGTGCACGTATTAGCGTCGATGAACGCTACATGCGCCGAAATGCGTATAAAGCAAACAAAATGATCCTTGATCTTCGCGCGAAACCGCCAATCCGTGTCGACGGAGACCGTATTATTATCGAGCAACCTAAGAGTCGTGTTCAGCGACGTCATACAACGATTAGCTACGAGATTCTGGTACCACGGGATGCACAGGTAAAAGTTCAATCCGAATCAGGTGATGTACGCGTGTCAGGCATTTCGGGCCCAGTGGATGCAACATCCGATACAGGCGTTGTCACGCTCGTCAAAATCAGATTTGGAAACACAGACGAAGTACGAGTGGCGGCACGCTAAGTCACCGACTTTTCAGGGGGCACAATCTGAATGTCTGCTTATGACCGTAAGCAGACATTTTGTCGTTTTCTCACCTCACCGTGAACACGAGGAACGTGAGTGCGAGGCAGACACCTAAGTAAGTCGAGTGGATTACAGCTCTAAGCCTCCATGAACTCGCGCCGATGTTCATTTTTGTAACTTTGGATAGAACCACACCAATGCCGAGAAACAGGAACCAAGGCGTAAACAAGAATGCGACGTTTTGCCTTACCGCTATCGTTACGAGGTCATGAGTAATACCGGTGACGATGAAAGTGAGAACCAGGGCCACGTAGGGAGGCAAGACTCTTTTCAACGGTACGAAGATGTATTTTCCGAGATAGTATCCGAAAATCGGATTCCAGTGTTGCCAGAAACCAGCAAACGACCGAGCGCCGAAAGAACGACCCAGCATGTTTCGAAGAGAGCCGGAAGCGCCTAAAGGTAAGCCGTTTCTGCGCTTGACATACTCGAACAATGTAATTTTTTTGCGGCTTGCGATAACCAAGTCTACTTTGCTGGACAATTGTAGGAACTGAGTAGAATGCTGCTTTGGGTCATTATCAGCCTCTCAAACTATATCACTTGAACGGCTGCTTATGGCCAGTCGATCGGGGAAGCTGAGGCCCTACCAATACCTATAACAAAGACAATTGAATGTTCCCTAAGGTTCCAGGGCCATGCAGTCGTTATATGGCTGGCAGGTGCTAGTGGATTAGTGTCATAGGTACCGAATTAACAGCTTTTAGAATTTTAAGTTTCTATTGCCACAATCTGGCGAGTTGGTATTAATGAATTCTGCGGCATCAACATCAAAACCAGACAGCAATGACGTCCACGATTTCATGTGCTCCACATATCTTCCACTTCTAATGCTCCTTCGGCTTGGATTAGAACGAACATACGATGGCAGCTTAACTTGATATAATAGCGCCGTTTTGCCGCCTGATGAGCCCCGCCAAATGCCAGTTCACCACTTCACTTTAGCGCTTGTGATTACCTGCTTTGCAAGCGCTGGAAACGCTGCCGACAGCGCCGAGGACTGTTCCTCTATTGTTGATCGTGATACGAGACTCTCGTGCTTTGATACCTTCTTTCCGCCAACCGAAACGGCATCTTCTCCCATCGAGGCGCGCCAGCTACTTGAATCGGAATCGCAGATCAACTGGTTCTCTATTACACCGCACAAGCCGAACTACGTTCTTCCGGCTACCTACAATTTTTCGTCAGATTTTTCCCCCTACACTGATCTCGGTCCGTACTTCAACGATGCTGAAATCAAGTTTCAACTCAGTCTGAAAACACGGATCTGGCATAATTTGTGGCGAAATTCGTCGCTGTGGGTAGCGTATACGCAGATGTCGTTGTGGCAACTTTATGCCGATGAAGAGGCATCGGCGCCGTTTCGAGAAACGAATCACGAGCCAGAATTGATGTGGCAGATACCAGTCGATTTTTCCTTGTTCGGCATGGACGCCCGACTGACCTCTTTCTCGCTTAACCACCAGTCGAACGGACAATCGGATCCGTTATCGCGGAGTTGGAATCGACTTACCGGCACGCTTTTCTTGGAAAAAGACCGTTTCGTGGTGTCTGCTAAAACCTGGGTCCGAATTGACGATCCGAGCAACGACAATAATCCAAACATCGAAGATTACATGGGGAGAGTTCAGCTCGGCGTTGCGTACAAAGGCGACACGCACACGTTCTCTACGGTCCTGAAGAACAACCTGAGCAGCGCTAATCGGAGCGGCGTTGAACTCAGCTGGGCCTTCCCTCTGACTGAACACCTGAAAGGCTTCGCTCAGGTGTATTCGGGCTACGGTGAAAGCATGATCGATATGGAGAATTACACGAATCGAATCGGTATCGGCATTGCTTTGACCGACTGGCTTTAGTTGTGGCGGTGCTTAACTGACGTCCCGCCGCACCTTATTATTTTGGTCTCCAAATCTCGAATTGATCGCTGACGCTTCCATAAAGCGGACCACTCAGTGTTGATAACTGAACAAAATGGTGACGGAGCTTAGGTGTCAGGATCAGTGAGCGTCTGCTTACGGCTGCTCAATCGGAGATTACGAATGTCCGCTTGCAGGTGATGAGGCGGCAATAAGCTTGGGAAATTCAGGTTCTACCAATAGCCGCTGATGTAAACGTACGGTCCGGTGAAACTCGTTTGGACTTCGCCACGCCAGCGGTCCTCCTTGACCTCGCCATCCAATTGCAAGAACTGGTAGCTGAGGCCGACGCCAATATGATCCCACGTACTGAAATTAACGCCAGCAGATGCATTCCAAATGCGGCCGTTGTATTTGTCAACGCTCGCGGAGAGCCAGTCGGCGCGTAAATTGAACATCCATCTGCGTGATGGAGAATATCGGTACCACGCGCCGAGATTCGGCATTGGAATTTCCGTTTTAACTACGCTGCGGCGGAATTCTCTGGAGAGATCATTCAATGTGGCCTCGCCAGCGATGCTCATACCCAATTTAAGCCAGTGAATTCCCGCGCCCAAACGCAAACTGTGAGGTCCCTCACCACGGAACCGTCGGGCGAAGAACAGCCGCGTGACCTCCATGCTGGACTCTGCATCGACGCGTGCGCCGACATCGAATACCAAGTCCTGCCACTCGATGGTGTCACTTAAGGTCTTGCTTCCGCTTCGCTCTGATTCAAAGTACTGCAGGGCAAACGTCCACTTCGGAGTGTATTGCCAGCCGAACTCCGCCATAAAAAGATTGGGCCGATCGTCCACTCCGGTACTCGATTCAAAGTCGAAGGTCCTTGCAGTGCCCGCAATAGACCCATTGACGGAGATATCGAAATCCCGATGCGCTGAGTAGACTCCGACGTTGCCCCAGTATTTGCTGGCCATCAGCGGATGTACATCTTCCGCTTCCGCCGCGACGCCGGGTACCGTGAGGAAGATCGCAATCACGCATAAGCAAGTGTCAATCTTATTCATCGACGCATTATGGACTGTTCGAAATAGACCACGCAAATTTTTAGAGCCAGCTCACTCTCGGTTTTACGCTCATTCCGCTGCGGCCACGGCTTTCTCCAGAAGCCAGTCTCGCCCAGCGCGGGAGTTCCAGATCGCGACTGTCTGCTTTCACCTCTAGCGATCGAATATGGATTGCAGGACAACGCTTACGCCTTTCAGATCACCTGATGAACTGAAACGATAAGCAAGCCCCAGCCGATCGAATCTGAACCAGCCAATCTTGATAGGCGATTGTTCTTTCCGCAACGATAGACCGAATTCCCACTGGTCGCTTATGGGGTCCGCCAGACCATTCCCAAACTCAAGGTCAAGATCATTTTCAAAGCTCGTGTACATGCCGTGCCAGCTCAAAAAAAGCTGCTCTTCGCCCAACTGATAATCGCCCATTGGGTAGTCAAACTCGAGGCCGCTCATCAGTGGCCAGAAATCTTCCGACCTTCCTTCGCTTGGCGCATAGCCGACATATCCCACCGCATTGACCAACGCCCAATCAAGGTCGCCGTTCGAAAACGTGTAACGACTCTTGATCCCGGCCCAGTAGCTCCAAGCCGATTCACTTTCGCTCAGGAGCGTGCCCCAGCCGACCGCCGCATACGGTCCCAGCGTCCAGCGTTCGTTGATGGGAATAGTGATGTTAACGCCGGGCGTAATACTAACACTAGCGAGATTGTCGGGTGCCACGGCGCTGGGAATATCAGCGACTGTAAAATTATCCAGTCCGGTCGTTATCGAAAGTCTGAAGTTGATGCCAAGCGTTCTCTGTCCATCCTCGGCAAGCTCGGCTTCGCGTAGAGCCCATCGCGGCGCCATACGCAGGACAAAGACGTCCCGATTGTCCCTGAGCTCATACCATCCGGTACCGAAGTAAGAGCTATAGGCCCAATGGACAGGGCTGACGTCCGCAGTCTGTGCATTCGCCGCTATGGATAAACACACCGAGCCGATCATGCAACACAGCAGCGCAAGTGAAGTTGCGCTTCGTTTTATAGTCGATGCGTGGTCGGTAATTCTTGTTCGCATATGGGCGCCCGCGCACCAAACTCAAGCCAGTCGGCGATAGAAACGGACGATAAGATCCTCGGCCAGCAGCATTGTGATGATAACCACGATCAGCACAAGCAGCCCATCAAAGCGGCCAAGAAAAACGATGTTCTTACCGAAAAATATATTGATTGCCTCGAGAATGACAAACTTGGAACCGAACAGCGCCAGCCAAGCTGTGAAGAAGCGCATGAACCGGGAAAAGGCGCCTGTCCTCGCGTTCCAGAAGTCGGCCAACTTGTGTTCGCAGGCGATGGTCAGCTTCAAGAGAAACTGCAGTAGCACGGCGGCAAGAATGGTGATGGTAAACGAGTCGATAACGACGCGGTCCGAATACTCGACGAACAGGTTGAGTACCACTAGATCGATTAGGGTCGCAGTTAAATAACGCAGGAACAGGGTCTGTTTGTTCGAAATGGGTTGCGCTACTGCAGGTGCTAAAACGTCAATTTCGTTTGTTGTCATCGTGCAACCTCATGTGCAAGTATATTTTCCCGTTACGGCAGAGACGCAGGTCGAAGACCAACGGCAAGCATTCCGAAAATCGCGACAGGCCGCCGAAGCCGTCACTTGCTTAATGTTCGCTTTGGGTCACAAGCAGTCGCTCAAACTATAGCAAATGAACGGCGGCTTTCGGGTGCTTAGCAAATACTCGCCAAGCAGCTATCCGAATTGATGATTCTGAGCGTCCGTTTCCGGCCAGAAACGGTCGTCCAAGGCGCCGACGTGGGAACGCGCTGCTGGCTGTGGATCTCTTTAGTAGTCCTGCAGCAGAATGAGCCTGCCGCTGTCGATCTTCCAGTGCCGCGTAATGTAGATTCCGGGCCGGTCGGCATACGCCTGCTCGGGTCCGTGCATGTAGTAGCCGATGACAAGTTGCCCATACAATCAAGTAAACGGGCGCCGTCGAAGATGCGTCAGCGGATTGGTCGCTGCTGCAACCCGCAAGCGTGACCCAAGCCATACCAATAGCAAGTGCATTCGCCCATTTAGATAGCTTGTAGCAGTGTATACCCAGCCATTGCGATAACCGAGAGGGAGCTCCAAGTCCAGCAAAATGCACGAATATCATGAATCTGCGCGGACATATAGGCGATGAAATGTGCGGCTCTGGAACCCAGGTAGGTCCAGATTAAGATTTGTGCCAATAGTAGCGGCGGACCAGCAAGAACGAACAGCAATCCTGCAACCAGAAAGCCAGGAATACTTTCAAGATCATTCAAGTTGAGACGGCGCGATCGATCCACATACTCATTAATCTCAAGCTGAGCAGGCTGTGGATTTGGATTCAGAGGTGTTTTCTTGAGATCTTCAGGGCTACGGAACCCGCCTCCTGCCCTCATCATTCGGACAACAGTCATCCAGGGTTGCAGCATCAGTTTCAAAATCATTATGCAGGCGGCGATTAAATACGTATGAAACACAGGGTTTTCGAGACTCAATAAAGCAAAATCGGTATTCATAGTGTATCTCTCCAAATTTGCAGCATGTATTGGATTGCAAACTGCGCTTGCAGCCAAGCAGCTGGAATACTTTCCGCACCCAATACACGTGGATAAAAAGACCGTAAAGACGGCCTTGGGTCACAAGCAGTCGCCTAAACTATAGCACTCGAGCGTCTGCTTTCGAGCGCATACCAGCCGTTTGCGAGCGGCAAGTACTGGCCGTGAATATCGCGTCCGGGCTTAGTCGTTGAGAACCATAAAGCGTTGCGTTGCCTTTGTTACTGCTTTGCCATCCAGGCATCCATGCGCTGTTCCAACAGGTCGAGAGGCAATGCTCCTGCGCCTAGCAGCTCATCATGAAACGCCCTAATGTCGAATTTGTCGCCGAGTTCGGTCTCAGCACGTTCGCGCAGCGTGAGCATTTTCAACTGCCCGATTTTGTAGGCGAGCGCCTGGCCGGGCCTGCCTATGTAGCGATCGATCTCGTTGACAATGTCATGTTCTGCTTTCGCTGCATTGTCTTTGAAAAAGTCGATCGCTTGTTGGCGCGTCCAGCCCTTGTAGTGAATGCCGGTATCAACGACCAGACGCACCGCACGCCACATATCGTAAGTGAGCTGACCAAAACGGGAATACGGGTCTTCATAGAGGCCAAGTTCATACCCCAGACGTTCGCTATACAGGCCCCAGCCCTCCACAAATGCGGTAAACCACATGTATCTGCGGAACATAGGCAATTCAGCAAGTTCCTGTTGCAACGCAAGCTGCAAGTGGTGACCGGGCATAGCTTCGTGAACCGATAGCACCTCAATTTCATACTTCGGCCGCACTTCCGGGCGATACAGGTTTACCCAAAAAATTCCGGCTCGACTGCCATCCGCTGCGGGGTCCGTGTAGTACGCGGTTGTCACGTCGGGAGCTATCGAATCCGGAATCGGCTTGACGCCATACGGCATGCGCGGCAACTTGCCAAACAGCTTGACGAGCTCAGGATCAATGCGCTTGCTGGTTGCGAGATAGGCCTCGTAAAGTTCTGCCGGCGTGTCGTAGTAGAACTGCGGATCGGTGCGCAGGAACTGCAGAAATTCTTTGAAGCTGCCATCAAAATCAACTTCCTCAATGACGTCCATCATTTCACCCCGAATGCGCTTAACTTCTTCGAGGCCAAGACGATGAATATCATCGGGTGTCATTCGTGTTGTGGTGTATGAGCGCGCGAGATACTCATACCATGCACTACCGTTTGGTGCTGCCGACAAACCGATACTGTCGCGCGCGGCGGGCAAGTACTTTTGATTGAAATAGCGATCGAGTTTTTTGTAGGCTGGGAGGACTTGGTCATCGATCGCTTCCGTCGCGCGAGCGCGCAGGCGTTCACGATCATCGGCCGAAAACGTATCCGGCATTTCGTCGATAGCAACGAACAGGGGACTGTCGTGGGCAAACTCGACAAGTTGCAGTGCCAGTTGCTCGGGAATGCGCTGCAATAGAATTTTCGGCGGCATGATGCCGCGTTTGCGACCTTCTTCTGCCAGCTTTATTTTTTGCTCAATGACCTCGTCAAGCTTCTCGATGCGAGAGATCCAATCATCAAAATCCGCGACGCTGTCCAGAGGTATCTGGTTGGTCTGATTTTCGGGGTTTTGGATTCCGCCGAAATGCGAAAACGGCATTAAATGCCCCTTGAACTGGAATTCATCAACTTCTTTCTGCAGCTGGCGACGAAACATCTCATAGTTGAGTTGGTCATCCACGGACAAGGTGTTGCGGTCTATTGCATACAGGCGACGCAAGAAACTTCGCCTTTCCATTTGATGCTGTTCAATTGTGTCCAGGCGTTCGTCTGGCCACTGTGTATTGAATCGCCTGTCGCCCATGCTAGATGCCCACAGCGGATTAGTGGCCATCTGCCACTCCCAATGCTCATCCAGCAAAGTAGCAAAGTCACCCGGAGCCTCAGCGAGGCTCGCGGTGCAGCCTAGCAATAGCCACATCAGCAAAATTCTGCTTGTTTTCATAGCGAATGTTCCATCTTTGAATGCCACGCATTGTTACCGTCTCGATTACTGGTAGCAACCGGCAGCGCACTTGGCTATGATTGCGCGCACTAATCCATAGCGTGCCCAGAAGAGACCTCGTTCAATTGAGGCGCCGAAGGCGCAACACGCCCGGAAACGCTCAGGCAAAAGGACTGAGTACGCTGATTAGCTCTGGAGAGCGGCCGGTACGGCCCACCGAAGGGGTATGTGGTTCGAAAGAACCATTGATCTCTCAGGTAGCAAAGGACAGAGGGGCGGCAGACCAAATACGTCTGCCGCTTTTTTTTATTTGCTGACAAGAGACGGAGCTGATGGGATCAAAAACCCCGCTATTTGAGAAACACAACGACGCCGGTGCCCGCATCGTCGACTTTGGTGGCTGGGATATGCCACTGCATTATGGTTCGCAAAAAGAAGAGCATCATGCGGTGCGGCGAAACGCAGGTGTCTTCGATGTGTCGCATATGACCATTGTGGATCTGTCCGGGCCTCGCGTACGCGAATTCTTGCAGTATTTGCTTGCGAACGATGTCGCCAAGCTTAAGCAGCATGGCAAAGCGCTCTATACTTGCATGCTCAACGCGGATGGCGGCGTCATCGATGATCTGATCATCTACTGCATGTCCGATACCGACTACCGGTTGATCGTCAATGCGGCGACGCGCGACAAGGATCTTGAATGGATTCGTGAGCAGGCAGGCGCGTTTAACGTGGTAGTTGATGAGCGTGCCGAATTGGCGATGGTCGCTGTACAGGGCCCCAACGCGCGGCAACTTGCGGCGACAAGTATTGATGCCAACTATCGAGATGCAGCGCTCGCATTGCAGCCATTCAGTGGAATGCAGGCGGGTAAAGTCTTTATCGCCCGCACTGGCTACACAGGAGAAGATGGTTGGGAAATTTGCATGCCGGCAGCAGATGCAGCGACATTTTGGGATGATTTGCTGGCGGCAGGTGTTATGCCCTGTGGATTGGGTGCGCGTGACACCTTGCGACTAGAGGCGGCCATGAATCTTTATGGCACTGATATGGACGAGATGATTTCGCCACTGGAAGCTGGCTTAAGCTGGACCGTCGCTTGGGAGCCTGCAGAGCGAGACTTTATTGGCCGGTCCGCACTTGAGGTGCAGCGGCATTCGACAGACAAGCAGCGCTTTGTTGGCTTGTTGTTACAGGACAAGGGTGTACTTAGAAACCATCAACGCGTTGTCGTCGATGGTATTGGCGAAGGCGAAATTACCAGCGGCGGCTTTTCGCCTACTATCGGCAAGTCAATCGCATTGGCACGTGTTCCGGCGGGCAACTACGAGAATGCGCAGGTTGACGTCAGAGGAAAATTACTGAATGTACGAATAGTGAAGACACCGTTCGTTCGCAATGGACAGATTCAAATTGATATAGATGGAGATACACAATGACAGAGCTACCTGGGGATCTTTTGTACACCGAAGAGCATGAATGGCTACGCCGTGAAGAGGACGGTTCCGTGACCATCGGTATTACTGATCATGCACAAAGTGCACTGGGCGATCTGGTTTACGTAGAACTGCCGGAAGTTGGTATTGATGTCGATCAGGCCGGCGAAATGGCGGTTGTCGAGTCCGTCAAAGCGGCATCTGATGTATACGCGCCGATTGGCGGCAACATCGTTGCTGTTAACGAAGCGTTGGCGGATGACCCCGAGAAAATAAACACCGAGCCTTACGATGATGGCTGGATTGTGCGCATCCAGCCCAGCGACGGTATCGACGAAGGTAGCTTGATGTCACCAGATGCTTATCAAGAGTTTATCGACGCCTTGGACGACTAATGCCCTTTATTCCGCATACTGAAAAAGACACGCGCGAAATGCTGGCAGCGATTGGCGCGAGTAGCATCGAAGAACTATTCGACGAAATACCCAAGGAGCTGATGATCGACTCCTTGCAGCACGTACCGGAGTCGGTAAATGAGATGGAGATCTCTCGCCTGATGCGGCAGCGTGCCAGGATGGACGGATCGCCATCGTGTTTCATCGGTGCCGGTGCTTATGAGCATCACATACCGACTGCCGTCTGGGACATCGCTACGCGTGGTGAGTTTTATAGCGCTTATACGCCGTATCAGGCGGAAGCTAGCCAGGGCACGCTGCAGACGATCTATGAATACCAGACGATGATCACGGAGTTAACTGGACTCGATGTCAGTAATGCATCGCTGTATGACGGTGCATCAGCGCTTGCCGAGGCATCGCTGATGGCGGTGCGCACAAATCGTCGTGTTAAGACTCGACGTATCTTGTTGGCACCTGGAGTCAACCCGGTCTACGAACAAGTGGCTATGGCCATTGCCGGTGCGCAGGGTCTGACGTTTGAGCGGCTCGCACAAGATGCAGCCAGCGGCAATGTCGACTTCGACGCGCTATCTCCGGACCGTGAGCCGGTGGCGGTGGTACTGCAACAACCATCATTTGCGGGGACACTGGAGGATGTCGATCGACTGACCGACTGGGCCCATGCGCAAGGCGCTGTAGTGATCAGCATCGTCAACCCAACCTCACTTGCGCTGCTCAGGCCGCCGGGTCAATGGGGTGAAGAGGGCGCCGACATTGCCTGTGGCGAAGGCCAGCCACTGGGTGTCCCGATGTCATCGGGCGGGCCGTATTTCGGCTTCATGACCTGTAAACAAAAGCATGTTCGGCAGATGCCAGGGCGTATCGTTGGTCGCACGACAGACCTCGACGGTAATCCCGGATTCGCACTAACCCTGCAGGCGCGCGAACAACATATTCGCCGCTCTAAAGCGACCTCGAACATTTGTACCAATCAGGGGCTCATGGTTACGGCATCGACGATCTACATGTCGTTGCTGGGCTATGAGGGGCTGGTGAACGTCGCCAATGCGTCACATGCTAATACGACCCGTTTGGCTGCTGGGTTGTGCGCCATCGAAGGCATCGAGCGTTTGTATCGAGGCCCGTATTTTCACGAAGTCGCGCTGCGGCTCGAGCGGCCAGTAGCGCCATTGCTCACAGAACTGGCAGAGCGGAATATACTGGGTGGATTCGACCTTACGGCGTTTGCCGGTCAGGACGCCTTATTGGTGTGTGCAACAGAGACCAAAACAGATGCTGATATCGACGCCTACGTCGCCGCGGTCGCTGAAATTATCAGGGCCTAACAGGAATTAAATTGAGAAAAATTCAATACAACAATAGCAGTTACCGCATTCACAGTGAGTTGCCCGCCATCGGCAGCCGCGCACCGGATGTGTCGCTCGTCAATACCGAATTACAAAACGTTTCGTTTGCGAATTGGATGGGCAAGCGCAAGATACTCAACATTTTCGTGAGCATCGACATTGAGATTTGCGCGAAGTCAGTAATCCGTTTTGACGAGCTTGCCGCCAAATCCGAGGACATTGCCCTGTTAATGGTGTCCTACGACTTGCCGTTCGCACACAAGCGATTCAAAGCGACGCATGTGCTTGAGAGTGTCGTCGGATTGTCTGCCATCAGGCATGCCGGGTTCGGCGAAAATTACGGCGTGCAAATTATCGAAGGACCGCTTGCCGGAATGTTCTCGCACGCAATTGTTGTTTTGGATGAAAACAATACGGTGGTACACCGGGAATATATTGACGACATCGCCACGGAGCCCGATTATCACGCCGCGTTTCGCGCCCTGGGAATTGAGATCGATGAATAACAAGCTCGACAGTAACTTGATCTTTGACAAGTCGCGCACGGGCCGTCGAGCTTATGCGCAAGCCCCAAGTAACCTGGCAACAGCTGCAATTCCAGCGTCGATGTTGCGTACAGACAAGCCGCGACTGCCAGAAACCTCGGAGCTGCAAACGGTGCGCCACTTTACGCGTTTGTCGCAAATGAACTTTTCAATCGATACCCAGTTTTATCCGCTGGGCTCGTGCACTATGAAATATAATCCGCGCGCCTGTAACGCACTGGCATTGTTGCCGGAGTTCGCAGGGCGTCATCCACTAGCGCCGTCCAGTCATGGACAGGGTTTTCTGACTTGCATGTACGATCTGCAGGAAATGCTCAAAGACGTAACCGGTATGAAAGGCGTGTCACTCACACCAATGGCAGGCGCACAAGGCGAGCTGGCGGGCGTGGCTATGATCAAGGCCTATCACGATGCTCGCGGTGACCACGAGCGCACAGAGATCATTTGTCCGGACGCTGCGCACGGTACAAACCCTGCGACGGCGACGATGTGCGGATGTACCGTCGTCGAAATTCCGACCGGAGCCGAAGGCGACATCGACTTTGATGCGCTGCAGCAAGCGGTCGGACCGAAAACGGCTGGCATTATGCTGACAAATCCTTCAACGCTCGGTGTGTTTGAACGTCGAATCAAAGAAGTTGCTGACGTTGTGCACAATGCAGGCGGCCTGCTGTATTACGACGGCGCAAATTTGAATGCGATTCTCGGCAAGGTCCGACCCGGAGACATGGGTTTCGATGTTATTCATATGAATTTGCACAAGACTTTTTCGACGCCGCACGGCGGCGGTGGACCTGGGTCTGGGGCGGTCGGCGTCAACGATCGATTATTACCATTCATGCCGATTCCTGTTGTAGGAAAAAGTGAACGCGAGGGTGCCGACTTTTACGACTGGCTAGCCGAAGATGATTTGCCACAGAGTATCGGTCGTTTGTCTGGCTTCATGGGCAACTCCGGCGTGTTACTGCGCGCGTATGTCTACATGCGGATGCTTGGCCGGGCCGGAATGGAGCGCGTCGCAGAATTCGCGACACTCAATGCTAACTACCTTGCCGTACGCTTGCGCGAAGCCGGATTTGAACTGGCGTTTCCAACGCGCCGCGCCAGTCATGAGTTCATCGTTACGCTGAAACAGGAAGCGAAGACCTTGAATCTGACAGCAATGGATATCGCCAAGGCTTTGTTGGATAAGAACTATCATGCGCCGACAACCTACTTCCCGCTGCTGGTTCCTGAGTGCCTGCTGATTGAGCCGACGGAAACGGAAAGTAAAGAGACTTTAGACAATTTTGTCGCGGCGATGCTCGAAATCGCGACCGCGGCGAAGAATGGCACCGAATTCAAAGACGCGCCATATACGATGCCAGTGCGCCGTTTAGATGACGTGAAAGCCGCGCGACAGCTCGATTTAGCGTACAGGCATGAGGAAACGTGACATTGGTTATCGCGCCGGGCGCGTGACTTTGCTCAAATCCTGAATATGATGAAATAATGAACCGCGGCCGCCCTTGGCAGTCGAGACTAGTATTGTTGGGTATTCAGCCCGGTCACATTCAGGAACGCTATGACAAAGGTCAGAATTCTGGCGGCAGCCGCATTGCTGCTTTCAAATATGGTTGCAACAGCTGCCGAAGACAGCGCATGGAACGAGACCTTGGAGCGAATTTCCTCCGGGGTAGTTTCCATACGGGTGGACAGTACGCGGGCGTTCGATACGGAGTGGAATACGTCTACGCAAGCGACAGGATTCGTTGTTGATGCCAAACGCGGCATCATATTGACGAATCGCCATGTCGTCACCCCCGGACCGGTGATCGCTGAGGCAATATTTCAAAACAACGAAGAAGTCAGCTTGACGCCGATCTATCGTGATCCGGTTCACGACTTTGGTTTTTTTCGCTACGATCCGGCGGAACTGCAGTACATCAAGCCTGAAGAGCTGCCGCTCGATCCAGAGGGAGCCGGAATCGGCAAAGAGATTCGCGTCATTGGCAATGATGCTGGCGAACAGCTGTCGATTCTTGCAGGCACCATCGCACGCCTTGATCGTCAGGCACCGGTTTACGGGCGCGGCAAGTACAACGACTTCAATACCTACTATTATCAGGCTGCCTCAGGCACATCGGGTGGATCATCCGGTTCGCCAGTTATAGATATCGATGGCCAGGTAGTAGCACTTAATGCAGGCGCAAACAGTTCGGCTGCGAGCAGTTTCTTTCTGCCATTGGATCGCATTGATCGGGCATTGCGGGAAATTCAACAAGGTAATCCTGTTACGCGTGGCACGCTGCAAACAACGTTTCAAAGTAATACCTACGATGAACTCAGGCGGCTCGGATTAACACCTGAGTCGGAACGTCTGGCGCGTTCAAAAAATCCTGATCAGACCAGCATGTTGACGGTTGGCCACGTCATCCCGGACTCACCTGCAGCGGGAAAGATTAGCTCTGGCGATATACTGATTCGCGTCAATGGCGAACTGGTAACACAATTTGTGCCTTTGGAATCGACGCTCGACAGCAACGTGGGAGACGAAATTGAGATCGAAATCGAGCGCGGTGGCAGAACCATTGTCAGCAAGATTCGCATCGACGATTTGCATGCTATTACGCCGGATGAATATCTCGAGTTCGGCGACGCGATAGTTAATCGCCTCTCATATCAGCAGGCGCGTCATTACAACCGAAAAGCAGAGGGCGTCTACGTTGCGAATGCAGGCTACCTGCTGTCTAAGTCCGCGATTCCCCGCGGCGCCGTAATCGTCGAAATGGACGGCGAAGCGATTGCCGATCTTGACGACTTCGAGGCGGCATTAGGCAAACTCGCTGATGGCGAGCGCACAACTATTCGCTACATCAATATGGAAAATCCGCAAAACTCGACCGTGCGAGTCTTGGAAATGGATCGAACCTGGTTCGCGGCTCGACGTTGTAAGCGCACCGACGGTCCGGGCGGTTGGCCGTGTCGTGAGCTGGCAGATGGGCCGGCGCCAAGTCCGCCTGAGGTGGGTGAAACTAAACTTACTGATTACAAAGATCCAAAGATCAAGGCGATCGCACCGTCACTCGTAGTTGTGACCTTTGATTTGCCTTACATTCTTTCCGGAGTGGCCGAACGGCACTACTACGGTACCGGCTTGATCATCGATAAAGAACGCGGCTATGTCGTGGTTGATCGGAATACCGTTCCGATCGCGATCGGTGACGTCAAGATCACATTTGCTGGTTCTCTGGAAGTGCAAGGAAAGATAGAGCAGCTACATCCATTGCACAATTTCGCGATCGTCTCCTACGATCCCAAAAGCATTGGTAAAACGCCAGTGAAAGAAGCGCAGTTCAACACGACACCGTTGCAACCAGGTGATGATGTCTGGGTAGTGGGTATCAAGGGTGACCATCAATTGGTGCATCAACATAGTAAGGTTTCCTCTGTTGATCCGATGGTGTTGCCGTTGTCGCGAACCTTGCGTTTTCGCGATTCAAATATCGAAGGAATCGATTTGGTTACGGCACCGTCGGATTTTGATGGCGTGTTGATTGACGCCAAGGGCCGTGTTTCAGCTAGCTGGTCCAGCTTTGTTGTGCAAAGCGGTGGCGATAGCGCGCAAGTCAACCGTGGCGTGAGCAGCGAAGTTATCTTGCAATTTCTCAACACCGTTCGCGAAGGTAAACCGTTTTATTCACTCGAAGCTGAGTTTGTTTACGCGCCGTTGTTCGCGGCTCGAAAACTCGGTGTAGGTGAAGATTGGATCGCTCGTCTCGAGGAAAATAATCCGCTGCGCCGCCGGGCCTTGAGTGTTACTCGCCTGGTAGCGGGAGCACCAGCATCTAAGTTACTGAAAAATGGCGATATTATCCTAGCGATAGATGATGAGGTGGTGACCTCTTATCGAGCCCTCGAAAACGCAGTGCAGAAACCGGAAGTGGTTGTGACTGTGTGGCGCAACGATGCAGCACAGGAGTTGACGGTTAAAACGGCAGCGCTGAGTGGCCTTGGAATTGATCGCGCGGTGTCGTGGGCCGGTGCGCTGTTGCAGAACCCGCACCGAGCGATGGCAGCGCAGCGCGGAATCGAAACGGATGGCGTCTACATCGCCTCCTTTAGCTACGGTTCACCGGCAACGCGTTACGGTCTTTGGGCCGGACGTCGAATTACTGAAGTCAACGAAACCGAGATTCCAGATTTGCAGGCATTTATCGAAGCGGTCAAAAGTATCGAGCACCGCGAGTCAGTGCGTCTGAAAACGGTTACCTGGAACGGTACTGCGGAAGTCATTACGCTAAAACTGGATAGCCAGTATTGGCCCGCCTATGAAGTTCGGCGTGGCGAGGACGGTTGGAGGCGCGTGGACTTTGGCTCGTAGTTTTACACGCTACTTCGTCTTGTTGCTCGCCGTGGCGAGTTATTCAAGTGCGGATACCTTGTACAAATATCGCGGCCAGAACGGCGAGTGGATCTATACCGACAGAAAACCTCCTGCAGAGACCAAGGTTGAAACGCGTGCGCTTGAGCTGTCTTTTGTGCAGCCCGAATTCTCAGTCACCAGTGAAGTCATCGGTAAAGAAGTTGAATTCGTAGCGCACAATAATTATCACGCGCCGATCGAAGTGCGCCTTGAGTTCATCGAAATCACGGGTATTGAGTATCCTGATCCGGATGAAAGGCTGCGTTGGGTAGTGGAACCGCGTAGCGATCTGCTGTTGTTGAATCTCTCTATCCTGCAAGGTTCTGCTGCACCAAAGGTGAGGTTTCAATTTGAGTACATGCCGGGCGATCCCAGTGCGCAACATCAGGCGGACATCGGCTACCAGGCGCCATTCTCGGCAGGTCGCACATTTCGGGTTTCGCAGACCTATCCGGACACCATTACCCACGCCACTCGCGATAACAGTTTTGCGGTTGATATTGAGATGCCAATTGGTACGGACATTCTGGCCGCACGTGGCGGTGTGGTTTTTGAGGTTGCGTCACAGAATTATCGCAATGGCCTGGATCCGATCGAGAATGGTCGGGACGCAAATATCGTGCGTATCCTGCACGACGACGGTACTTTTTCGCTGTACGCGCATTTGAACTGGAATTCTATCCGCGTGAAACCGGGTGATCGGGTTCGTACCGGGCAGTACATCGCCGATTCTGGCAATACCGGCTTCTCTAGCGGCCCGCATTTGCACTTCGCCGTGCAAAAAAACGCCGGACTTCAAGTGCAATCCTTACCGGTCACGTTTAAAGGACCGACTGCGGAGAAAGTTGTGCCGCTAACCGGCAATCAGTTGACCGGCTACCCATAAAGTCTCAAGATTCGGTCTGAACTTTGAGCTGAGCCGACATGGACTTCATCACGTCACCCGTTTTTGTATTGCTAATACTCGCCGCAGTAGCCATAGCAGCGTTTTCATTTGAACCGACTAAATTCGTTGGTGCGTGGCGCGAGATTGGTGCGCTCTACGAATCGGAGCGATTGCCAACGTCGCTAACGTTTCGCGATGTAAGCATCAAACTTGGCGCAGATGACTTCGCGCATATTGATGCGGCGCTTGATGACGAAGGTTTCTGGATGGTCTTTCAGGGACCGACACAGGGCAAAGCGGCAAACTGCGTCATGATCCCGTGGGACTGCGTCAGGTTCCGGCAGGACAAGGGCGACAAACAAAACTTTCAGATACGAGGAAAAAATCCCATTGAGCTAATGGTGTCTGCGGAGCTTGGGACAGCATTACAACGGCGCAGCGACCGGTTCGAGGTGGAGGACCAACTCTGAGCACAGCACGGCAGCTTTTCGTGCAGGTGTCGTGCACCGGAAATTCTTGCAGAGTTCGCGCTCAATGAACTCGGCGCAGGGCGCATCATTTGCCAGAAGCGGGCTAGATTGACGTCTCTCTGATTTGCTCGGCCAGTGCTTCCCAACTCGTAACAGGTAGATCGCAATGGGTGCCGACGCACTTGTAAGCCAGCGTCTCGCCAGCGACCGCTTTGCGCTCTGCTAAGGCGCCCGGTAAATCGACTTCATCAGCGTCGATAGCAAACACCAGGCGCCGCGGTGCATACAGCTTTGCCGCGGAATCTCGCCAGCGAGCAATCTCCTCGCTCTTGCCGCGGATAATGATGACTTCCGGGTGCTCGAGAAATTCCTCAAGCGCGCTAATCAGGCTTACATGGCCGTGCGGGTACTCCGCGATCGCTTGCCAGGCGCCGCGCAAGGTGCGTTCGGCCGCGTCGAGGTAGCGAGACTCACCCAAGAGGAAACCAAGGCGCTGCAGGGCGAATGCGGCGATGCCATTACCAGAAGGTACTGCTTCATCCGCCAGTGATTTGGGTCGATGAATGAGTTCCTCGTGGTCGTTGGCTGTGAAGTAAAACGCGCCGCGCTCTTTATCCTCAAAATGCTCAAGCATCAGCTCCGCGAGCTGTATTGCGAACTCGAGGTGCTCTGAATTCCATCGCGATTGAAGCAGTTCGAGTACGGCATCGAGCATGAAAGCGTGGTCATCGAGATAGGCAGGAAAACGTGCCTTGCCATCCTTAAAACTGGCAAGCAGGCGGCCATCTTTCAGCAAGTTTTGGCGCACGAAGTCGGTTGCATCGGCCGCCGCCTGTATAAGCTCCGGTCTGTCTAACGAGCGTCCTGCAATCGCGAGCCCTCGGATCGCAAGGCCATTCCACGCTGTCAGCTGTTTCTCGTCGCGACCCGGCGCAACGCGCGTCATCCGTTCTGCCAGCAATATTTTCTTCGAGCGTTCGATGGATTCGTGCGCGTTTTTGTCTGCGATTGGTTCACGGACCGTCAAATGCCATTGACCTTCAAAATTTGCGGCAGCATTAAGGCCAAACCGCGATGCGAATACCGCATAGTCATCGCCCAGCAGGGAAGCGACCTGTTGCGGTGTCCACAGGTAGTACAGACCTTCTTCGCCTTCAGAGTCCGCATCCCGCGTTGAGAAAAAGCCGCCGTTATCAGCCTGCATGTCGGCGAGCATCCAGTCGGCGGTGGCGTTGGCTGCATAAGCGAACAGATCGTCGCCCGTTGCCAACGATCCCTGTGCGTAAATCGCAAGCAGCGGTCCGTTGTCATACAGCATCTTCTCGAAATGCGGGATCTGCCAGTGCTGGTCAACCGAGTAGCGACAAAAGCCGCCGCCAACGTGATCGAACAGCCCGCCTTCAGCCATGCGCGTCAGTGTCAGCGTTGCCATAAATAGCGCGTCGAGGTCCGGCTCAGTAGCGTTCGCGCTGGCCCGCCAGTGGCGCAGCAAGCGGTCTATGGTAGTGGCGTGCGGAAACTTGGGGGCGGCACCAAAGCCTCCAAATTCACGGTCAAACGAGCCGGAGAAAGTGTCGCGTGCCTGTTGCAGCGGTGCTGCTACCAGAGCCATATTCGCGTCACTTACAGCAGGCTCCAGGCGCTTAAATACACTCACTAATTCGTCGCTCTGTTTTTTTACCTCGTCGCGCTGATCCTGATAATAAGCGGCGACTTTCTCTAACAGATCGTCGAATGCGGGCATACCGTGGCGGGGCTTGTTTGGAAAATAGGTGCCGCCGAAAAACGGTTTCTGCGTATCGCCGTCGAGGAACATCGTTAACGGCCATCCGCCGCCACGTTGCGTGATGAGTTGGTGTGCAGTTTGGTAAATTTTGTCAACATCCGGACGCTCTTCGCGATCCACCTTGATGTTGACGAACAAGCGATTCATGACACCGGCAATGGCGTCATCTTCAAACGATTCATGTGCCATGACGTGGCACCAGTGACACGCGGAATAACCGATCGACAGTATAATAGGCTTGCCGGTCCTCTTGGCCTCGTCGAATGCTTCTGCGCCCCATGGAAACCAGTCGACCGGGTTGTCGGCGTGCTGCTGCAAATACGGACTTGACTCATCTGATAGGCGATTGGACATTTATTGGCACCCGTTGGTGACCGCCACTATGACGGACACTTGAAACTGACTATGATACCCACCTTAAGTCGCCGACTGGCAGGATTTCATGCTCACCTTTCCCGAAATTGATCCGATCATATTTGCGCTCGGCCCACTAAAGATTCGTTGGTACGGCTTGATGTACGTGATTGCGTTTTTGCTGGCCTGGTGGCTGGCCAAGCGCCGCTGTAATCGCAGTGATTCGCCAGTAACGTCAGAGCAAGTTGACGATCTGATGTTCTACGGCATGTTGGGCGTCATTCTCGGCGGCAGGGTCGGCTACGCCATCGTCTATGGCTGGGATCAATTAACGAGTGATCCTCTGTATCTATTCAAAATTACGCAGGGCGGGATGTCGTTTCACGGTGGACTGGCGGGCGTAATGATCGCGATGTGGCTGTATGGCAAGAAGCTTGGCCATTCAATATGGCGCATGACTGACTTCGTTGCGCCCATCGTGCCACTGGGACTGGGGTTCGGGCGAATCGGCAATTTCATCAATGGCGAGTTATGGGGGAAACCCGCGGAGTTGCCGTGGACGTTCGTCGTTAATGGCGTCTCTCGACATCCGTCGCAGCTATACGAGGCCTTCCTCGAAGGCCTGCTGTTGTTCCTGATTCTCTGGTTCTACTCGGCGAAACCGAGACCCTACCTGGCGGTTTCCGGTATGTTTCTGTTGTTTTATGGCATTTTCCGCTTCGCGGTTGAGTTCGTACGCTTGCCCGACGTCGACCCGGGATACATTGCCTGGGGTTGGCTGACAATGGGTCAGCTACTAAGTATGCCTATGGTTCTCGCCGGCCTGATACTCATCGCAATAGCCTATCGTTCAAAGGCAAAAGCCTGATATGCGGCAGTACCTCGATTTGATGCGACATGTTCGCGACAACGGCACCGTTAAAGGCGATCGCACCGGTACCGGTACCGTCAGTGTGTTTGGTCACCAGATGCGTTTTGATCTGAGCGAGGGCTTCCCGCTGGTGACGACCAAGAAATTGCACCTGCGATCAATTATTCACGAACTACTGTGGTTCCTTAGTGGCGACAGCAATATTCGCTACCTAAAGGACAATGGTGTTTCCATTTGGGACGATTGGGCAGACGAGAATGGTGATCTCGGTCCCGTCTACGGCGTACAGTGGCGAAGCTGGCCGACACCGGACGGGCGATCTGTCGATCAGGTTTCTCAGATTCTCAAGCAGTTGCGCGAAACACCTGATTCACGGCGCATCATGCTGAGTGCCTGGAACGTTGCCGAGATCGAGAACATGGCATTGCCGCCATGTCATTGTCTGTTTCAGTTTTATGTCGCGGACGGCAAACTTTCGTGTCAGTTGTATCAGCGCAGCTGTGACATTTTCCTTGGCGTGCCATTCAATATAGCGTCGTACGCGCTGCTCACACACATGCTGGCGCAACAAGCGGATTTGGCCGTAGGCGACTTCGTCTGGACGGGCGGTGATTGTCATTTGTATTCCAATCATCTTGAACAAGCAGACGAGCAACTCGGCCGCGAACCATTATCGTTGCCACGATTGGCCATTAAACGTCATCCCGAGACTCTGTTTGACTATCGATACGAGGATTTCGAAATCCTCAATTACGATTCACACCCGCATATCAAAGCCACGGTCGCGGTTTAGTGCCAACATGATTAGTCTGGTCGTCGCAGCGTCGACAAATGATGTTATCGGTGTGCATGGTGAACTGCCGTGGAAAATTTCCGATGACTTGAAGCGCTTCAAATCTTTGACGATGGGCAAGCCGATAGTCATGGGCCGCTTAACATGGGAATCAATTGGTCGCGCGTTGCCCGGCCGGCAAAACATTGTCATAACCCGCAACGCAGAATTTAAGGCGGACGGCTGCGATGTAGTGTCATCGCCCGCCGAAGCTTTGCGAGCGGCCGCCGCTGCAGATGAAGTAATGATTATTGGCGGCGGCCAAATTTACGATTTGTTTTTACCGAAAGCGAATCGTGTCCACCTGACCCTGGTTCATGCTGAGATCGACGGCGACGCGTTCTTTCCTAAGCTTGACGAAGCGACATGGCTATTGACGTCATCGCAGCAACATCAGGCCGGTGAGAAGAACGAGTTCGACTTCGAGTTTCGGACCTATGAGCGAACCTGTCCTTCAACCTGAATAACTCTTGGTAAGCGCTTGTCGAGCCTAACCGCGGTCAGTTGTCGCCCCCAAACGCAGCCGGTATCGATACTCAATAAATTGGGTAGCACGACGAGTCCCAGCTGCGACCAGTGACCGAAGACGATGCGCGTATTCTCTGCGACGCGCTCAGCCTCGAACCAGGGCAACAAATTTTTGCGCGCCTGCCGAGGCGCTCCGCTGTATGCGAAGCTTAATTTGTGCCGCGTTGTAATCATGCGCATACGTGTCAGGCAATTAATAATGAAGCGCAGTCGCTTATAGCCCCTTAATTTTCCGGACCAGGTAGCTGGCGTGTTGCCATACATTTCGCAAAGCAATGTTGCGAAATTGTCACCACGAAGTTCGGTTTCAACTTCAGATGCGCGTGCGAGTGTTTTCTTGATGCTCCAGTCAGGATGAGTCCCAGCGTGCACCAGTAAAGAATTCAATTTCTCATCGTAGTGCGCCACTGGTTGCTGCCTGAGCCAATGACACAGTTCGTCGACGTCTGGCGCTTGCAACAGTTTGTCGAGTGAGTTGAAGCGTTCGTCAGCCTCAATTGCGCCCGACCAGAGGGCCAGTAAGTGCAGGTCATGATTGCCCAGGACGGTAATAGCAGCATTACCTAGAGACTTCACAAAACGGAGTACTTTCAGTGATTTAGGACCTCGATTAACTAAATCACCGACCAACCAGAGGGTGTCATTCGCAGGATCAAAACAGATTTCGTCAAGCAGCTGGCGAAAGGGGTCATAGCAACCTTGAATATCTCCGATCGCGTAGATGGCCATGTTATTCGCCTAATTCAGCAATCCAGGAACGGCAAGCGTGAAAGGTGCAATTGGCGCATCGAAACCGATGCCGTCGTCAGCTTCCATTCGATACAGTCCTTGCATGGCGCCCACAGGTGTTTCCAGTACGGCGCCGCTCGAGTAACGAAACATCTCACCTGGGTTGAGATAGGGTTGCTCGCCAACGACGCCATCGCCACTAACTTCCTGAACCTTGCCATTAGCATCCGTAATTACCCAATGGCGACTTATCAGTTGTGCCGGAATGTTGCCGTTGTTGGAGATGGTGATCGTGTAGGCAAACACGTAGCGATCGGAGTCGGGTTCGGATTGTTCGTCGATATAGCTGGTCGCTACCTCGATTGTAATTTCACAGTGCTTATCGGTCATTGCGCTAGTTTAGCGCAAGCTTGTGGTCAGATGGTTACTGAGTTCGACGTATTGAGAAATACTGATTTGCTCGGGACGCAATCCGGGGTCGATGCCGGCGGCTTCGAGGTCAGCGATTTCGGCAAGGTCGCGCAAAGCGTTACGTATAGTCTTGCGACGTTTCATAAATGCATTCGTCACCAGTTTCGACAGCAGCTCCTGGTCTCGAATATCGAAGGTGTTGGGTTCTAAAGGGTCTAGTCGAACAACGGCGGAAGTAACTTCCGGCGGCGGTGCGAACGCTGATTTATCAACATCGAACAATGATTCGATATTGAGATGGCAGCCGAGCATGATGCCAAGCCTGCCGTAGGCTTTACTGCCGGGTGCTGCGGCCATACGGTCGACGACTTCCTTTTGCAACATGAAGTGCATGTCGACAATGTGATTTTTGTAGTCGAGCAAATGAAATAGCAGCGGCGTTGAGATGTTGTAGGGGAGGTTGCCAACAATTCGAAGTCTGTCGCCCAGCGTCGCGAAATCGAATGACAACGCGTCGCCTTCGTGAATCGTTACTGCAGCATTGCCTTCGTATTGGCGCCGCAACCTGGCAACCAGATCACGGTCCAGTTCCACAGCATGCAGGTGTCCGGCGCTTGCCGCGAGTGATGCAGTAATGGCGCCGAGGCCCGGACCGATCTCGACTACGACATCGTCCTTGGTCGCATGTATAGAGCGCAGAATTGCGTCAATGACTCCTGGGTCGGTCAGAAAGTGCTGACCAAATCGCTTGCGCGCGCGGTGCCCCGGCATTTAGTTAGAAGCCATCTTTACGGCGAGCTCCACCGCTGCGAACAAGCTTCCCGGGTCGGCTTTGCCGCTGCCGGCGATATCGAAGGCGGTACCATGATCAACAGACGTGCGAATGATCGGCAGGCCGAGCGTTACGTTTACAGCGTGGCCGAAGCCTGCGTACTTGATCACTGGCAAGCCCTGATCGTGATACATAGCCAGTACCGCATCGCAGGCGCCGGCAGCAGGTGTGAACGCGGTGTCCGCCGGAAGCGGGCCACGCAAGCACATTCCTTGCCGACTTAGCGTGTCGATCACTGGCGCGATGACGGCATCGTCTTCATATCCCAGGTGACCGCTCTCTCCCGCATGCGGATTGAGGCCACAAACAATAATCTCAGGCGAGCCAATGCCGAATTGCTTCTGCAGACCCGCATGTAACACTTCGATAACATTCGTCAAACGCTCTGGCGTTATAAAGTCTGCGACTTCGCGCAACGGTATGTGCGTGCTGGCAAGCGCTACCCGCATATCACCAGCGACCAACAACATGACAGGCAACGGCGAGTTCGTTTGCTCCGCGAGGAATTCGGTGTGGCCGGTGAACGCTACGCCCGAATCGGCGATGACATTCTTCGCCACGGGTGCCGTGACCAGGCCAGCGAAGCGGCCGTCCATGCAGCCATCTACCGCGTGGCTTAGGCCATGCAGCAGTATTTGGGCATTAGCGGGGTCTGGCTTGCCCGCCACGACCGCTGCCGGAAACGGCATATCGATAACTTCTAAGCGATTGTCGAGGAGTGCTGCATCGCCAATAATGACGACATCCTGAGCATAGGGAGAATCAAGCAGCGCATTGCAAAGCTCTGGGCCGATGCCTGCCGGTTCGCCAGCGGTGACTACAAGAGGTTTTTCCAGCGCCACATCTAAATGCGCGTGCTGACGAAAGCTTCGTCTCGCATTCGTTGCAACCATAGAAGCGTTTCTTCTTCCTGCTTGCCGCCGCGAATACGAACGATGCAATTGCGTTCTTTGATCTCTTCCGTGTTGTCATACACGCGACGATCCATAACTTCCAGGATGTGCCAGCCGAACTGCGTTCGGAAAGGTTCGGTGATAACTTCTAATTCGGCAGCTTCTGCAGCTGCTTTGAACTCCGGTGCGAAAATCGACGTTTCAGACCAGCCGAGGTCGCCGCCGAGGTTCGCTGAACCAGGGTCATCCGAAAGCAGTTTTGCCTGCTCACCGAAGTCTGCTCCTTCTCGAATCTCTTCAAGTACTTTACTGAGACGCTGCTTCGCCGTGGCGTCATCAATAATTTCATTCGGCGATATTAGAATATGACGTATTTTCGATTGATTAATCTCACTGCGTTCCACCGCGCTGCGAAGATCATCAATTTTGACGATATGAATGCTGTTTGATGTTCGAAACGGTTCGGTGATGTCGCCCGCTTTTACGTCTTGCAATACTTCAGTAAAAATTGACGGTATTTGTTGGCCGTTTAGCCAACCCAACGAGCCACCTTCCAACGCCGTTGAGCCTTCCGAGTAGCGCGCAGCCAGTTCGCGGAAGTCGGCATTGTCCAGCAATCGTTCGTAGATACTCTGAGCAGTAGCTTCTATTTCTGCTAGCTGCTCTGCGCTTGCAGACTCGCTAATCGTCAGCAAAATATGCGATAGCTCATAGTCAGAGTTCACAACCACGTTGTTCTCAAGATCAATAATGCATTGCTCGATCTCACGCTCCGACACGCGAATATTGCGAGTTACTTCGATACCTTTTAATTCATTTATCGTCAGCTCTTCGCGCAGGCTTTGACGAAAAAGCGGATAGCTGACTCCGTCTTTTGCCAGCATGGCAGGAAGGTCTTCAAATTCAACGCCATTCTGGTCGGCTATGCGTCCAATCGCATCATTAACAACCTGATCCGATATCTGCGAGGTCAAGCCGATACGGTTCGCCCGCTGCATTTGAATTTCAGTAAGAATGAGACGTTCGAGAACTTGCTCGCGAAGCACGTCTTCCGGTGGTAACTGCATTTGCGCATCCAGCGCTCGTTTTCGGATGCTCTCGAGTTCGGTATTGAAATTACTTTTTAGAACCACGCCTTCGTTGACGACAGCGGCGACGCCATCGAGAAACTCACCGGTTTCAGATAGTTCATCAGCAACCGACAAGGGCGCGGCTAACAATACGAATGTTGCGCATAAGATATTGATTTTTAACAAAATTTACTACCGGAGATCTGCAGAATAGCCAAGAATACCACGTTCGAGGAGTTTGTCAGCTGCTGTGCCGACGCTCGTCATTCCTTTCAGTACTAATTGCAGACCAAATGACGAATCACGAGTTCCATCACGAGTCGATATATAACGCCGTGAAACCATTCGTAGACCCCAACAACAGCTCTCATATTCGAGCCCAAAGAACTGCTCCAGAACCTCATCATCACGAAACGAGAAGTTGTAGCGCCCGACGAAGTTCCAGCTTGTGGACAACGGCCATGACCAAGAGATATCGCCCTGTTCCAAGGAGTCGCGGCGAAAGCGATACGCAAGATTGAGAATCCTGTTGCTGGCAGGTCGGTACTGTAATCGAGCTTCGGACTTGGTGGTATCCGTGCCCCACTGATGCCCAATGTCAAAATTGACGTTCCTGAACAGGGAGAAGCGAAGTTGTGCGATGTAGTCAGAGGTTTCCGACGTCGCTGTCGAAAGTCCTGGCAGGGTCACGTTTCGATCATCGTAATATCGTGTCTGACCGATGGTCGCACTCATCAGCTCACGACCTGAGCTGACGTCTAACACGCGGGTCGTAATACCGGCGCTGAGCTGTTCCGTGTCACCAATTCGATCAATACCGATAAACCGATTCGTTCGATACAGCTGTACCAGGTTGATATCGGGCGTGATGGTGTCAAATACCGGCAGCTGCTCCTGGTCACGAAACGGAATCTTTACGTACAACAATCGCGGCTCGATGGTTTGAATGCGATTTGACGTATTCATCGATCGCTCGAGAAGCATGCCAACATCGAGGCTTGCGATCGGCACACTTCGCGACGGATCGGCTGACTGACCTGGCAGCGTGTCTTTCAGGTCGTACTGGGTGTAGTCGAATTCGATGGCTGGCGTTATGAACCAACCGGGTCGCATTATGGGTAACTCAAGCCTTGGCGCAGCATTAAATCGCCACCCTGTGACACCAACGTCGCGATCGAAATTGACGACTTCCCCGACAACACCAAAACGTAAACCCAGCGGAATATTCCAGTCGCCGCTTAGCAATACCTGTGGCAGCCGACGGTAGGGCTCCTGATCGGGAAGGATTGCATCGTCAATCGTCTGGTAGTCCTGTACTTGCCCTAACATTGAGAGATTGCGCGACTGATAGTCGAATCTCAGGCTGCGATTGAGGTGCGTTATGCTTGAGCTACTGAGACTGCCGCCCAGATCCTCATAATATTGGCTATCCGAGACTTCGCGGAACTCGATCTGATTGCGCCAGCCATTACTAAACTGGGTTTCGTGTTCAAGCTGAAGCTGGTGGCGTGCACTGTTGGTAATGTCATCATTAGGCAAATAACCTGCAGCGACGGTACCGTGATTGCGCTCGGTTAAATATCGAAACTCAGTCGTCAGCTGTAAGCCGCGGCTGCTCAACAGTCGCGGCGTAATTGTGGCGTCATAGTTGGGCGCGATGTTCCAGTACCACGGCACTCGAATTTCAGTACCGCTGCGCCCGGAGCTACCAATTTCCGGTGTTAGAACTCCTGACTTGCGGGCGTCGCTGATTGGAAACGACAAATACGGTGCGTAGAGAATCGGTATGCCCTTGAACCTGAGCTTCATTCCTTTGGCCGTGCCGACGCCGGTGCGTGTATTGAGTTCGATTGAGCTGCCTTGCATCAACCAGTCTTCGGAGTCCGGTGGGCAGGATGTGTACTCGACACCGTCGAGGATTAGCTTTCCGTTCTGGTTAATCTCGATCGCATCCGCGGCGCCGCGCGAATTGTTGTTGCCAAGCGAGAATCTTGCGCCTTCAAATCGGATTCGACCGGTCTGGTAAGCAAATTCTGCTGCCCGACTCAGAATCTGCGTGCCGGGGTCTTCGTAGCGGACATCACCCTCAAGGTGCAAGGCTTTTGTTATTGGTTCGTAACGCGCAGACTTCGCGGCGGCAAGCTTGTCATTGCGTCGCAATAACACACCGCCCGACATTGATGCGCTTGGCAAATCACCGAGTTGCGCCTCAAAATTTCCAGCCTCAAGTTGAATCGTATCGGGGTTGCCAAGCGGCACAAGGGTAGCGAAGGGATTCGCTGCAAGTGGCTCGATCAGCGATGTACGGCAGGATTGCGGTTCATCGGCGGCTGCGTTTACGGCAGCCAGCAGCAAGCACGCTGAAATCAGGAGTTTCGAGGACAAATCGCAGTTCGGTTCAGGTTCTGGAAAATAGCCATTAAAGACGGGATGTTAACAGGCATTCTTATTTGTTACCTTCGCATAGTTTTCTATGTGCTTCAACGCGTTACGGAGATTGATCATTACACAAGCTGCAGCATCAGCCGACCCTCGCCGCGCATTGCTCAGGCAATGGATTGACGGCATCGACGCAGTCGCCGGTTGCGCTCTTGAGCCGGCGTCCACAGACGCAAGTTTTCGACGTTACTTTCGATTGCAAAAGGGGGGCAAAAGTTTCATCGCAATGGACGCGCCGCCACCACAGGAGGACTGTCGTCCCTTTGTGCGCATCGCCACCTATCTCGCTTCGATGAAGCTCAGTGCGCCGCGTGTGATTGAGGCAGATATTGAGAACGGATTTCTATTGTTGTCGGACCTGGGAAATACGCAATACTTCGACACACTGCTAGATAATGCGAGCAAGGCCGATGCACTATACGCCGACGCGATTGATGCGTTGCTGCTTATGCAACGACACGGGGACGCGTATCAAGCGGCATTGCCACCCTATGACGATACTTTGCTGCGCTTTGAGTTGTCTTTGTTTCGCGATTGGCTATGCGAAACTCACCTTCAATTGAACTTCGATGATGTCGCTGAGGCGAACTGGCAAAACTGTTGTGACGCCCTGGTGACGAATGCTTTGAATCAACCACAGGTGTTCGTGCACCGTGACTATCATTCGCGCAATCTCATGCTAGTGAGCGATGGCAACCCGGGAATTCTAGATTTTCAAGATGCGGTAGAGGGACCATTCACCTACGATCTGGTTTCGTTGCTCAAAGATTGCTACATCAGTTGGCCGGCAGAGCAGGTGCGACAATGGGCACTTAGCTACTACCGCAAGCTCAGTTTGAATACTCGTGAGCGCGTCGACGAGCAGCAGTTCTACCGATACTTCGAACTCATGGGCGTACAGCGGCACCTGAAGGCAGCCGGAATATTTTGCCGCCTCAATCACCGCGATGCCAAGCCCGCTTACTTGCAGGCCGTTCCGCGCACGCTCGAGTACATTGTTGAGCTGGAAGGTCGTTATGACGAACTCGAGTTCCTGATTCGACTCATTCGAGACAAGGTCTTGCCAACATGGAGTTCGAAGCAATGATAGCGATGTTGCTGGCGGCGGGACGCGGCGAACGCCTGCGGCCACTAACAGATTCAACGCCGAAGTCTTTGGTCGAAGTTCGCGGCGAGAGCTTGTTGGAGCGGCACCTCAGGAATATTGCCAAAGCCGGAATTAGTGATGTCGTGATAAATCTCGGTTGGCTTGGCGAACAGATCGAAGCACGAGTTGCAGATGGTAAGAAATTCGGACTGCAGGTGGAATACAGTCGGGAGGGCAACGATATTCTCGAAACCGGTGGCGGTATTCACAATGCCTTGCATCTCTTGGGCGCGGATCCGTTTCTGGTTATCAATGCAGACATCTACACCGACATGCCGATTCCTGATGTCGCTTTGTCTGCACATGAAGTTGGGCATTTAATCCTCGTGCCAACACCTGCTTACAGAGAGCATGGCGATTTCGACATTGTCGGTGGAAAAGTTGATAACGGTCGTCGGCCGCAATTGACGTTCAGCGGAGTTGCGATCTATCGACCAGAATTCTTTGCCGATTGTGAGGCGGGGCGCTTCTCAATTGTGCCGATGCTTCGCGAAGCCGCGGATGAAGGAATATTATCAGGATCGCTGTTTGAAGGTCTTTGGGCGGATGTGGGCACACATGAGCGGCTTGCGGCGATTGAATATTCGTGAGAGCAGGAAAAAGTCTTCGCTGATGCGCTGGTCTTGTTGACGATCACGGGCGGAATGATCATGCTTGCCGCCGCTGTCATCTATCTCACCACAGGCTGTGGCGAGCAAATTGGAGCCAAGTGAATCTAATGAGCCAAACATACGAAGGCGGTTGTTCCTGCGGTGAAGTTAGATTTCGAATGGAGTCTGATCCATTGATCGTGCACTGCTGTCACTGCCACTGGTGCCAGCGAGAATCTGGATCTGCGTTTGCATTGAACGCCATGATAGAGAGCACACGGGTATCTATTCTCAAAGGCGACCCCAAGAGCTTTCCGGCACCGTCGAACAGCGGTGCAGGGCAGGATTTTTGGCGCTGCCCGAATTGCATGATTACGGTATGGAGCACCTATGGTGGCTTCGGCGATGTCATCCGCTGCGTCCGAGTAGGGGCGCTGGACGAAGCGCATGGAATAGAGCCGGATATACATATCTATACTGCCTCAAAGCAAGCGTGGTTTGAGATTCCTGAGGGCAAGCCGTCGGTTGAGGCCTACTACAGGAAGAAAGCTGTGTGGTCGGAGAGTTCGCTGCTACGAATGCGGGAGTTGCTGGATGCGGCGAACTAGGCAAGCGATCCAGCGGGATCATTCATCCAACAGGTTCTGAAGCAAGAGGAACAAAACACCATGCCAAGCTACAAACTGACCTATTTTGATTTCAGCGGTGGCCGCGGGGAGCCTATTCGCATCGCTTTCCACGCTGCCGGTATCGAGTTTGAAGACAATCGCATTTCATTTCCTGAATTTGCTGAAATGCGTGCTAGTTCGCGCTTCAACTCGGTTCCTGTTCTATACATAGATGGCGCGCAAGTAACCCAGTCCAATGCCATTAGCCGATTCGTTGGAAAACTGGCCGGCCTGTATCCTGAGGACGACCTGCAAGCCTTGTACTGCGATGAAGTCCTTGGCGCAGTTGAAGATTTGAATCACTACGTTGTTCGAACCTTTGGACTACAGGGCGAGGAACTCAAGCAGGCGCGCGAAAACCTTGCCGACGGTTGGTTGTCGACTTACCTGAAAGGCTTTGATGATTTACTGTCACGCGGCGGCGGCGAGTATTTCGCCGACAATCAATTGACGATCGCCGATCTCAAGGTTCTTGTTCAGGTGAATTCGGTTGCGTCGGGACATCTTGATCATATTCCGACCGATATTGTGCAGCGGCTTGCGCCGAGCCTGTTGGAACACCAGAAGCGCGTCCAGAATCATCCGCTAGTTACGGCCTACTACGAGTCGCTTTCTACTTAGAACTCAAACGAACGGCAATCCCAGGTGGCGAAGAAAGTGCGGTAGCAATTCTTCAGCGGTATGTTCCAGATCAAGGTCGATGCCTTGTCTGTGCAGATCGGTCATTTCAAGCTCCGCATAACCGCAGGGGTTTATTCGTGAAAATGGTTCGAGATCGACAGCGACGTTTAGCGCCATACCATGAAAGCTGCAGCCACGACGTATGCGAAGTCCGACGCTCGCCAGCTTGTCTTCGCCGACGTAGACGCCCGGTGCAGCGGCACGCGCTGCGGCCGTACCGTCATGTTCTGCGACGAGATCCACAACACTTTGTTCAAGTGCGGAGAGCAGACATCGCACACCGATATTTGAGCGCTTGAGATCAATGAGAGGATAGACCATGAGTTGGCCAGGTCCGTGGAAGGTTACCTGGCCGCCGCGATCGATCTGCACAACGGGAATTCCGCCGGGGTTGAGCAAGTGCTCTTCGCTAGCGTTTAGACCCATGGTGAAAACCGCTGGATGCTCGACGAACCAGATTTCATCTGGCGTGGATTCGTCACGGGTATCCGTGAATTCCTGCATTTCGCGCCACAGTGGGATGTACTCCTCACGGCCACGAAAGCGCGTTTTCATAGCGCCATCAATACATCTTCATGCCCGGAAACGTCACGGTAAATAGCATCGAGCTGTTGCTGACTGGTTGCCGTAATTGTCACCGTGATGGAGACGAAATTGCCCTTGCCGCTAGTGTTAATCTTGATTGCAGTATCGCTGACCGGGCCAACATGGATCTCGATAAGTGAAATAGCAATGGCGTGAAACTTCGGCGTGTCGCGGCCCATCATCTTGACCGGAAACTCGCACGGGAATTCAATGATTGATTCGTTGTTCTCTTCTTCTTGGCTCATGATTATTCAAATATGAGGCTAACGTTATCTTTCGTGCGCTGCCAGAACGAGCCAGCGGGATTATCATCCAGAGCGCGCAGTGGAACTGTCAGCAAGGTTTCTCCGTCGAGGCTGATCTTCAGGTCAGCAACCGGTTGACCGGCAGCGATAGGTGCCTCGACGATAGTGGGAACTTCGAGGCTCGACTCAAGCTTGTCGTAGGACCCACGACGAACGGTAATGTACAGGTCTTCCAGGACGCCAAGCCGTGAATATTCGTTAGCTGACTTCCAGACCCTTGTTTTCGAGATCTCTTCGCCAGCCTTGAACAACAAACGTGTTTCAAAAAAACGAAACGCATAATTTAACAGTGCCTGACTGCCGTCTGTCCGAGCCTTGGTGCTGGAGGTACCAAGCACAACGGAAATGACTCGCATGCCATCGCGTTCGGCTGAAGCGACCAAACAATAACCGGCTGCCTCGGTGTACCCGGTTTTCAATCCATCGACGGAGTCATCGCGCCACAGCAATGTATTTCGATTACTTTGCTTGATGTCGTTGTAGGTGAATTCCTTTATAGAGTGCCAGGCGTAAAGGTCGGGAAATTCTTCGATAAGGGCGCGCGCCAGTATTGCGAGGTCGCGGGCCGTCGTAATATGATTCTCACCCGGCAATCCTGTCGCATTCTCGAAGTGACTCGAATGCATACCGATCGCCGCAGCATGTTGATTCATCATCTCAGCAAAAACGCCTTCGCTGCCGGCAATATGTTCGGCCAGAGCGACACTCGCATCATTGCCGGATTGAACGATCATGCCGAGCAACAGATCCTCTACGGTCACGCGAGTAGCAACTTCGATGAACATCCGCGAACCCGGCGTGCGCCAGGCTTTCTCGCTAATGGTGACCTCGTCTTGCAGGCTAATCTGACCCTCGCTTAGCGCACTAAATACGACGTAGGTCGTCATGATCTTGGTAAGGCTTGCCGGTGCGAGCGGCGCGTCAGCATCCAGAGCTGCGATTTCGTGCCCGGTTTTGCCATCAATAATCAGGTAGCCCTTGGCACCAACGATGGGCGCTGCCGGCGTCGGCATAGAGTCGGCGTAAGCAATTGAACTAAATATTAAAAAAAGTACGGCGAGGGTGTATCTGCGAGATCGGAACATACTGCCTCTGGTAGTCAATTAGTCTGAATCGGCGGGTATTGTACGCGGCTAGTCCGTAATTAGATAAGGGTCTTTGATACCAAGCTTTTCGAGTTCCATTACTAGCGCATCGTATTGCTCTACATCTGCCACTGGTCCGATGCGAACGCGATAGAGCGCTGCTCCCGACGAACTGTCTTCGTGAATAAAGGCGTTCTCAAGGCCGAATTGCGCTAACGCCGACTTCCGTCGCGCGGCATTGGCGCGCTCGCCAAATGCACCGACTTGCACGTAAATTTGAGTGTCTGCGACAGCTGAAGTTAGCTCCGGTTCCGCTGTAACACTTGGCGTTGAGCGCAAGGTCGGCTGGGACGGTGTGCTGGTTGGGCGATCGCCTGGCGGATTATCAAAGTTAATTGCCGTTACCTCGACCATGGCGGTGCCATCTTGCACCATGTCGAGTTTGAGTGCGGCAGAATAGGATAAGTCGATTATGCGATTGCCTACAAACGGGCCGCGATCGTTGACGCGTACCACTATGCTTTTGTTGCTGCGTAGATTCTTGACGCGGACGTAGGTCGGCAGCGGCAAACTCTTGTGCGCAGCTGTCATCTGATACATATCGTAGACTTCGCGATTCGATGTCAGGTTGCCGTGAAATTTCTTGCCGTACCAGGATGCAACACCACGTTCTTTATACCCGGCGCTACTGTCCATAACCGAATACCATTGCCCAAAAACTTCATAGCCGGGGCCGTTGCCAAGATCGCGGCCGTTACCGTAGCGACTGCGCGGCTCGGGTTTTGGCACTGCATCCCCCGGCAAATCCGGGATGCGAGCGGTACCGGGTCCATCGCCTTTAGTGGTCGAGCCCCCACACGCAGCCAATGTTGTGGCGATACCAAGGACGACTAAGCGCGTAAGACTACGGTGCATTGGCGTTCATTTCGGCCGAAATTTGTTGCCCCAATTGATGTACAGCCAGCGCGTACATCACGCTGCGATTGTATTTTGTGATGACGTAGAAATTGTGAAATCCAACCCAATGCTCGATGCCATCGTCACCTTCGTACGTCAACAGCTGCGCCTCGCTGTCAGCGCCCAAATCGGTAGCGAACAACACGCCTTTCTTGCTCAATGAATCGACACTATCAACCATCTTCAGCGTGTTCGCAGGTTTTGGAATGTCTGCTGTCCAATTGCTCCCCAGGCTAGCCTGAGTGGCAACCGCTTCATTTTCTCTCCAGCGGTGTTCGAGAAAATAGTTGGCTATGCTGCCTGAAACATCTGCCCAGTTATTCCAGATATCCCGCTTGCCATCGCCGGTTGAATCAACCGCATAGGCACGAAAGCTCGATGGCATAAACTGTGGTCGTCCCATTGCACCGGCGTACGAGCCCATAGGTGTTAGTGGGTCCAGCTCCTCCTCGCGCGCCAGTAATAAAAATTGCACCAGTTCATTGCGGAAAAACTTGGCCCGCTTTGGGTATTCGAATGCAAGCGTCGCAAGCGCATCTATTACGCGATCCTTACCAGTAATTCGCCCGTAATAGGTTTCTACACCGATAATGCCGACCAGTATTTCGATCGGCACGCCAGTCTCGAGTGCAATGCGCTCAAGCATCTCCTTGTTCTCGCGCCAAAACGTAACGCCGGCGTTGATGCGTTCTTTGGTTATGAAGATTTTGCGATATTCGCCCCACGTAAGGGTGCGTTCGGCTGGCGTCGAGATTTTCTTTACGATTGTTGCCTTAATTTCGGCCTGTGCAAGAACGGCGCTAAGCGCCTCGCGATCAAAACCGTGACTCTCGACCATCTCGTCAATGAATGCCACAACATTGTCTTGCTGCAGATTGACAGGGACCTTATCGGCGGCCAGCAGTGGAGTAGTTAAAAATTGCAGCGCATACAGGCTGATCAATAGGGCGATTTTAGTCATCATAGATTCACTAGTGAGGGAGTAATTTTCGTTGCGAGTGGATCGACATCAGAATACCGAATCCAGCCATCAGCGTCACCATTGACGTTCCGCCGAAGCTAACTAACGGTAATGGTACGCCGACTACCGGAACGAGGCCTGTAACCATCGCCGTATTGACGAAAACGTATACCAGGAAGGTGAGGCTGATTGAGCCTGCGAGTAGACGCGAGTAGGTGTCATGCGCTTGGACTGCGATAAACAATCCACGACCAATAACAAACGTGTATAAAACCAGCAAAGATACGACGCCAAACAGGCCAAATTCTTCACCAAGTACGGCAAAAATGAAGTCCGTGTGGCGTTCCGGCAGAAATTCTAGGTGTGCCTGCGAGCCATTGGTCCAGCCCTTGCCAAACAGGCCACCTGAGCCCATCGCAATTTTCGATTGAATGATGTTGTAGCCTGCGCCAAGCGGATCGCTATCTGGGTTGAGCAGTGTCAGGACACGTTGCTTCTGATAGTCCTGCATGAAATGCCACAAGCCATAAGCCCCCGGAATCGCCAGGACTCCCAGGCCCATAATTAGTCGAAACGACATGCCAGCGAGGACGATGACTATGATTCCTGATGCCGCGATCAGCAACGCGGTGCCCAGGTCAGGCTGCTTTGCGATAAGAAAGGTGGGAATTGCGATAAGTATCGCAATAATTGCCAGATGGCCAGCTCTGGGCGGCAGCTGCCGGTCCTGCAGGAACCATGCGGTCATCATTGGTACCGCTAGCTTCATCGCTTCGGAAGGCTGAAAACGGATACCGATGTTCAGCCAACGGCGCGCACCTTGGCCGACATCGCCACTTGTCAGCACAAGCACCAATAGCAGCAGGCCAAGCAGGTATCCCAAGGGTGTCCAGCGGCGTAGGAAATCTGGCGGCAGTTGCGCGACAATCAACATTGCGACCACGGCAACGCCGAGACGGATGGCCTGATTTAGCAGCAGAGCAGTGTCTTCACCGGCAGCACTGTAAAGAACAAATAAGCCAAAAATTGAGATCAGGAGCAATCCACTAAGCAACGGGCCATCGACATTCAATTTGCGAATCAGACCGGTAAAATTTGAGACTGGCGCGGCCTTGGCCGACAGCAGGTGATGAGTGTCACTGACCCGTAGCATCACCGAATCCTAAATATTGGTCCATGACTGCTTTCGCAATCGGTGCGGCGACGCCGCTGCCGCTACTGCCGTTTTCAACGATTACTGCAACCACAATTTTGGGGTCGTCTAACGGCGCGAACGAAATGAATAGAGCGTGGTCGCGCAATCGCTCTTCGAGTTCGTCCTCATCGTACTCGTCGTCCTGGGCGATAGAGATCACCTGCGCTGTACCGCTTTTGCCAGCCATTTCGTATGGTGCGCCCATTCCGACCGCACGAGCGGTACCCCGCGGTCCTTGCATTACGTCATGCATTGCTTCAAGAACGTATTGCCAATAGAACTCGTTGCGAATATCGACATTAGCAATTGATTTAGGTTGCGTAATGCTACGAGCGCCGGTTATTGCGTCTTCAACTGCAGCAACCATGTGTGGCTGGAAGCGCTCGCCGCGAGTTGCGAGCGCACCAGTGGCGACCGCGAGTTGTAGTGGCGTTGCCAGCATAAAGCCTTGGCCAATTGAGGCGATTACGGTTTCGCCGTTATACCAACGCTGATTGTCGCGGTCGCTAAAATTATTTCGTTTCCATTCTCGGGAAGGGACGATACCGCCACGTTCGCCGATAAGGTCGATGCCGGTGGCACTACCCAGGCCGAAACGCGTCAGGTACTCATGCATGTTGTCGATGCCCAGGTCACCGCTCAACTCATAGAAGTAAACATCGCACGACTGCGCGATTGCATCATGCAGATCGACTGGCCCATGACCCTCTGGCTTCCAGTCGCGATAGCGATGTTCGTTACCTTCCAGCTGAAAGTAGCCCCTGCAAATAGTTTTGCGAGTCAGATTTGTTGCGCCGGTTTCCAGCGCGGCGAGCGACAACATTGGTTTTATCGTAGACCCTGGAGGATAGGTACCGAGTACTGCTCGATTAAAAAGTGGTCGGTCAGGATTGTTTCGCAATTCGCCATACTGCGCATTGCTCATGCCAACGGCGAAAAGATTGGGGTCGAACGACGGGGCGCTCACCAGAGCGAGTATTTCGCCGTTTGTCGGATCGAGGGCAACCACTGCGCCACGACGCCCGGCTAAGGCGTCGAAAGCCGCTTTTTGGACGTCCAGATCCAGGCTTAGATAGATATTGGCTCCAGGGCTGGCGTTCTCATCGATTGGCAGTGACTCGAGTAGTTCGCTGGAGTCAGCTGGTACCTGTCGGCCGCGGGCATTGGTGATGAGGTGACGGAACCCGGCATCGCCATGCAGGTTGTCTTCCTTGCTGGCCTCAACTCCGGTTTTGCCAGTGTGTGATGTGCCGGCATAGCGACCGGAATCAAGCCGCTGTACATCCGCTGTATTGAGCGCGCCAACGTAGCCAACGGCATGTGAGAACAATTGGCCATGCGGGTAGTGACGGACCAGTCGCGGCTGAAAGTCGACGCCAGGAAAGCGGGGTCGTTGAATGGCGAAGTTTGCGATCTCTGCGTCGCTAAGTCGAAACTTCAGGGTGACCGGCTTAAACTGCTGGCCAGTGCGACTCAACTCCTTGAAGCGCTCAATATCGTCTGACTCAATCAGATTCAACGCTGCAAGGCGCTGCAGCGTGTCATCGATGTCATCGACTTGTTCGGGAATTAGCTCGAGTTGATACGCAGGCAAGTTCTCGGCGATGACACGCCCTTTGCGGTCAAATACCAGCCCGCGAATCGGCGCTACGGCTTCAATGCGGACGCGATTACCCTGCGACTTTTCGGCAAACAGTTCGTGATCAAAAACCTGCAGTTGCACTAAGCGCGCGATCACAAGACTAAGCAGTAAAACTGACAGCACCGCGCAAAATATCGCGCGGCCAATAAACAGGCGCCGTTCTAAATGATGATCCTTGATCGGCGAGAGAAGTCGCACGTCAGTTTCCCGCCCGAGTCCCGTAGCGAACGCCGGATAAGAACACCATCACGAGCGGCCAAAGAATTGTGCCCGAAAGCACCGGACCCCAATAAGTGATCGCCGGCGCATCGATAGCAGCAACGCCGTTAACCCAGAACAACAGGAACTGATACAAGGTGAGAATCGCAAACACCGTCGCTGTCAATTGGGGCAATGGAAATACGCGCATCAACAGATGAAAGCGAACCGTCGCAAATGCGACAACACATAGTGCCAACGCATGCTGCCCCAGCAAGGTTCCCTGCGAGACGTCGAGAATTATGCCGAGAATCCACGCAGTGCCAACGCTCCAGGTTCGCGGCAATTTCATTGCCCAAAAGATAACCAACAATGCGAACCAATCAGGGCGAAAAGCATCTATAACGGTGGGCAGCGGCATCAGTGTCAGCATCAGTCCGATGATGAGCGATACGATTACCGGCCAACGGCGTGAGTTACTATCTCTACTCATCCACAGTGACCTCCGGTACCGCTACAGCGGATGAAAAGATCAACATGACTTCGCGTACCTGACCCAGTGGCGCGGCAGGTTTCGCGGTGACATCGGCATACGGTTCGTGCGGAATACGAGTGACTGTTTTGACTGTCGCAACAGGATAACCGGGCGGAAATGCACCACCGAGGCCGGATGTGACCAGCAAGTCGCCGACGCGTATGTCGGCATTGTTAACGATGAATGGCAGCTCGAGACTATCGATGCTGCCGGTTCCGACAACAATTGTTCTAAGTCCGTTGCGATTCACTTCTACCGGTAAGGCGTGATCAGTATCACTGATTAACATCGCCTGAGAGGTGATCAGTCCTGCTTTGATAACTTGTCCAACGACGCCGTCAGCTCCGACCAGTGCTTGTCCGTCGAAGACACCGTCCTGAGTGCCAATATCGATGACCAGACTATGATCAAATGGATTTGCGTCGACCGACATGATCTCCGCAACACGCACCTGATCACGCACCCGACTCCGTGCGTCGAGCATGGAGCGCAATCTTGTGTTTTCCGCTTCAAGTGCATTGAGTTTTTGCAGGCGTGCGTTGGTTAGCAGGCGTTCCGACTTGAGTCGACTGAGTTCCATCTCAAGGTTGGCGCGTGAAGTGGTCGAATTGCCGAGCCAGTTCCAGAGCCGAACCGGCGCATCAACTACAACGAGTATCGGATAGACGGCGGCACCAATGCTTTTGCGTACGGTGTCGAGGTGATTGTCGCGATTATCGAAATACATCAGCAAAATGCTGATAAATACCAATCCGAGGACTCGAAAACCCAGTGCCGGGATACGGCCTGGGTTATTAGTACTTTCCCGGGATGCGACCATCGAGATCTATTGCCTGCCGTCAGGCGACCCGGACCTGAATCACTCCAGGCCAAACACCGCGGGACCGTGCTCGTCGATCAGCTCGATAACGCGTCCACCGCCACGGGCGACACAAGTTAGCGGATCGTCGGCGATAACAACCGGCAGACCGGTTTCCTCCATTAACAGTTTGTCGAGGTCACGCAACATTGCGCCACCGCCCGTCAATACAATGCCGCGCTCGGCGACGTCCGCGCCAAGTTCAGGCGGTGTTTGTTCCAGCGCTTCTTTGACTGCGCCGACGATGCCCTGCAAGGGTTCTTGCAGTGCTTCGAGAATTTCGTTGCTGTTCAAGGTAAAGCTCCGCGGCACGCCTTCAGAAAGATTGCGTCCCTTAACGGAAATTTCCAGCACTTCCTGGCCAGGAAATGCCGATCCGATTTCATGTTTGATTCGCTCTGCCGTTGCTTCACCAATCAGGATGCCGTAATTGCGACGCACATAGTTGGTGATAGCCTCATCAAAACGATCGCCACCGATGCGAACCGATGCGGCATAAACAATTCCGTTCAATGAAATCACTGCGACTTCGGAGGTTCCGCCGCCGATATCAAGCACCATAGAACCGCGTGCCTCATGTACCGGCATGCCGGCGCCGATGGCAGCTGCCATGGGTTCATCGATAAGGTGTACTTTTCGTGCGCCAGCACCTTCGGCCGATTCGCGAATTGCGCGGCGTTCAACCTGGGTTGACCCGTACGGTACGCAAATCAGGACACGTGGGCTGGGGCGAAAGTAGCGAGAATCGTGCGCCTTTCTGATGAAATGCTGCAACATTTTCTCGGTAACGGTGAAATCGGCGATAACACCATCTTTAAGAGGTCGAATAGCCGTGATATTGCCGGGTGTGCGGCCGAGCATGTTTTTGGCTTCCGTGCCGACTGCCTCGACACTGCGGCCACCGCGGCCAGAATCCTCACGAATTGCCACCACCGACGGCTCGTCGAGCACAATCCCATGTCCGCGTGAGTAGATCAGGGTATTGGCTGTGCCAAGGTCGATCGAAAGGTCATTTGAGAAATAACCCATTATATTCTTGAACATGGCGCGGAGGAGTCTCTATTCAGTATTAACGGCGTAATCTAACAATGCCCACGACATTCCACAAGGCGCCGTGTATTATTGCGACCCCGCAAAAGCGGCTCGTCTGACCATCAATCAACTCCGGAAAAATCCCGTGTCACTCGACAAAGATCAGGTCCAACACATTGCGATGCTCGCGAGGCTGAAACTCAGCGATGAAGAGTACGCTGAAAATGTCAAAAAGCTGTCCAAAATCGTCGAATTTGTGGACCAATTGTCGTCGGCCGATACAGACGGGGTAGTGCCGATGGCGCACCCCCTCGATGCGGCTCAAAGGCTGCGTCCGGATGCCGTTACTGACATCAACGAGCGCGATCGATTCCAGGAAAATGCACCGGCCGTGAGCGATGGCCTGTACCTGGTGCCAAAAGTAATCGAATGACAGACTTTCACACACAGACCTTGGCGGAATTGTCGAGAGGCCTTGAGAATGGTGATTTCACTTCACTTCAGTTGACTGAAGCCTTGCTGCAGCGAATTTCTGCGCACAATGACAAGCTCAACGCGTTCATAACGATTACCGCAGACGAGGCACTTGCAGCCGCGGTTCGTGCCGACGCAGCGCGTGCTGGCGGCAGCGCCGGTGTGCTCAATGGGCTGCCCATTATTCACAAAGATATTTTTTGCACGCGCGGTGTAAAAACCAGTTGTGGCTCGAAAATGCTCGACAATTTCATCTCGCCCTATGACGCAACTGTCGTCGCAAAACTTCAGCAAGCGGGCGCCGTCGTCCTGGGCAAGGCGAACATGGATGAGTTCGCCATGGGCTCATCCAACGAGACCAGTTTCTACGGAGCGGTGAAAAACCCATGGGATCTCGAATGTTCACCGGGAGGTTCATCCGGTGGTTCATCTGCGGCAGTTGCGGCCCGGTTTGCGCCCGCTGCGACCGGTACTGACACGGGCGGCTCGATTCGCCAACCCGCAGCGCTAACCGGAACAGTGGGCATCAAGCCCACCTATGGTCGAGTTTCGCGCTACGGCATGATCGCGTTCGCCTCCAGTCTGGATCAGGCGGGCGTTATTACTCGCTCGGCCGAAGATGCGGCGTGCATGCTCGGTGTAATGGCGGGTTTTGACGAGCGTGATTCGACGTCTATTGATCAGCCTGTGCCGGATTACACAGCGGCGATCGGGAAATCGATCAAAGGGCTTCGTGTCGGCATCGTTCGACAGCATTTTGACGTAGGTCTCGAAGCGGAAACCGGTGCGCGGGTCAAAGATGCGATCGCTATGCTTGAGTCGCTGGGTGCTACAACGGTTGAAGTTGATCTGCCGAACCTTGATTTATCAGTACCTGCTTATTACGTCGTAGCACCTGCCGAGTGTTCATCAAACCTGTCACGATTTGACGGTGTGCGATTCGGCCATCGTGCAGAGAATGCAGAGGACTTGCTGGATCTCTATTGCCGTAGTCGCGGCGAAGGCTTCGGCGACGAGGTTAAACGACGCATTCTGACCGGTGCCTACGTACTCTCTGCAGGTTATTACGACGCCTACTACCTGAAGGCGCAACAAGTTCGACAACTTATCGCGGACGATTTTAAGCGAGCGTTTGCTGATGTCGATGTTATCGCGGGTCCGACAACGCCAGCGCCGGCATTTAAATTGGGAGATAAGTTCAATGACCCCATCACGATGTATCTCAATGACGTCTACACGATAGGCGCCAACCTGGCCGGGTTGCCAGCGATGTCGGTGCCCTGCGGTTTCGTCAAGGATTTACCGGTCGGATTGCACCTGGTCGGTTCGCATTTTTCTGAGGCCACCTTGTTACAGTGTGCGCACCAGTATCAGCAACAGACTGAATTTCACCAGGCGTGCCCGGAGGATTTCCAATGAGTGCCGGCTGGGAAGTCGTAATCGGCCTTGAGATCCACACGCAGTTGGCGACGAAAAGTAAGATATTCTCTGGTGCATCAACGGCTTATGGATCCGAACCAAATACGCAGGCTTGCTTGGTTGACCTTGGCTACCCGGGTGTTTTGCCAGTCCTGAACAAAGAGGTGGTGCGAATGGCCACGATGTTTGGGCTCGCCGTCAACGCGACCGTTGCGCGTCGTTCTGTGTTTGCTCGCAAGAACTACTTTTATCCGGATTTGCCGAAGGGCTATCAGATCAGTCAAATGGAATTGCCGATCGTCGAGCACGGCGAAATGTTCATTACTGACGCGGATGGCAACGAAAAACGAATTGGCATCACGCGCGCGCATCTGGAAGAGGATGCTGGCAAGTCAATTCATGAGGGACTTGATGCATCGTCGGGCATTGATTTGAATCGTGCTGGAACGCCGCTGCTGGAAATTGTTTCTGAGCCCGATTTGCGATCCGCGAAAGAGGCGGTTGCCTACTTACGAAAAATTCACACGATCGTGCGTTATCTGGGAATCTCAGACGGCAACATGCAGGAAGGCTCGTTTCGCTGTGATGCTAATGTTTCTGTCCGACCAATGGGGCAGAAAGAGCTTGGTACACGAGCTGAGCTAAAAAACCTGAACTCGTTTCGCTTTATTGAAAAAGCGATCAACCTGGAAGTTGAACGGCAAATCGATTTAATCGAAGACGGTGGCACAGTAGCGCAAGAAACTCGCCTCTACGATTCAGACAAGCACGAAACACGTTCGATGCGCTCGAAGGAAGAAGCCAACGACTATCGCTACTTCCCGGACCCGGATTTGTTGCCGGTCGAGATTAGCGACGAGTTCATTGCAGCGGCACGCGCGGCTTTGCCGGAACTGCCGGCAGCGAAAGAGCAGCGATTTGTTTCTGCATACGAGTTGCGAGCCGACGACGCGACAATACTGACTGCAAGTCGTGCTCTGGCCGATTATTTCGAAACGCTTGTTGAGGCAACGGATGCGAAACCACAAATCGCCGCGAACTGGGTCATTGGCGAATTGTCCGGCGCGCTCAATAAGGACAACAAAGATATCGGCGATAGCAACATCTCAGCCACTGATCTTGCTGGCCTGGTCAACCGGATTCACGACAACACGATTTCCGGCAAAATCGCGAAACAAGTCTTCGAAGCAATGTGGAACGGCAAGGGTAGTGCCGACGAAGTCATCGAATCGCAAGGTCTCAAACAGATTACAGACAACTCTGCGATCGAGGCGGTTGTGCAAAAGGTCATCGACGAGAATCCTTCTCAGGTGGCTGAGTACCGGGCTGGCAAAGACAAGCTGATTGGCTTTTTCGTCGGCAAGGTGATGCAGGAAACCAGGGGTCAGGCTAATCCTGGACAGGTAAATCAGGTTCTCAAGGATTTGTTAAAGGCTTAGCATTGTTGCCAGAGCGGCCGTTGGATAGCCGATCATGTCTTCACAGGGGGCAGGCGACAGGATCGGCTATCCAACAGCCACTCCTCCAGCTGAACTTACGTAACCGTCTGAATTTCATAGCAAAGGTACGAGACGGTGTTGTTAGCCCGATGACGGCGCCTGTCCCCTGTGAAGCCGTCATTGGGCTAACAACACCGTCCCCGCGCCATATCGCTGATTTTCGATATCGCCCTTATGTTCTGCATTAAGTAACCACTCCCTTGGCAACCGCTCCAGCCTGTGTATACTATTCGCCCTAATATATAAAAGAATCCTTATATACTTATATGCTTCCTTCAACAAATACACTATTGAGCCAATTCAAAGCACTCGCCGACCCGGTTAGAGCCCGGATCGTCGCTTTGTGTGGCATCGCTGAGTGCAGTGTTTCTGAGCTGACTCAGGTTAGCGGTCAAAGCCAACCGCGAGTTTCACAACACGTGAAGCAACTTTGTGAGGTGAATCTTCTGGAGCGCTTCAAAGACGGACATTTCGTCTACTACCGAGTGCGAGCTGAAGGCGAATCGGCGGCGACAAGGCGGCGGCTATTGGCGTTACTGCCGATTGCTGAACCGCAGTTCTTACAGGACATCGCGAAGCTGCGCGCACTGCGTGCCGATGACGACTCAGTATTGCTGCCGACGTCGGATGCGGATCGTTCATTGCATCGCGCCTTGGTTGAATTAACGGTGTCGCGGCCGCTGGGAGATCTGCTTGATATTGGATGTGGCCAGGGTCGTGTTCTGAAATTGTTGGCGTCACGGGCAAATCGCTGTGTAGGTGTTGATATTGATTCCAATGCGCGACGCCTTGCTCGTGCTGAACTCTTGCTGGCTGGTACGCCGAATACGACTTTGCGTCAGGGTGATATGGCGTCACTTGAATTTGCAGACGGTGAGTTCGATACCGTCATTCTGGATGATGTTCTAGGTAACTCTAAGAATCCCGTTGTTGCTATGGCAGAGGCGAAGCGCGTTTTGAGTTCTGATGGACAACTGCTGATTCTTTCGTCAGTGGTTGATGGCGGATTTGACGAACAGAAGAAGCAGATCGCTGCTTGGGCTGCCGCAGGTGGTCTGCGCTTGGCATTGCCGCGTCCTGTCCCAAACAAGAATCCAAGTTGGTTGTTAGCCGTCGCAACGCTTGCGGAAAGCAATTCTGCCGTAGCCTGAAACAGAGATCGCAATGATTACGAAAAACTCCCCAGCTGTTTCATTCGAATTCTTTCCTCCAAATACTGAGGCGATGGACGCGACCTTGTGGAAGTCGATTCAGCGACTCGCCGATCTTGAGCCGCGGTTCGTATCGGTGACTTACGGTGCTGATGGTTCGACGCGTGAACGTACGCATGCTGCGGTCGCTCGCATCATGAAGGAAACCAAGCTCACACCGGCGCCGCATTTAACTTGCATCGATGCCAGTCGCGGATCAATTGATGACATTGCGCGCCAGTACTGGGACATGGGTGTTCGTCATCTGGTTGCGCTTCGCGGTGACGCGCCGAAGGGCGCCGGAGCGTATGAGCCGCACCCCGATGGCTATGCCTATGCGTCGGATTTGGTCGAGGGTCTGGCGAAGGTTGGTGATTTCGATATCTCGGTTGCGGCTTACCCGGAAGTTCATCCGGAGGCTGCGGACGCCGATTTCGATCTCGACAATCTCAAGCGCAAGCTTGATGCAGGTGCGACTCGCGCTATTACGCAGTTTTTCTTTGATCCGAAAATATTTATCAGATTTCGCGACCGTTGTGCCGCGGCGGGTATCGAGTCGGCGATAGTGCCGGGCATTCTACCGATCACCCGTTTTCCGCAAATGGAACGCTTTGCCAACATGTGCGGCACAGCAATCCCAGCCGCATTGCGACATCGTTTCGATGGTCTCGAAGATGACGCGCAAACGCGGCAGATGATTGCAGCAAGCGTTGCGATCGAGCAAGTCCAAATTCTTGAGTCTGAAGGAATCACAGACTTTCATTTCTACACACTAAACCGCTCTGAACTGACCTACGCGATATGCCATGCGCTTGGCGTTCGTGCAGGGCAGGCGGCGGCTTAAGGCAAAATAATGCAACGTGACGAACGAATACAATCCCTTATGCGAGCGCTCGATGAGCGCATCGTTGTGCTTGATGGTGCAATGGGAACAATGATTCAGGGTTTTGGCCTGACAGAAGAAGATTATCGTGGTGAACGTTTTGCCGATTCTCGGCGAGACCTCAAAGGGAATAACGATTTATTGTCTATTACCCAGCCGGAGATTATTCGCGACATTCACAACAGTTTCCTCGATGCCGGCGCCGACATCATTGAGACCAATACTTTTAATTCCAATGCCCCGTCTATGGCCGACTACGGCATGGAGGAGCTGGTCGTTGAGCTCAACATCACCGCGGCGCGTCTCGCGCGCGACTGCGCGGACCGGCACGCGGAAAAGAGCGGTAATGTCTGCTATGTCGCCGGAGTACTGGGGCCGACGAATCGTACGGCGTCTATATCACCTGACGTAAATGATCCCGGCTTTCGCAACATCAGTTTCGATCAGCTTGCAGATACCTATGAGGTTTCCGCGATCGCCTTGATAGAAGGCGGGGTCGATTTCCTGATGATCGAAACCATCTTCGATACCTTGAACGCGAAGGCCGCCATCGTTGGCACCAAGCGGGCGTTCCGTGCGGCAGGTATTGAACTGCCTGTCATGATTTCTGGCACCATTACTGATGCATCCGGCCGAACCCTATCTGGACAAACGACAGAAGCATTCTGGAACTCGATACGTCATATCAATCCGTTCATGATCGGCTTGAATTGCGCATTAGGTGCGTCGGAATTGCGACAGTATGTCGCTGAGCTTTCCAGGGTTGCTGACACACGTGTGAGTGCACACCCGAACGCCGGTTTACCGAACGAATTTGGTGAGTACGACGAAACGCCCGAAGAAATGGCCGCTGTAGTTGGCGAGTTTGCCAATAGCGGTCTGGTAAACGTGATTGGTGGTTGCTGCGGTACTCGACCGGATCACATTCGTGCGCTCAAAACTGCAGTCGACGGAGTCGCGCCTCGCGTCGTTCCGGAAATCCCGATTCGTTGTCGTCTGTCAGGGCTGGAGCCGTTCAATATTGGCCCAGACGACTTGTTCGCAAACGTTGGCGAGCGATGCAACGTGACCGGATCAGCAGTCTTCAGGCGCTTGATCGAGGCGGATGATTACACAGCCGCAGTGGCGGTAGCCCGGCAGCAAGTTGAAAACGGCGCGCAGATCATCGACGTCAATATGGACGAGGGCATGCTCGACTCCGAAAAGGCGATGGATACCTTTCTCAAGTTGATCGCGTCCGAGCCCGATATTTCTCGACTGCCGATCATGATCGACTCCTCGAAATGGAGCGTAATCGAAGCCGGATTGAAATGCGTGCAAGGTAAAGCAGTCGTAAACTCGATTAGTCTTAAGGAAGGCGAAGAATCATTCGTCGAGCAAGCTCAACTGGTTCGGGATTACGGCGCCGCCGTGATAGTTATGGCGTTTGATGAGTCTGGTCAGGCCGATACAGCCGAGCGCAAGCTGAGTATCTGCAAACGCTCTTACGAAATACTGACCGAGAAGGTTGGATTTGACCCTGCGGATATAATTTTCGATCCTAATATTTTTGCTATAGCAACTGGCATCGAAGAGCACGCCAGCTACGGCCTTGACTTCATCGAGGCGACGCGTGAGATAAAGGCGGCACTGCCGCACGTGATGGTTAGCGGTGGCGTCAGCAACGTCTCGTTTTCGTTTCGCGGCAACAATGTTGTTCGTGAGGCAATCCATTCAGTTTTCCTGTACCACGCGATTCAGGCGGGTATGGACATGGGCATCGTCAATGCCGGCCAATTAGCGATTTACGCTGACCTGCCGGATGATCTGCGCGATGCTGTTGAGGATGTTGTGCTCAACCGCAACGCCGACGGCACCGAGAACCTGTTGGCAGTTGCCGAGAAATATGTGGGCCAGAAAAGCGGTACTGCCGCGAAAGTCGCCGACTTGTCGTGGCGTGAGTTGTCGGTGGACAAACGTCTTGAGCACGCCTTGGTAAACGGCATTGACGAATACGTTATTGACGACACAGAAGAGGCGCGTCTGGCAACGGACAGGCCGCTGGATGTTATTGAAGGACCGCTTATGTCGGGCATGAATGTTGTCGGCGATCTGTTCGGCGACGGCAAAATGTTCCTTCCACAGGTTGTAAAATCCGCTCGCGTTATGAAGAAGGCCGTTGGTCATCTGGTGCCCTTCATTGAAGAAGGAAAAGACGGTGGCATGAGCTCCAATGGTAAGATCGTTATGGCAACGGTCAAGGGTGACGTGCATGACATCGGCAAGAACATCGTCGGTGTTGTTCTACAGTGCAACAACTTCGAGGTCGTCGATCTTGGCGTGATGGTGTCCTGCGACAAGATTCTTGAAGCTGCGAAGCGCGAAGGCGCGAACATCATTGGTTTGTCAGGGCTTATTACGCCGTCCCTGGACGAAATGGTGTATGTCGCCAGCGAAATGCAGCGACTCGACTATGACTTGCCACTGTTGATTGGTGGCGCGACAACATCACCGGCGCACACTGCGGTCAAGATCGAACCGAAGTATGAGGGACCGGTAATCTACGTCAAAGATGCGTCGCGTTCAGTGGGTGTAGCGCAAGCGCTGATTGAACCGGGCACTCGCTCAGCTTTGGTAGACAAAACTCGTAAAGACAACGCACGGCGACGTGATCAACATGCGAACAAAAAACGACTCAAACCGCAGCTGTCATTGAACGCTGCGCGTGCGCAGAAACATGTCTGTGACTGGCAAGGCTACGATGCGCCAAAGCCAAAATTTACCGGCACGCGAGTATTCGAAGACATCAATCTCGACGATCTTCGCGACTATATTGATTGGATGCCGTTCTTCAATGCCTGGGAATTCCACGGCAAATTCCCGCAGATTCTGAGCGACGCAACAGTCGGTGAGGCGGCTACGGCGCTGTATAACGACGCCACCGAGATGCTCGAGAAGATCATTGCGGAAAAATGGTTAAGTGCGCGGGCCGTGATCGGGTTCTTCCCGGCCAACTCAGTTGATCATGACGACATTCTTGTGTATTCGGATGAGACACGAAAAGAAACAGCACACCGCTTCTGTCATCTGCGCCAGCAACGCTCGAAAGCCGCAGGCCACGCACAAGGGTGCCTGGGAGACTTCATTGCTCCTGCTGAAACCGGAATTGCGGATTACATTGGCGGATTCGCTGTGACAGCCGGCATCGGCATCGATGAGCATGTTGAGCGATTCGAGAAAGATCACGATGACTATAGCTCGATTATTCTGAAGGCACTGGCCGACAGACTGGCGGAGGCGTCAGCTGAATACATGCACGCTCGTGTACGAAAAGAATATTGGGGGTATGAACCCAACGAGAGCCTCAGCAACAACGAACTTATTACTGAGCAATACCGCGGCATTCGACCCGCTCCCGGCTATCCAGCCTGCCCGGATCACACGGAGAAGGGCACGCTTTGGGAATTACTCGGTGTTAAGGACAATATCGGGCTGCAATTGACAGACTCTTACGCGATGTTCCCAACGGCAGCAGTGAGCGGTTTTTACTTCGCTCATCCTGATTCAAAGTACTTCGCTGTTGGCAAGATCGGTCGCGATCAATTGCGCTCATATGCCGAACGAAAGGGAATGAGTATTGTGGAAGCGGAGCGATGGCTGTCGCCGAATCTTGGCTACGATCCTGACGAAGCAAACGCTGCGTAACTTAGTTACTCGTTTTCATCGTGATCGTTTTCGGCTTGTCGGCATTGCAATAGACTTCATAGCCGATCGCTTTTGAACGCGTCTTGCCGCCATCAAAACTAACGTAAAGGCGCACAGTTCCCTTGGCATCCGGGGCTTTCTGGGCGGCCGACGGTGAACTTGCAATGCGGCCAATATCGGCTTCTTTGACTCGATAGGTCTGCGTCCAACCGGTTACGGCGTTACTACCGGCCTTAGTAAAAGTTTTCGTTCTCTTTGGAGATTCCCAATCGCTACCGGCGATCTGGTAGGTGACTTTCGTGTTGGGCCTGGAAACGTTTATAGAGCCGGTGTATCTAACCGCGGCAGGGCACTTGGATGCGTAGATCTTTCCCGGTTTATCCGCAACAAGTTTCGCGCTTACTTTGAGTGGCATCTCCACGGCCTGGAAAACAACTGGCTCTGCCGGTGGCTTATTAGGTCTACTGCCGCCTGAGTTGGAGGTAGATTTACACGCAATCCATACAGGCGTCTGGATTGTTTTCGACATGATTTTTCCCTGCGACAAGCCGCCACTGCACATCGCGGTAAACTTCGCTTCGTAGGCGTTTTCGTACTTAACGACAAAGCCCCTGTCGAGGTAGTAGTTGCGGGACTTATTACTCTGCGCTACGCGTTTGTCCAGTTCGTGATTACAGGCAGCAACGGGTGTTCTCGGTATGTCTGGCGTCGTAAAAGGAAATGAAAACGACTCTGTGTGCGACTTCATGCTGTGCTTGCCCGTACCACTTGCTGCATGTGAGGTGCCTGCAACGCTAACCGATGCCGATTTCACATCGTGTGATCGCTTTTCGCAAATTGCACCCACCTTAGATGCATGTTTCAAGTTTTCGTTGTCGTTCGCGATTGCAGTGTATTTCTTGCCGTCGCTCGAAAAAACGTGAATTACGGGTCCGTTCAGTGGGATATTTTCACCACTAGCGGCGAACTTGCTCATCTTATAGGTGCCGGGCGTGTGTTTCGTGACGCC
>CAJQPL010000077.1 GCA_905480215.1 uncultured Woeseiaceae bacterium | reverse complement strand
TGGCAGGCGCCAGCATGCTGGTTTCAGCCTCGAATGTCTTCGCGCAGCAAGATTCGATGCTTGAAGAAATCGTTGTTACAGCGCAAAAGCGCGAGCAGAATCTTCAGGATGTTCCGGTTGCGGTGACCGCTTACACGGGCGACATGCTGCAGAATTCTGGTATTACGGATCTGCGAGATCTCGCAGCCATCGCGCCGACCTTGCGTTCCAATCAGAGCCAAAATTCGACCACCGCAAGTTTCGGTATTCGCGGTATCGGCACGAGCTCTCAGAACTTTGGCCTGGAATCATCAGTTGGTATCTATGTCGATGGTGTCTACCGATCGCGGCAAAGCTCGGTCATAAATGACCTCGCCGATATCGAATCCGTTGAAATTTTGCGCGGCCCTCAAGGCACATTATTTGGTAAGAATACGCCTTCAGGCGCTCTGGTTGTCCGCACAGTAAAGCCGAGTCATGATAGAAACGCTAATTTTGAAGTAACGGCGGGCGACTACGGTTTGCTCAACCTAAAAGCGGCAAGTAACTTTTCTCTGTCTGAAGATAAAGCAGCACTCCGCTTGAGCTTATTTTCCGGCTCGCGTGATGGCACCGTTTCGGAACTCACGGCGGGCAATGATGTAATCAATGATCGAGATCGCTTCGGCGCTCGTGCACAACTTCTGTTGACACCGAGCGATAAACTGGAAGTTCGCATTATCGCCGACTATTCCGAGATCGACGAGATTTGTTGCGCTGCACTTCCGCGACTCAACAACTTCTCAGATATAGCTGGCACCAGGTCGGGTACCGACGCATTCATCGCTGCACCACCGGCTTTTGGTGGCCTTGGGCTACCAGTCATTACCAGCGCTCAATATGGTGAGCGAATCATGGCGATAAACGCATTGCCAAGATCGACAAATGAAGATTCAGGCCTTTCGCTTGAGATTAACTACGATTTTGAGAATTCAACGCTGACGTCAATTTCGTCGCTAAGAAATTTCGATAGTACGGACCTCATTGACGCGGACTTCGGTGCGGGTGATTTGTTGTTAGACCAAAACCTGTCAGATCAGAGTTCGTTTGCTCAGGAGTTTCGTCTCGATGGCACGTTCGGTAAAGGGGGTAACTATACGGTCGGTGTGTACTATTTTGAGCAGGATCTGAATAATCTGTCGACCTTAACTCTGCGCCCTGACACAGACGCTTTTTTCGGCCTCGATCCTTTGTTGGGTGGGCTTAGGGCGGCAATTGACGGATTCAGTGTAGCGACGGGTGGTGCTTATCCGCCGACCGCTGCAAGTTTTCCGGATGGCGCTTTTGCCACCGACGATATGCAGCAACAGCATGAAAGTGTTGCTGTGTTCGGCCAGTTCGATTTTGAGCTTAGTGATGTTCTGACATTAACCGCCGGCTTGCGCTATACCGACGAATCGAAGGAAATGATCTATAACTACACGAATAACCCACTTGGGCCGCCACCTGATTTCAACGCGATCCTGCAAACTTTGGGGGCGTTGCAGCTTGGGCTCCTAAACCCGGCTGATCCAGGCGATGCCGGCATTATATTAGGCGCATTCGGTCCGACCTACGTTCCGGGTTGGGGACTGTACACATTGGCGTCGCTCGCACCGCAGGCAGGTGGCACGGAAGTTCTTGAAGATGACCAAGTTACCGGTACCGTTAAGTTGTCATGGTTTGCCAGCGACGATGTCATGTTTTATGCGTCCTGGGGCACGGGCTATAAGGCTGGCGGCACCAATACTGATCGAATTGATCCTGCGTTTGACCAATTTTTTGGGCCGGAAACTTCTGAAGCTATAGAAATTGGTATGAAAGCCGAGTTTCCGAATCAGAATATTCGGCTAAATGTAGCTATTCACGATACGCAAGTTGAAGATCTGCAAACAAACGCATTTGTCGGTGCAGCTTTCTTCCTGGCAAACGCGGGTAATGCGGATACTCAAGGTCTTGAACTTGAGATGCTCTGGTTGCCGACCGATAACCTGAACGTTAATTTTAGCTATGTCTATAACAAAGCAGACCTTGAGGACTTCCCAAGCGGGCCTTGCTGGGTCGCGACGCCTTGGCAAACCGGAATTCCTGATGTAGGAGAAACTCCAGGGCAGGCCGGTTGTGATCGCTCTGGCGGCCGTGTGTCATCGAACCCTGAGCACAGTATATACCTGGGCGCTCGGCAGGAATTCCAGGTTGGCAGTTCTATGCGCTTGTTCATAAGTGCAGAAGGCACGCGTATTTCCGATACCATCACTGATGGCAACAATGATCCGCTGAAACTTCGCGATGACTTTAATCGTTTCAACGCACGTGTTGGCCTGATCTTCGAGAATATCGATGCAGAGCTGTCATTATGGGGTAAGAATATTACTGACGAAGAGTTCTACGAAACCGTATTCGATGTTCCGGTTCAGGACGGCAAGCTAAACGCCTATCCACATGATCCCGCGACCTGGGGTATTACGTTCCGTAAAAACTTCCAGTAGCAAGCTATCAAGACGAACGCCGCACTGACTCTGTCAGTGCGGCTTTTTTTGTGCCGCCCCGTCTGTCGCGTGCGAGACAGACATTAAGGCCATGCAAGGCTTACAATTAACGCCACAATCGAATTGAGCGTTTTGATCTACCGCAAAACCTAAGGTAAAAATCACTATGTCCGATCTGGAATCCTTTCGTCTCGAAACACGAGATTGGTTAGAAGAAAATTGTCCAAAATCGATGCGTACACCCTACGAAAGCGACGACGACATATGTTGGGGTGGCCGTAACGCAAAGTTTACGAGTGATGAGCAGCGCTTGTGGTTACAGCGTATGGCCAGTCGTGGCTGGACAGTGCCAACCTGGCCAGCTGAATATGGTGGCGGCGGTCTTGATCGCGAGCACGCCAAAGTTCTTGCAGACGAACTATCACGAATTCATGCGCGCCCGGCATTAATGAGTTTCGGCATATCGATGCTCGGACCTGCACTGCTCAAGTTCGGAACTGAGGCGCTACGACAACAGCACATACCTCCAATTGTTCGCGGCGAAATTCGTTGGGCGCAGGGCTATAGCGAACCTAATGCGGGCTCTGATCTTGCGAGCTTGCAGACTCGAGCGGATGACCATGGCGATCATTACAAGGTCAATGGTTCCAAAATCTGGACATCCTACGGAGACAAGGGTGACTGGATGTTTTGCCTGGTGCGCACCGACTCAGAGGCGCGTAAGCACGAAGGCATCAGCTTCGTGTTGTTTGATATGGCGACCCCGGGTGTTTCTACCAAGCCAATATTGTTGATTAGCGGCGCGTCCCCGTTCACTGAAACGTTTTTCGACGATGTTCGTGTCGAGAAAGACCAGGTCGTTGGAGAAGTAAACAAAGGTTGGACGGTTGCCAAGTACCTGTTGACTCACGAGCGCGAGATGATTGGCGAATCTGGGGTCTCTGAGGCGGGTTCGGCTTCAATCTCAGAGATTGCTGTGCGGAAGATGGGGTTGAACAACGGCGTGTTGAAAAACACAATGCTGCGATCGGATATCGCAAAACTTGAGATCGATGAGATCGCACTTGATCTAACGATTCAGCGAGCGCGCGACGAAGTGAAAGCAGGTGCAAGTCTCGGTGCACAGTCTTCGATGTTTAAGTATTTCGGTACGGAATTGAATATGCGTCGCTACGAATTGTTGATGGCTATCGGCGGCCTCGATGCGCTTGACTGGGATGGTGGCGAAAATGCTGACGGACTGTTGCCGAAATCATGGTTGCGCACTAAAGGCAACTCAATCGAAGGCGGAACCTCAGAAATTCAACTCAACATTATTGCCAAGAGAATTCTTGGCTTGCCGGGGTAGGGCGACACAATGGCTTTAGTACTGAATGAAGAACAGGTCATGCTGCGTGATGCCGCTCGCGACTTTCTGACAGCGAGAGCGCCGGTCGAACACCTGCGATCATTGCGTGACGCTGGCAATAGCGTTGGTTATTCAAGCGAGCTCTGGGCTGAAATTGTCGATATGGGATGGGCCGCTATTGTCGTTGCGGAAGAACATGGCGGTTTAGGTTATGGGTTTGCCGGAATCGGCTTGCTACTCGAGGAGAGTGGTCGAACGCTAACGCCAACTCCGCTGTTGTCGAGTTCAATGGTGGCTGCAGCGCTTATCACACGCCACGGTAGTGATGACCAAAAAGCGACATACTTGCCTGCCTTGGCGAGCGGTGAGCATTTACTGGCGCTCGCAGTTGATGAAGGCACGCAGCACGATCCGACGAGCTGCAATACTGTCGCGGTAGAGGCTGCTGGCAATTATTCCCTGAACGGTAGCAAGGTTGCGGTAGTCGACGGTGGTTTTGCGAATACGTTTATCGTGGCTGCCCGCAAGTCTGATGAAAGTACCGGACTCTTTCTGGTGTCGGCAAATGCTACCGGCGTTAAGGTGGACACGGTTTCGCATCTCGACACCCATAAAGCAGCGACCGTGCTCTTTGCGGACGTCGAAGTGTCCGCGGCGGCAGAACTGGCAATGCCCGACGGCCTTGAGTTCATGCTCGATGTTGCACGAATAGGACAAGCCGCGGAATTGCTGGGAATAGCCCAGGAAGTGTTGGAACGCACGATGACCTATCTCAAAGATCGCAAACAGTTTGGTGTTGCGATTGGTGTATTCCAGGGTCTTGCGCATCGGGCTGCCAATCTCTACACCGAAATCGAGCTATGTAAGTCGGTTGTGCTGCATGCATTACGTGAACTCGATGCCGGAACCGAGGACATCGCTGCGATTGCCAGTATGGCGAAGGCCAAGCTGGCCGAAACAGCGCATCTCGCCGCAACAGAAGGCATACAAATGCACGGTGGCATGGGGATGACCGATGAGTGTGAAATAGGTTTCTTCCTAAAACGTTGCCAGATAGTTGAAGCGCTGTACGGAGATCGGTATTTTCACTTGGATCGATACGCGAAGCTCAGCGGCTACTAATTAAGATAAGACAATAATTAAGGATAATCATGAGTATTAGATTGGATGGTCAGGTCGCGATAGTGACAGGCGCAGGTCAGGGCTTGGGACGCTGTCATGCGATAGCGTTGGCAGAACGTGGTGCGATGCTTGTGGTCAACGACCTGGGTGATGCCAGTGGCCACTCGGAAAATGCCGCTGCGGTAGTAGCGGAAATTGAGGCCGCCGGTGGCGTGGCGATGGCGAATGGCGCGAACGTCGCTAATTTTGAACAGGTTGAAGACATGGTTGCAGCGGCCATGGAAAAGTGGGGCCGCGTCGATATCCTCGTCAACAATGCCGGCATATTGCGTGACAAGACTTTTCAGAAGATGTCGATGGACGATTTTCGCCTTGTCATCGATGTACACCTAATGGGCTCGGCGAATTGCAGCAAAGCGGTTTGGGAGATCATGCGCGAGCAAAAGTATGGCCGTATTATATTGACCAGTTCGAGCTCCGGTTTGTACGGTAATTTTGGTCAGTCCAATTATGGCGCTGCCAAAATGGCGATGGTCGGATTTATGAACACACTGCATCTGGAAGGCGCTAAATACGACATACGTGTCAACTGCCTCGCACCGACGGCAGGCACAGCGATGACCGAAGGATTGTTTCCGGAAGCCGTTTTCAAACTAATGGATCCCGCGTCAGTCAGTCCTGGGGTAGTATTCCTGTCTGCGCCGGATGCCCCAAGTCGCAAAGTATTGAGCGCCGGCGGCGGCAGTTTCGCCGTATTCAAGGGATTTGAAACTGAAGGCCTTAGCCTGGCACCGGATGATGTTACGCCCGAGGGGGTTGCGGCCGCGTGGGCGAGGATAGATAGTGAAGACGGGATGCGCGAACTCAAAGCCGGTTTCGAACAGCCCAACAAATTTGCAACTCAGGCAGCGGATAAACTCGGCCTGGACCTAAATTGATTTTATAAGAAGAGAGTTAGCAATGAGAGAAGCAGTAATCGTATCAACGGCACGTACGCCAATTGGCAAGGCCTATCGTGGCGCATTCAACAATACAGATTCGCCGACGCTTGGTGGCCACGCGGTCAAACATGCAGTTGAGCGTGCGGGAATTGATCCTGCGGAAGTTGAAGACGTCATCATGGGTTGCGTGCTGACGCAAGGCACTCAGGGCGGCAACATAGCTCGTCTAATCGCATTGGCGGCGGGACTCCCGGTAACCACTGCCGGCATGACGGTTGATCGTCAGTGTTCCTCTGGAATGATGGCAATCGCGCATGCGGCGAAAACGATTGTCAACGATGGCGTCGACGTGATGGTGGGTGGTGGATTGGATTCCATCAGCTTGGTGCAAAACGAGCACATGAATCAGTATCGGCTTCAAGACCCTCGTTTGCTGGCAATGCATGAGCACGTTTACATGCCGATGATCGATACCGCCGAGGTGGTTGCTGAGCGCTATGGTATCTCCCGCGACGCTATGGACGAATATGCGCTGCAAAGCCAACAACGTACAGCGGCCGGCCAGGAAGCAGGTAGGTTTGACGACGAGATCGTAGCGTTGCCCTCAAACAAGGGCGTCATGGATCGGGAAACGAAGGAAATCAGTTTCGAAGACGTCGTCCTGGAGAAAGATGAGGGCAATCGTCCTTCGACCAATCTTGAAGGTCTGACGGGTCTAAAGCCGGTTCGCGAAGGTGGCATGATCACAGCCGGCAATGCGAGTCAGCTTTCTGATGGTGCTTCTGCATCTGTTTTGATGGAAGCGAGTCTGGCTGAAAAACGCGGCCTCTCGCCGCTCGGCATTTACCGTGGTACAGCGGTTGCCGGTTGCGAGCCCGACGAAATGGGTATTGGTCCGATCTATGCCATTCCCAGATTATTGCAGCGCAATGGCTTGACCATGGACGACATCGGTCTTTGGGAATTGAATGAGGCGTTTGCTGTGCAGGCACTTTATTGCCGCGACAAGTTGGGGATTCCGAATGACAAGCTGAACGTCGATGGAGGCGCTATATCAATAGGCCATCCGTACGGTATGTCGGGTGCTCGTTTGGTTGGTCACGCGCTGATCGAAGGTAAGCGACGCGGCGCGAAGTACGTTGTTTGTACAATGTGTGTCGGTGGTGGGCAAGGTGCAGCCTCGTTGTTTGAGGTTGCGTAAATGCGCGCGCTGGTTTGTAAAGAATATGGACCACCGGAGTCCATGCTCATTGAAGAACTGGATGATCCTGTAGCAGCCAGCAACCAGGTTCTGGTCGATGTTGCGGCTGCGGGTATCAACTTTCCCGATGTGTTGGCAATTGCGGGCAAGTATCAGGTGAAAACTCCGCCACCATTCGTACCTGGCAACGAAGCAGCGGGTGTTGTTGCAGCGATTGGTGATGGCGTCAGCCGCTTTTCGGTGGGTGACAAAGTCATCCTCAATTCGAAAGGTGGTGCATTTGCGGAAAAATGCATTGCAGATCAGAACACGACTATGCATTTGCCAGAGGGGCTGAATTTCGAGCAAGGTGCGGGATTCACAGTTACCTATGGCACGAGCTATCACGCGCTTCGCCAAAGCGCTAATTTGCAGGCGGGCGAGACGGTGCTGGTCCTCGGCGCTGCTGGCGGGGTCGGCATCACGGCAGTCGAACTGGCCAAGTCCATGGGTGCGCGCGTAATTGCGGCTGCAAGCAGCGATGAAAAACTCGAGTTCGCACGCGCGGCCGGCGCGGATGAGTGCATCAATTATTCAACGCAGCCGCTCAAGGAAACTGTCAAGGAAATGACTGCTGGCAATGGTGCGGATGTCGTCTATGACCCAGTTGGCGGTGAGTTGGCCGAGCAGGCGTTTCGGGCTACGGCTTGGCATGGGCGCTACCTGGTAATTGGATTTGCCTGCGGTGATATTCCAAAGTTTGCGCTCAATATTGCGTTGTTGAAAGAGGCGAGCATTGTAGGAGTATGGTGGGGGACGTGGGCCGCGAAGAACCCCAAACTGCAAATTCAGAATATGCAGGAATTGGCGGAGCTGGTGAAAAATGGCACGTTGTCACCGAAAGTTACCGAGTCGTACTCATTGGATGATTTTACGCAGGCATTTTCAGCGATCACTGAACGTCGTGCCCGCGGCAAGGTGATTTTGCGAATTAGATAGTGACTACCGCAGTGTCTTCACCAGATTCAAGACATTGGGGGCGTTCGGAAAAACTTCGTTGATAATTCAATTGCTTCACACGAGTACTTGTTCTAGCCTTGGCTAAACTCTCAAGCTCGAACAGGAAACTTTCGTTGTGATTCGACTCTACGGCTTCAACACCCAAAACACCCTAAAGGCTTTGTATGTTCTGGAAGAGTCCGGACTCGATTTTGAGTTCGAGTATGTTGATCTTGCAAAGGGCGAACAGAGATCAGATGAGTTTGCGCAGAAGTCGCTGATGCGCAAGGTGCCGCTACTTGAGCATGATGGCGAGTTTCTGTTTGAGTCGGGCGCGATATGCCGCTACATCGGTAATCTCACAGAACCTTCTGTCTACCCGGTGGACAAGATGCAGCGAGCGAGAGTTGATCAATGGATGGACTTCTTTAGCTGCCAGCTGGGACGATGGTTAACGACGATCTTTTATGAAACAGTCATAAAAAAACATTTCAATCTTGGCGAACCAGATGCTGCGCTGGTTGCTGAGGGCAGCAAATTTGTCGGCCAACAACTAAAAGTATTGAATGCTCATTTGGCCGATTCTGAATACCTGGCAAATGATGTGCTATCTATTGCAGATCTGTTTGCTTTTGCTTACGTCGAACAATGCCGAGCGATCGAGTGGTCTTTAACGGACGTCCCGAATGTTGAGGCATGGTTGAATCGTATTGAATCGCGCGACAGCGTCGCAAGCGCTCGCGCCAGATTCCCGGACTAACTCCGCGACGGCTACACATCTACCCTATTATCGGTACGACTCAGAGTTCCGATCGCATTACAATTTCGACTCATGTTTTCCGTAGCTAAGACATAAGTCATGACCCAGTACCGACACCCGACCAAAGACACGCTTTTCGCTATTCACCATCTGTCCGGTATCGACCGTATTCTCGCGCTTGATGCTTTTGCTGATTTCGACTTGGACACGGTTGATCAAGTCGTTGAAGAGGCGGGCAAATTCGCCGCAGATGTTCTGAGCCCAATCAATATTCCGGGTGATCAATCGGGGTGTGAAGTCGTCGCTGGCGGTGTCGTTGCTGCGCCGGGTTTCGCGGATGCTTATCAACAGTACGTTGATAATGGATGGCAAAGCATTGAGGTGTCTTCAGACTACGACGGCATGGGCATGCCTGGAATTGTCAATGCGGCGGCCATGGAGGCGATGCAGGCTGCCTGCATGTCGTTTTCGCTTGCGCCGATGCTGACAGGAGGAGCAATCAGCGCCCTGCAAGCGCACGGTTCTGAGGCAATACGCAACGCCTATATCCCGAAGATGAGCAGCGGCGTCTGGACGGGATCGATGAACCTGACTGAGTCACAAGCTGGCTCCGACTTATCAGTGGTTGCGACCAAAGCGCATCCCGAGGGCGATCATTACCGGATTTCCGGTTCGAAGATATTCATTACCTGGGGCGATCAGGAGTTCAGCGAGAACATTGTTCACCTGGTGCTCGCGAGATTGCCGGATGCGCCGCACGGGGTTCGCGGGCTGTCTCTGTTTGTTGTGCCGAAATTTCTGCTTGACGAAAATGGTGATGCCGGAGAGCGTAACGAGGTTTCAGTGGCCAGCATCGAACACAAGCTGGGGATTCATGCGAGTCCAACCTGCGTGATGTCGTTTGGTGAAGACCAAGGTGCAGTTGGCTATCTGGTTGGCGAAGAAAATAATGGTCTTGCCTGCATGTTCACGATGATGAATCACGCTCGAATTAGCGTTGGAGTGCAGGGCGTCGCGATCAGTGAGCGTGCGTATCAACTAGCAAGTTCGTACGCGAAAGATCGTAAGCAAGGCAGAGCGCCGGGCATTAAAGGTAGCGTAACTATTATTCACCACCCAGATGTACGCAGAATGTTGCTGGTGATGAAATCTCAGGTCGAAGCAATGCGGGGCCTCGCGTTCTACACCGCAGGAATAGTGGATCTTTCCCACCACGCCGATGATGAAGAAGCGCGAGAAGAGGCCAAACAGCGCGCCGCGTTGCTCACGCCCGTGTTGAAAGCATGGGCCACAGAGACCGCGCAAGAAATAACATCGCTGGGTGTTCAGGTACATGGCGGCATGGGGTTTGTTGAAGAAACCGGTGCTGCTCAGCATATGCGTGACGCAAGAATTCTCACAATTTATGAAGGCACGACCGGCATACAGGCCACAGATTTTGCCGGACGCAAAGTGCTTGCCGATGAAGGCAAGGCAATGACAGACATCATCGGCGAGTTGCGATCGCTTGATGAAGCGCTGGCGGCAGATGAGCGTTTGGCAGAAATACGCGGCGCACTGAGTGAGGGCGCTGAACAATTGCAGTCCGCAACGTCATGGTTGGTAAAACATGGAGCGTCTGACCCGTATGCCGCGGGGTCTGCATCGGTCAGTCTGTTAATGCTCGCCGGAACCGTGCTTGGAGGTTGGCAAATGGCACGAGCAGCGCTGCAGATAGTTGATGGTGCTGCCTCAATCGATGCGGATTTTGCGACGGCAAAAATTGCTACGACTCGATTTTACGCGCAGCACATATTGCCGCGCAGCAGAGCATTGCATGCTGCAGCGACTGCGGGAAGTGATGCACTGATGGCGCTCCCTGAGGATGCGTTTTAGTACAAATGCTGAGCTACTTATTCATCCCGCATCGACGATCGTTATTTAGTGTCTCAACAATATCCCTCATTACGGTAACTCGCCTGCATTGAGATAAGGAATGCTCGGGATCGCACCCGCCACTTGTACAGACTGGCTCGCCGCCGACACAGCGATTGCTAACGCATCCTGAAGCGACTTGCCACTGGCAACCATCGCGGCAAAAAAACCATTGAAAGTATCGCCGGCGCCCGTGGTATCCACCACGGCGACAGTTCCAGCCTCTTCGAAGAAGTCGCCATCGGCGTTGCACAGCAATGCGCCCTGGCTGCCCATGGTAATGACCACATTATTTATGCCACGCTGCAGTAGTAGATGAGCGGCTTGCGACGCACTTGCCTTATCGACGACGGTGACGCCAGTCAGTAGTTCGGCTTCGGATTGATTTGGCGTAATGCAAAAGAGACCCGCGTAAACCTTTTCTGGTATTTCCGCGGCCGGCGCAGGATTGAGAATGAACTTTACGTCGTGCGCCGCAGCTAAGGCTGCTGCGGCAACGATCGTCTCCATTGGCGTTTCAAGTTGTACCAGGACAACACCCGCAGAGGCGAATTCTGCCTCATTGTGGCGCAGCATGTCCGCCGATAATTTACTGTTTGCACCCGGCGCGACACCAATGCAGTTCTCGCCAGCGTCACTGACGAAAATCATGGCGACCCCGGATGCAACAGCATCCACTGTCTGCACGTTGCCGACATCGATGCCTTCTTCTATCAGTGCTGTAACAGCTTTCTTGCCGAAGTCATCGTTACCAACAGCAGCAATCATATGTACATCCGCACCAGCGCGCCGCGCCGCCACTGCCTGGTTGGCTCCTTTGCCACCCGCAAAGATCTTAAACTCGTTGCCTAAAACGGTTTCACCGGACCGCGGCAAGTCACCGACAGTTATAACCATGTCGGTATTTGAGCTGCCAATGACTAGAACGGGTTTCACAATAGGGTTTCCAGCAAACGATATCGATCAAACAATTTCGACAAGTTCTATTTCAAACGTCAATGCCTGGCCCGCAAGCGGGTGACTGCCGAAGCCGTAGGCGTCCTCCGGAGGAATACGAACGCTCTTGCTTTCGCCGACCGTCATACCGTCGACGCCAGCATCAAACCCTGCAATGACCTGTCCACTGCCGAGTGTAAATTGCAGCGGTTCTCGTCCCGAAGAACTGTCAAATTGGGAGCCATCGTCAAGCGTCCCTGTATAGTGAATTTTGACGCTATCGCCGGATTTTGCCTGACTCATTATGTACTCCCGAATGGCTGAATTGTCGGGCGATGATAGCAGACCAGCGGGATGCGGTTACATGATCAACGGCGATCTGATTGCGATAGATATTTACCCGCAAGAAAGGCGTCAGATGCGATGTAATCAGTACCGCCCGAGTTGGAAATCGCGAAGTACGCTGCAATATCCAGCTGGTTCGCGAGCGCCAGCCCATCGTTGCTGCCCAGAATCAGCAACGCCGTCGCAATCGCATCAGCGTACGCGGTTGAGGGGTGCACAACGGTGACGGCCAATAATGGGTGAGTCACCGCTTGCCCTGTTCGGGGGTCAATGGCGTGCGAGTAGCTTAAGCCGTCGTGATTGAAGAAATTTCTATAACTCCCCGACGTCGCGACTCCAGCGTTGCTGAGATTGATGATGACAGGGATGGTTCGTGACTCAGTCTTCGGGCTTTCCAAAGCAATGGCGAAGGGCATACTTTCAGCATTGACTCCTTGCGCCCGGATTTCGCCGCCAATCTCCACCAGGAAATTATCCTGGCCGGCGTCACCCAGCAATTGAGCAAGTTGGTCGGCAGCGTAACCTTTTGCCCAGCCGGATAAGTCGACTTTGATGTTTGAATTCGATTTGCGGACCGTTCCGAGATCGCAATTAGCCTCAATTTTCCGAAACCCGGTGCTGGCATGCGCGCGTTGCAGTTCGTCGCTGGACGGTGGTTCATTTGTGCGAAGATCAGGGCCAAAACCCCAAAGATTGACCAAGGATCCCACAGTGATATCAAACGCGCCGCCGGTATCCTGGCTAATTGCCAAAGCGCTCGAGATCATCGCACAGAGTTCGGCGGAGACGCTGATAGGCTGTGTCGAAGCATTGCGATTGAATCGACTTAGTTCGGACGTCGTTCCGTAGGTTGATGCAAGTGCATCGATTTCATTCAGCCGCTGTTGGATTTCTGCGCGCAATGTGTCCAGTTGCAGCTCGTCGAGCGGATCGACCAGGAGCACGCTATAGCGGGTACCCATGGTGTCACCCCGCAACGTAAGCTCAGTTAGACGGTCCCTGTCGGCACAAGCACTTAGTATGACGGCTACGGTGACTAGCAGGGCGGCGGTGAGCCGCATATTCGGTTGACGATTAGCGTCCTGACCACGCATAGTTTGCTCGCTGAATTAGGTCAGCAATAGTCGCACAACGGCGCGGAGTATCTCAATGTTACGAAAGCTTTCACTTATAGCCTTTACAATTCTTCTGGGTTCGTGTGGTGGAGGTGATGCCTACGACCCTGCGCATGACTATTTTACGTTTGCGAATACGAATCAGTTCATAACGCGGCATATCGCGTTGGATCTGGAGGTTGACTTCGCAGCGGAGAAGTTACGCGGCAGTGCTGTGCTTTATTTGAAAGTCATTGATGATTCGGCCGAGACGATAACGCTTGATACTCGCGATCTCGATATCAAGAGCGTTGCCGTGGTTGCAGAGGACGGCTCGCTGCAGGCAGCGACATTCGACTTCGGCGATACTGATGCAGGGATGGGAACGCCGCTGCATATAGCGGCACCCGACGACATAGACACTGAAACAGAACTCGTCATTCGAATTGCCTACGAAACCAGTCCCGATGCATCCGCATTAATGTGGCTGCCTGCGGAACTGACCGCTGGTGGCAAACAGCCGATGGTGTTCTCGCAGTCACAAGCGATACATGCGAGAAGCTGGATACCGTTGCAAGATACTCCATCGATTCGCGTGACCTACGAGGCGAGCATAAGTACGCCAGTCGAGTTGCTGGCGGTCATGAGCGCAAACAACGATCCGTTGACCCCAAGACGCGGCGAGTTTCATTTTGAGATGCCGCAGCCCATTCCTTCATATCTGATCGCATTGGCTGTCGGAAATCTGTATTTCGCACCCATAGGTGAGGTAACAGGTGTTTACACCGAGCCGGAGTTGCTGGATGCGTCTGTCTACGAATTCGGGCAAGTGCAGGAGATGATGGATGTGGCCGTAGCGAACTTTGGCCCTTACCAATGGGGCCGCTACGACCTGCTCGTGCTGCCGCCGAGTTTTCCGTACGGAGGGATGGAGAATCCACGTCTCTCATTCTTGACACCTAGCTTGCTGGCAGGTGACCGCAGCCTCGTGTCAGTCGTTGCGCATGAGCTCGCTCATTCCTGGTCGGGCAATCTGGTTACGAACGCAACCTGGCGCGACGGCTGGTTGAACGAGGGCATGACGAGTTATCTCGAGTCGCGACTCATGGAAATAATTTATGACGTGGACCGGGCCGACGAAGCGAAGGTACTGGACTACGAAGAGTTGCTGCTTAATTTTGAGTCGGTGCCAGTCGAACGACAAAGCCTTGCACCACGCCTCGATTCGGGAGATGCGGACGACGTTCAGGGCACTATTCACTATCACAAGGGCCGGCTCTTCCTGGAGCACCTCGAAATCGAGTTCGGCCGTGATCGAATGGACCAGTTTCTACTGGCGTATTTTGACGAGTTCGCGTTTAAGACGATTACCAGCGAAGTATTTCTCGATTACCTGGACGATGAACTGCTTAGCGTGATACCTGATGTAGTTAGTCGAGACGACGCTGAAGGCTGGCTTTATCAACCCGGACTCCCGACCGATGCGCCAATTCCGTTCTCAAAGACTCTAAGTGAAGCCACGGCGCACGCTCAGTCGTGGGCAAGTGGTGAGATCGAATTACAGGACATTCCGACGGCTAACTGGAGTCCGCAAGCAATGCGACACTTTATTAATAGCCTGCCTGCTGACTTAACGCGTGATCAGCTCGTCGCACTTGATGCGCACCTGGGCCTGAGTGCTACAAGCAACGCTGAAATTGGACGTACCTGGTTTATTCAGGTTGCGACGCGCCGATTTGAACCCGCTTATGAAGCACTGGAGCTACACCTCAACCGATTTGGTCGAACTCGATTGGTCGCGATCGTTTACGAGGCTCTGGCGAGCAATGGTCATGATCTAGAGCTCGGAGAAGCAATGTTCGAGCGTGCTCGGCACGCTTATCACCCGATCACCATTACAGCCATCGAGCGAGTATTTGCTCGCGCGGAAGCCGATGCTAACGGCGAGGTATGAGGGGATAGTCAGGAAATTGTCGGGCTCTTCGGTAAAATAGCTAGATAAATTGATTTAATATCAGTTAGTTATAAAGGTTTATTCATTTGTATTAGAGGATTTTCACTGTCACGTTTTTGTGACGCCAGTCAAAGGATTGTTGGGATCAATTGACCATACTGGCCACCTGCGGGAGGTCTAATGTCGTACTTGAAAGTCCTATTATTGTTGTTTGTCTTTTTCAGCACGTCGGCGTCGGCTGATGTGTGGAAGTGGTTCGATGCAAAGGGCAACACACACTTTGTCGATACCAATAAAGCCATTTTCACGTGGGTCGGTGACGATGACAAGTTGTACTACAGCGATACTCCGGACCACAAAGACGCCGTGGCGGTTCAACTGGTTTGGCATAGCGCCGGGTCACTTCAGGAACTCAATCCAACCGGCGCGCCGCTGGGAAAAGACGATTTTCCGGGCGAAACTGACGACCAACGTTTGGAACGCGAAATGGCTGAGGCCTATTACTGCAAGCGCGCAACGGAAATCTACGACTCCTACGTCAATGCGCCACGCCTGTATAAAACCAATGACGACGGCGAAAAAGAGTATTTGTCGAAGGCGGCCGCAGCGGCTGAGATCGCCGATACAAAATCCAAAAAGGATGAGCTCTGCGAGTAGTTAATCGCTGTCTGACGACGTCTTGTCGTCCTTCAGAAACTCACCCTTAAGCAGAAAATTCTCAGTGTTTCTAAACACGATGTCGCTGCGTGTGATGTAACGGTGGGAATCGTCGACAAGCAGAAAATCATCCATTCCCAGCACCTGCGTGCTGGCGACCGAGACTTTGCCATCGTCCGGGTTCGGTAACATGGAAGAGGTAAAGATATTTATCGTTTTCGTTCCTGCAATAACACCCAGTTCGAAATCGACCGGACCTAGTTTTGATGGCAGGCTCTCAGGGTCGGTTCCCAGCTGTGATCCTGCTGTACCCGAGAATATTTCGAACCCTGGCCAATCTTTAGTCTTGTCTATTATCTCGCTGCCTTGATTCGGTGGTCCAAGCATGACGACGCGACCAAGGTCCGGGATCGGCATGTACTCATTCTGGTAACGCAGAAGAATTCCACCCAGTGAATGGGTGACAAAATGAATCTTCGTCGCCCCTGCCGCACGGCAACTATCGAGCCCCAAGCCCACGGCGCTCGGCGCTATTTCTTCAATCGAGCCGGATTGCGACGGGTAATCGACGTTAGCTGTGGTAAATCCCGCTGACTGCAGCGACTCAGCCATTGGCCGCATAGCACGCCAGCTGCGATTGAGGCCATGTAATAAAACCACGCACTCAGTAGCGGCCTCGGCCTGGACCATTTCAGTGCGTGGCTGCGTCGCGCAAGATGCGGATAAGACGAGTAATGAGCTGAATGCGATGATTTGGCGAAATAGTTTCATCTCCGAATGATGCCAAAATTGTGTTTCCGACGCACAAGTCAATAACCTGCATTGGACTAATAGAATGACCAATGTGATTGAGTGAATTGAATCAGCTATAATCTTCGTTCCTCGAATTTGTAATTGAGCTTGTTTTGGAGATAGGTCTGCTAAATCAGGGCGTCACGCTGATGCTCGTCGGAATGGGAACGGTGTTTTCGTTTCTTACGATACTGGTTATGGCCATGTCGTTGATGTCGAGTATTGTTGTGAAGTTCGCTGCGTCAGGCAGCGATGACGACGTCAGTCCGGAAGAAGTCGCGGCTATCACGGCTGCGATTGCAGTTCACCGAAAAAAATAACAGCTTAGAGAATCATGACTGAAAAGAATCCGCTTGGAATAACCGAGTTAGTGTTGCGCGATGCTCATCAGAGCCTACTCGCAACACGCATGCGTATCGACGATATGTTGCCAATTGCTGAAAAGCTTGACGCTGTTGGCTATTGGTCTATGGAATCGTGGGGTGGGGCAACCTTCGACGCCTGCATTCGCTATCTGGGTGAAGACCCCTGGGAGCGCATCCGCTTACTAAAAGCGGCGATGCCGAATACACCGCAGCAAATGTTGTTTCGCGGTCAGAATATCTTAGGTTATCGCCACTACGCTGACGATCTGGTCGAAAAGTTTGTGGAACGTTGTGCGGTAAACGGTGTTGACGTCTTTCGGATATTTGATGCGCTAAATGATCTTAGAAATCTTGAGACCGCGATTAAGGCCACGCTGGCGGTGGACAAGCATGCGCAAGGCACGATGTCTTACACGGTCAGCGAGGTGCATACCGTCGACCTGTGGGTCGACATGGGGAAGCGCATTGAAGATATGGGTGCGCACTCAATTTGCATCAAGGACATGGCCGGGTTACTGCGCCCGTATGTTGCTTACGAGCTAATCACGCGCCTCAAGGAATCTGTAGACATTCCCATTCACATGCAATGTCATGCAACAACAGGTCTGTCGACTGCCACGTATATCAAAGCGGTGGAAGCGGGCATCGACAATATCGATACAGCTGTGTCGTCGATGAGCATGACTTATGGGCATTCTCCAACGGAGACAGTAGTCGCGATACTTGAAGGAACTGATCGCGACACTGGTCTCGACATGACTCTTATCGAAGAGATCGCTGCATACTTTCGCGAGGTACGGAAAAAATATGCGAAATTCGAGGGCTCGCTTCGTGGCGTCGATTCGCGAATTTTGGTGGCGCAAGTTCCGGGCGGCATGCTGACAAACCTTGAGAACCAACTACGCGAACAAAATGCCGGCGAAAAAGTTGATGAAGTCCTGGCTGAAATTCCCAGTGTCCGCGAAGACCTTGGAATGTTGCCGCTGGTGACGCCAACATCGCAGATCGTCGGTACGCAGGCGGTTATCAATGTTCTATCGGGTAATCGATACGGGACGATTACCAAGGAGACCGCCGGCATTCTAAAGGGTGAATATGGCGCGACGCCGCTGCCGGTCAACCAAGCGTTGCAGACACAGGTGCTCGACGGTGCAGAAGCAATTACCTGTCGTCCGGCAGATTTGCTGGAGCCGGAGCTCGAGTCGCAAACGGCCGAATTGAAGAAAATCGCGGTCGAGCAGAATATTCAACTAGCCGATGATGTTGTTGATGATGTTCTGACCTACGCGCTATTTCCACAGATCGGCCTCAAGTTTCTTGAGAATCGCAATAACCCCGATGCATTCGAAGCAGTCCCGACTGGCGAAGTCGAGGCGACTGTGTCGCAGCCTGCAGCATCGTCAGGTGGCTCCGGCGTCTATTCGGTTCGCGTTGATGGAAAGACTTTCACCGTTGAAGTCGCAGAAAGTGGTCAGCTGAGCAATATTGTTGCCGCGCCGGTAACGGCCGCGGCGCCTGCTGCGACGGGTTCTGGCGAAACGGTTAAGGCAGTGTTGGCGGGGAATATTTTCAAAGTTCATGTCGCAGTTGGCAGCATCGTTGAAGAAAACCAGCCGCTGTTGGTAGTTGAAGCGATGAAGATGGAGACGACAATCAGTGCGCCCAAGGCGGGTACGATCACTAAAGTTTTCGTAAACACGGGCGATGCCGTGGGCGTTGGCGATGCGCTGGTTGTTATTGAATAAGAGATGCGTGGGTAAGCAATGGATCTGATCCGACAAATCTGGATCGAGTCTGGTATCTATCAGATCTCGTCAGGGCAGATTGCGATGATCGCTATTTGCTTGTTGCTGCTCTATCTGGGCATCGTCAAAAAATTCGAACCGTTGTTATTGGTGACGATTGGGTTTGGCGGGCTTCTCAGTAATATTCCGGGCGTTGAAATTGCGACCGGCAACGGCTTGTTGCATCTGGCGTACGTGACAGGGATCGAAACCGGCGCGTTTCCATTAATCATTTTCATGGGCGTTGGCGCAATGACTGACTTTGGTCCGTTATTGGCAAATCCAAAGACCTTATTTTTAGGTGCGGCGGCACAGTTCGGAATATTTGCAACGCTTCTCGGAGCACTCGGGCTCACCGAGCTCGGCATTATGGATTTCTCGCTGCGTGAGGCCGCGGCAATTGGGATTATCGGAGGCGCCGACGGGCCGACGGCAATTTACGTGGCGGGTCAATTAGCACCGCACCTCCTTGGTGCCATTGCGGTTGCGGCGTATTCCTACATGGCGCTTGTGCCCCTGATTCAACCGCCGATCATGAGGCTATTGACGACAGAGGCCGAGCGTAAGATCGAGATGGTGCAGCTTCGTGAGGTATCAAAGGTCGAGCGAGTGGTATTTCCTCTCTTGTTGTTGTTGCTGGTAGCTCTGCTGCTGCCCTCGGCGGCGCCGTTACTGGGCATGTTGTGCTTTGGCAATTTGATGCGTGAGTGCGGTGTGGTTGATCGACTTTCCGATACAACACAAAACTCTCTAATTAATATCGTCACGATTTTTCTCGGACTGGCTGTCGGTTCAAAGCTGAGCGCTGAACAGTTCCTCGACTGGAGTACTCTGAGCATCCTGCTGCTCGGCATGGTCGCGTTTGCGATAGGTACCGCGTGTGGTCTCCTGATGGGCAAGCTCCTGAACAAGATAACGAAGACGCCGATCAACCCATTGATTGGCGCTGCGGGAGTGTCGGCTGTACCTATGGCGGCACGCGTTGCCAATAAAGTGGGTATGGAGGCCAATCCGCAGAATATCTTGCTAATGCATGCAATGGGACCTAATGTCGCCGGTGTCATCGGTTCGGCAGTGGCGGCGGGGATCATGATCATGTTCGCGTCATAAGAACATAGCCCAGGAACGGAATACGGAAAATTGGCAATGTCTCTATCTATTATTATCCCGGCGAAGAATGAGAGCGGCGCAATTGCGTCGGTCGTGACTACTGCACGAGAACAATACCCTGACGCACAAGTCATCGTGGTTGACGATGGGTCCACGGACGACACGGCGGCGGCCGCGACGACGGCTGGCGCAACCGTTGTTAGTCATCCTGAGAGTTTGGGGAATGGCGCTGCGGTAAAGTCCGGAGCGCGCGCGGCTACTGGCGATATTCTCGCATTCATGGACGGCGACGGGCAGCATACGGCTGCCGAATTCACGCCGCTATTGCAGCGTCTCAAGGAAGGCTATGAGATGGCCATAGGCGCACGAGACACGGGGTCTCATGCCAATGTTGGGCGGCTTTTCGCTAATGGTCTGTACAATGGCATTGCGTCGATTATTAGCGGTCATAAAATTCTCGATCTGACCTCAGGGTTTCGCGTAGTGCGCGCGGAGAAATTTAAACAATTTCTGTACTTGTTGCCGAACGGATTCTCCTATCCAACAACAATAACAATGGCGTTCTTGCGAAGCGGTTACTCGGTCACATTTGAACCTATTTCCGCAGCGAAACGAGTTGGTAAGAGTCATATCAAACCACTGCGAGACGGCGTGCGTTTTCTGGTCATTATTTTTAAGATCGCGACATTGTATTCACCGCTAAAAATCTTTCTGCCAGTGAGCGCGCTATTTTTCACCACTGGTTTGTGCTACTACGCTTACACCTATATAACGACTGCCCGATTCACCAACATGAGCATGTTGTTGTTCAGCGCCTCGGTAATTATTTTCCTGATCGGTCTTATCTCCGAGCAGATTACGTCTCTAACTTACAGTCGCTCGTAAATAGTGATCTTCGAGCACCTGCGCGACGCAGCTGGTCAGGCGTTTGCCTGTTTCAATATGTAGGAATTCATTAGGACCGTGCGCATTCGATTTCGGGCCGAGCAAGCCGGTTATCAGGAACTGCGCCTCCGGGAAGCGTTCGCCGAGCATTCCCATGAACGGAATAGTGCCACCGGTACCCATGAACATCGAAGGCTGGCCGAAGAAAGCTTCTGATGCCTTTTGCATTGATGCTTCCAACCAACTGGCTACCGCGGGAGCATTCCAACCGGCCATTGTGGACTCCAGCGCCCATGAAACCTCAGCGAGTGGAGGTGGGTCCGCTTCCAGTGCAGCTTGCACAGCGGCTGCCGCGTCATCGGCATCGCAGGTCGGTGGCAGGCGGAAAGACAATTTCAGCGTTGTATAAGGAAGCAACACATTGCCGGCGTCCATCATTGCTGGCATTCCTTCTGCGCCGGTAATCGCGAGCATCGGGCGCCAGGTGTTATTCAACAATAACTCGGAATTCGATTCGGCGGGTTGAGGGTTGTCCACTGCCCACGGAAATTTCTCATACACCAGTTCCTTAAGTGTTTCCGCGGCGAGTTCCGCTTGTTCAATGCGCTGTGCGGGTATCTCGGCGTGCAGGCCGTCAATGAGTATCTGCCCTGATGCTTCGTCTTCAAGACGACTAATCAATTGTCGCGCCGTACGAAAACTCGACGGAACAACACCGCTGGCAGTTCCGGAGTGAACGCCTTCGGTCAATACATCGACGCGCAATGTTCCGGTCAGGTTTCCTCGCAGCGAAGTGGTGCACCAGAGTTGATCGTAATTGCCACATTCCGCATCAAGGCAAACAACCAGGTCGGGTGATCCAATGCGGTCTTCAAGCAGGTCGATATAGTGCGGTAAATCGAAACTGCCACTTTCCTCGCAGCCCTCTATTAGCACGATGCAATGCGCGTGTGATATCCCTTGCTCTTGCAAGGCACGAATCGCCGTTAACGAACCGAAAGTTGAGTAGCCGTCATCTGCACCGCCACGACCGTAAAGCTTTCCGTTTTTGATTGTCGGTGTCCAGGGATCGAGATCGTCGTCCCAGCCGGAGAATTCCGGCTGCTTGTCGTAGTGACCGTACAGCAGCACGACCTCTTCGGAGTCGCCCGGTATATCCATAAACAACACCGGGGTGCGACCTTCAAGCCGCACGATTTCAACAGTCATTCCCTCTAAGGGTTGCGTTTTGCACCATGCCTCAAGCATCTGCACAGCGCGGTCCATATGCCCATGCTGTTCCCAATCGTGATCGAAGTGCGGCGACTTGTTGGGGATTTTGATGTACTCAGCGATCTGCGGAATGATCTCGTCATCCCACATTTTGTTCACGAAGTACGCGGTCTTCTGATGGTCCAATTTAGTGCTCTCCGGTGAGTGCGCCAACTGTCGGGACAGCGATTATATTTTCGATTAATTTGTTATTGGCGGCCCGGGAATGAGAATTGCGCTTTCTCTCGCACGCCACCTGATGGCCAGCGCTGAGTGATGGTCTTGCGACGCGTATAAAAGCGCACGCTGTCCGGTCCGTAAGCGAAAAGATCGCCAAACAGAGAACGTTTCCAACCACCAAAGCTGTGATACGCGACAGGGACTGGCAGTGGCACGTTAATGCCGACCATTCCCACTTGAATATTGTCTGCAAAATAACGGGCAGCTTCACCATCGCGAGTAAATATGCAGGTGCCATTGCCATACTCATGATCGTTGATCAGTTGCATCGCCTGTTCTTCTGACTCGGCGCGCACAACGCACAGCACAGGGCCGAAGATTTCCTCTTGGTAAATTCGCATCTCGCTGGTGACGTTATCGAACAGACATGGGCCGAGGAAAAAGCCCTGCTCATGACCGTCAACGACCAAGTCACGGCCGTCAGCGACTAGATCAGCGCCTTCTTCGATACCGAGTTCAACATAGCCGCGCACTTTGTCGTGATGAACTTTGGTGATTAGCGGACCCATGTGATTCGACACGTCGTTGCCATTTCCGACCTTGAGGTCGAGGATTTCGGCCTGCATCTTGCTGACGACTGCATCGGCAACTTCATCGCCAACGCAAACAGCAACTGAAATAGCCATGCAGCGTTCGCCACAAGAACCGAAAGCGGCCCCCATCAACGCGCTGACTGCATTATCAATATCGGCATCCGGCATCACGACCGCATGATTCTTCGCGCCGCCGAGTGCTTGGACTCGCTTGCCATTCTTGGTACCGGTGTTGTAAATGTGTTCAGCGATAGGGGTCGAGCCGACAAAGCTCACCGCCTGCACTCGCTTGTCTTCTAACAGTGTGTTGACAGCTTCTTTGTCACCGTTGACGATATTGAAGACGCCAGCAGGCAAACCCGCTTCTTTTAGAAGGCGCCCGGCAATCATCGGCGCGGACGGGTCTTTCTCAGACGGCTTCAAAATGAACGTATTGCCGCAGGCAATGGCCATTGGGTACATCCACATCGGAACCATCGCTGGGAAGTTAAACGGAGTAATGCCGGCGACGACACCGAGTGGCTGGAATTCCGACCAGCTGTCAATGTCTGGGCCAACGTTGCGTGAGTATTCGCCCTTTAACATCTCGGCAATACCGCAAGCGTAGTCCACCACTTCGACGCCACGACCAAATTCGCCCATGGCGTCATCGAGCACCTTGCCGTGCTCATTGGTCAATGCAGCAGCAATCTCATCGGCGTGCTCTTCGAGCAATTGCTTATAGCGGAACATGATGCGTGCGCGCTTCGCGGGCGGCGTGTTGCGCCATGCTGGGAAAGCCGCATGTGCAGCAGTAATCGCACTTTCGACGGTCTCCCTGGAGGCCATTGCGACCTGGCGAGTTACTTCACCGGTCGCCGGATTGGTAATCGGGAGCAGGCGGCCGTTGTCGGCGACCTCCGCATTGTTGATGAAATGACCGAGTACCTCGGCGGTATCGATATTTTTAGCTGGTGTGGCATTCATGCAAAATCTCCAGATTTACTGTTTGCAAACAACTTATTCGACCGGGTTATTGGACTGAGTTTTACGATTGTACCTATTCGACCGAATCGAGGACTCGGCGCACACCTTCAAATGATGCTTGCATCTCATCAGGGTCGGAATTCAGGAAAGGGGAAAATTGAATAATATCCATGCTGTTTCTTATGACGAGATTTTCATCCCAGAAACACTTTTTGTGAACTTCGACACCGCGTGCGCCGGCTGCGCCGTCTCGTGCGGAAAGCTCGATCGCTCCCATCAAACCGAAATTACGAATATCGATGACATGTTTGTGGTCGGCAAAGGAATGCAGCAAATCTTCGAAGTGTTGCTCAAGACCACGCGCTTGTTCAAAAATACCTTCCTCTGCGTAAATATCCATAGTTGCCAGACCCGCGGCTGCCGCGACCGGATGGCCTGAGTAAGTATAGCCATGGAACAATTCCACCATGTGCTCAGGCCCTTGCATAAATGCGTCATAGATTGAGTCGCGCACGAAGACCGCACCCATTGGAATAACGCCGTTCGTCAGGCCTTTTGCGGTCGTGATGATGTCGGGTGTCACACCAAAGCGTTCCGCGCCGAAGGCCTCTCCAACGCGACCGAATGCGGTGATCACTTCGTCAAAGATCAGTAGAATGCCATGCTCATCGCATATTTCGCGTAGTCGCTTCAAGTAGCCAATCGGCGGTGGCAAAATGCCGCATGATCCGGCGACCGGTTCAACGATAACAGCCGCTATGTTGCTGCCATCGTGTAATGCGCAAAGGCGTTGCAGATCTTCTGCCAACTCAGCCCCGTATTCCGGTTGTCCGCGATTGAACGCATTACGTTCTAGATCGTGGGTATGCCGAATGTGGTCAACGCCCGGGATCAGATTGGCACTGAAGATCTTGCGATTGGGCACGATGCCACCGACCGACATGCCGCCAAAATTGACACCGTGGTAGCCCTTTTCACGTCCGATCAATCGAGTGCGATTACCTTCGCCGCGTGCTCGGTGATAGCCGAGCGCAATTTTTAGTGCTGTATCGACAGACTCCGATCCGGAATTAGTGAAAAAGCAGTGATTGATGCCATCAGGTGCCATCGCTGTTGCGCGATTGGCCAATTCGAAAGCCTTATCGTTGGTGACCTGAAAGCCCATGCAGTAGTCGAGCTCTGCGACCTGTTTTTGTACTGCAGCCACAATCTTCGGGTGGCAATGGCCGACGCCTGACGTCCACAGGCCTGAAAACATATCGTATAAGCGGCTGCCGTCCTCGGCCGTGTAGTGATGCCCAGAAGCAGCGCGAATGATGCGCGGCTTGGCTTTAAAATCACGATTTGCGGTGTACGGCAGCCAATAGGCTTCGAGATCGCTGCTGTTTGTGCTCATGTGGTTTGCTCCGGACAGGGTCGTTGTTGAGAAGGGATTCTACGCCCGCATAGTGTTGTTAAACAATCAGTTAGTTGGATAAAGTTAAGTTATTGATTTTATTGGATACATGCTTGAAAATGTTTAGTAAGATAAACGTTTTCGGGAAATTTATTGTGGACAATGAAATTGGCAGGCGTTTAAAGGGTATTCGTACAGCGCTTAAAATCTCGCAAAGGCAGTTGGCGCGCCAGTCCGGCGTCGCGAATGCCACCATCTCGCAAATCGAGGCGGGCAAGCTCAATCCAACCGTGAGCATGCTCAAGCGCGTTCTCGATGGCATTCCGATTGGCCTGGGAAAGTTTTTTGGCGACGAGTTTGAAGTTCGTGACCGGGTTTTTTTTCGCGCTGAGGAGCTAACCGAGATCGCCGACGGTGGCGTTTCATACCGTCAGGTTGGTGCGAATCTCGCCAGTCGTTCAATACAGCTGATACATGAGCGTTATCAGCCGGGTTCTGGAACAGGCAAACACGCGATGACGCATGACGGTGAAGAATGCGGAATCATACTCAGCGGCAGACTCGAAGTTAGCGTTGGCGAGCAGTCCGAAATACTGCAGCGCGGCGATGCCTACTATTTCAAGAGTAATCAACCACACCAGTTTCGCAATTCAGGCAGTGAGCCTTGCGAATTGATTTCGGCCTGTACGCCCCCGACATTCTAGAGTCGAGAAAATTTAATGTCATTGCCTCTGGCCACAGAGCGCCATTTAATGGCAAAGTAGCGCCCTTTCAGGACTGCTAGCAGAGTTAGCCCTATGGCCCAGTTCGGCACAGAGTTTTGTCAACAGATTGCAATAGCCCGTTTCGCGGATGGAGCTTGGTCCGCAGCGTCTATAGAGCCGTTGAAACCACTGGCGATGCACCCGGCATCGCATGTGTTTCATTACGCGAGTAGCTGCTTTGAAGGTTTTAAAGCCTATCGTTGGGAAGACGGAAAAGCACGTATTTACCGCTTGCATGACCATGTCGCGCGCATGCAAAAAAGTGCGGCGTCATTGCGCTTGCCGATCCCGGATGCCGATTTGTTGGCGTCTATGGTCGTAGACCTTGTTGCTGCTCAGGTCGATGACATTCCATCGCCACCCAGTTCTTTGTACTTGCGCCCAACGCTCATTGGTACGCTGGAGAATATAGGCGCTGCGGCCGCGCCGTCGCACGAGGCGACATTGTTCGTTTTGGCGTCACCTGTCGGGGACTATTTCTCAGGCGGCTCAGCGGCCTTGAAGCTGCTGGTCGATGACCAGCGTGCACGCTCAACAGAACAGTTGGGCAGCACCAAAACCGGTGGCAATTATGCAGCGGCGCTTGGCCCGACGCTGGACGCGAAACAGCAATACGGTGTTGATCAGGTATTGTTTTGCCCGAATGGCGATGTACAGGAAACCGGCGCTGCCAACTTCTTGCTCATCAGCGATAACGAGATCATTACCAAGCCACTAGACAGCACGTTTCTTCATGGCATGACGCGTGACTCCATTCTCAAGCTGGCTGCCGATCTGGGTTATTCGATTAATGAAAGAAATTTTAATGTCGACGAATTGTTAGCGTTGGTCAAGACGCATGAAGCGGCTTTGTCAGGAACAGCTGCTTGCCTGTCGCCAGTTGGAACACTGGTGTACCACGGCGAAGAGATAAAGGTACGCGATGGCGCCGAAGGGCCGAATACGGTGAGACTTCGCAAGGCCCTGCAGGATATTCAATACGGCTTGGCAGAAGACCGTTACAGCTGGTTGAGCGAAGTCGGCTAAATTGACTTAAGTGCGACGTAAGCTGTGCAGCACGAATAGCGACACTGTAAACAAAAGCATAGCAACGGCTTGATGCAGCGCACCAAGAAAGACGGGTACCGCAAGTAACAGAGTAGTAATGCCGAGTACGACCTGTAATAGCGCAGTGTGCAGTAGAGCATTTGTAGCGCGCCGGCTTCGAGCCGATAGATCCGCACCGCGCGACTTGTACCAAAACGTGACAACGGTGATCAATGTGACGATCGCCAATACTCTATGATCGAATTGAACCGTGGTCGCATTGTCGAAAAAGTTTCGCCAATACGGCTCGAGCGCCATGATTCCGGGCGGTACCCAGTCATCGCCCATCATTGGAAAGGTGTTGTAACTCTTGCCGGCTTTAAGTCCGGCGACAAACCCGCCAGAGACAATCGTTACGGATATCAGCGTGGTTAACCCGAGGGCCTTGCCAAACCACGCGTGACGCCTTTCCCCACTGGCAGGAAAAATCAGGCTCATCGCGACCCAAAACATGTAGGCATAAATTGCGAAGGCTGCGACAAGATGCGCTGTCAGGCGGTATTGACTGACGTGCGGCACATCAACCAGTCCACTCTTTACCATGTACCAGCCAAGAACGCCCTGTAGGCCACCGAGAACAAACATCAGCAGGTACTTCGGCCATTCGGTCCGTTTGATAAAGCCTCGAGCGAAAAAATAGATTGCAGGCAGCAAGAAAACGATGCCTATGATTCTGCCGAGCAAGCGATGCAGATACTCCAGCCAGAAAATGTTCTTGAATGCTGCAACATCCATATGCGAATTCACTTTCAGGAATTCGGGGGATTGCTGATACAGCTCGAAAACACGTTGCCATTGAGTTTCGGAGAGCGGGGGTAACCAGCCCAGCAATGGGCGCCAATCGGCCATCGATAGACCTGATCCGGTCAAGCGCGTGACACCACCCAGCACCACCATGATGAATACCAGTCCGCAACAAATGAGCAGCCATCTCGCCACCGATCGATTTCGCGCGGCTAGAGCGTCATTGTCATCCATAAATCCTTATCCATCGGGCGAGCAAGGGAGCAATCGTAGCAGGCTCAATCCGCTGCGTGTCAATGCATGATAATCTCTTAGCGTGAAAATTAGTGACTGTAATAATGTCATGGACTTTCGCCGTATCGCCCGGCGAAAATTACCATCGCCAGTATTTAACTACATGGATGGCGGTGCGGATGACGAATGGACGTTGGGCCGCAATAGCGCCGCGTTCGATGACTATGAATTACTGCCAGCGCAGTTATCCGGTGTCAGCGCTGTGAAACTCAATTCGACTTTATTTGGTGAACCTGTTGATTGGCCTGTCATGATTTCGCCGACAGGCGCATCAAAGTTATTTCATGCCGAAGGTGAGCCAGCCGTCGTCAGGGCAGCCGAAAAATTCCGCATGATTTATAGCTTGTCGACTCTGGGTACGACGACGATCGAGGATGTCGCCAGTATTGGCAATGGCCCGAAACTTTTTCAGCTTTACGTGTTTAAGGATCGGGGTGCGACGGCCGAGTTTGTTGCTCGCTGCAAGTCGGCAGGATACAAGGCGCTCTGTCTAACGGTCGATACACCCGTCGCTGGCAATCGCGAGCGCGACGCGGTGTACGGGTTTTCGTCGGGCCGATTGCGGCTGAGAAGTGTTGCCAGCTGGCTAAATCATCCCGGCTGGCTATATCGGGCGTTGGTCAAAAAAGAGCTGGAGATGGTCAATCTTGCGAGTAACGCGCGGCCATCTCAGAAAGAGGATATGAGCCTGCTGGAGTATTTCAACAGCCAAATCGATCGCTCGTTGACCTGGAAGGATGTGGAATGGCTGCGCTCGCTGTGGGACGGACCGCTGGTCATAAAGGGTGTGCAGACGGTTGCTGACTGCCGCAACGCTGCTAACGCAGGGGCGACGGCCGTCATGCTGTCCAACCACGGTGGCCGCCAATTGGAGAGTACGCCGGCAGCAGTTGATTGCATCGCCGACGTTGCGGACGCTCTGCACGATCAATTGGAGATTATCTGTGACGGTGGCGTGCGTCGCGGAACACATATTATCAAGGCGCTCGCACTGGGCGCGAATGCCTGCAGCATTGGTCGTGGATATCTGTATCCGCTGGCGGCTGGCGGTCAGGCTGGAGTTGAGCGCGGCTTGAGCTTGTTACAAGATGAGCTCGAGCGGTCAATGGCGTTGCTCGGCTGCGGCGCAGTCAAGGAGCTAAACTCGAGTTTTGTCAGGCGCCGAATAGGGGTTTAGCCATACAAGTTTTCGAGTCCTCGAGCTACACCGGGTTCGGATTAGGTTTTTTGGGGCCGTGTTAGCACGGTAATTTTAGAAAGAGGGTGTTATGTCAGGCGAAAGAGTTGAAGGAACCGTTAAATGGTTCAACGATGATAAGGGGTTTGGATTCATTGAACGTGAAGGTGGCGCAGATGTCTTTGTCCACCACACTGCGATTCAGATGGAAGGATTCAAATCATTGAAAGAAGGACAAAAAGTTTCAATGGAAGTAGGTCAGGGACAGAAAGGTCCGCAGGCAGAAAACGTCATCGCAGAGTAGCTTCGCCGGGTAAATTTAACCCAGTATTGCATCTGCCGCGATCTACTCACCGGCCTGGCGCGATTGCCGGTCGCGTGGCCACGTGCGCGCGACACTTACTGATCGGCTAGATTTCTGTTCTAATCTAACGCCAGACCAGAAGAACGTACTGCCGTGAAAATTCGTATCAAAGACAATTCAATTCGCCTGCGCCTTACCCGAGGCGAAGTCGACCTTATGCGTGACAATGGCGTGGTAAGGGCAAGCACCGTTTTTCCCGGACCCAGGAAATTCTCTTACTCGGTTGAGAGCAGTCCGGCCAGCGTAACCGCGGCCGCTTTTTACTCGGAAAATGAAATCAGCGTGCGCCTGCCCGAAACGGTGGTTTTGGCGTGGGCAACGACAGAGCAAGTGTCAATCGAAGGTGAACAAGTGCTCGATGACGGCGATAAGCTGAAAATTCTGGTGGAGAAGGATTTTGCATGCCTGGCGCCGCGCGACGGCGAGGATGAAGCGGATATGTTTGCTCACCCAGATAAAGATTCAAAAACCTGCTAATGGCGCAGCAAAGCTGCAGACGATTCGAAGAACGAACGATAAAATTTCTTCGCGAACTCGAAGCAAACAACAATCGGGAATGGTTCAAAGCAAACAAGAATCGCTACGATGAAGACGTACTGGATGTCGCCTTGCACTTCATTCAGTCCATGCAGGATCCTTTAATGGATTTTGCGCCACATTTCACGGCGGTGCCGACGCGTATTGGAGGCTCGCTAATGCGTGTGTATCGCGACACGCGTTTCTCCAAAAACAAGCTGCCCTACAAGACGAATATTGGTATTCAATTTCGCCATGAACGTGCCAGAGATGTACATTCGCCTGGCTACTACGTGCATATCAGCACGCATGAGGTTTTCGTCGGCGTTGGTATGTGGAGACCGGATTCTGATCCATTGCGTCAAATACGCGATCGAATAGCCTCGAGACCGGGTGAATGGACCCGGGCGATTGGTGCGCAGGGATTTAAGCGAAACTTCAAATTGGGCGGCGAGTGCCTGAAGCGTCCGCCACGTGGCTTCGACAAAGAGCATCCGATGATCGAGGACATCAAGCGCAAGAGTTTCATGGCAGTGCGCAATATGGCGGTCGAAGATTGCCTTAAGCCGCAGTTTCAACGCAGCGTTGAAACATCCTTCAAACAAGCGACGCCGTTTATGCAGTTCTTGTGTTCGGCGGTTGGCGTGAAGCTCTAGTGAGCTAGCGCCTTTCTTAGTTCTTGCAGCAGTTTCCTTGGGTTCGGGCGATCCGCGATAATTTTTGATAACTCGATAAAGCGGATTACACCATTAGGATCTATAACCAGAGCTGTTGGCCAGACAGTGTCCTCGCCGTATTCCACATGATGATCTTCAGGCACTGCGGACGAGTGCAGCAAGCCCAGAACTCGCGTTGCAGTAAGGTCAGCATCAAGCCAGAAATCGAATTCCACCTTGAAAAACTCAGCTACGCGCCGCGTCGTCTGCAGCGGTTTCGGTGTAACCAGAATTAGCCGTGCTCCCAAATCAACGATGTCTTTGTAGTGACGGCTGAGGTCTCGGACTTGTGAGCTACAAAACGGGCACCAATTGCCGCGCACGAACAGCATCACCACAGCGGTTCCATGTAGTTCTGTCGAACGTACCGGACCGCCGTTTTCGTCTACAGCAGCAAAGTCGGGCAGCGGGCGACCACGTTGAATAAGGTCCGGTACCGATCGGCCTGCGTGCCGAAACCACCAGTAAGCTACCGCCAGCGCCAGCAGGATAATGACGATTACAATGAGGGTAAGATTGTTCATGAGAAGGCAGTATCGCGCTTGATTGGCCATGGACACAAGAGCTGTATTGTGGATACTGATGTTGACGATTTTCACCGTCGCGTCGAAACAGAAATATAGAGTTCCTTTTTGTCAGAGAGTAAAATTGTGTCAGAGAATAATTTGCTAGGTGTCGAAGTTATACGGGGCTCGGTTCTCCCGGAATGGATAGACGTTAACAATCACATGAATGTTGCGTATTACATGTTGGCGTTTGATCTCGCAGTTGATTCGCTTTGGGAAAAGTTCGGCATTACTGAGAATTATATTAACGTCAGCGAGAGTTCTACTTTTGCCGTGGAGAGCCACATCACCTGGCAGCGTGAATTATCCGTCGACGAACCTTATATAATTACGACTCAAGTACTCGCCTACGATGACAAAAGAATTCATCAATTCATGCGCATGTATCACGCGGAGAAGCATTATCTTGCGGCAACCGCAGAGTGGCTTAATTTGCACGTCGACTTGTCGATCAGGCGGGTTGCGCCATGGCCTGATGATATTCGTGATGAAATCGCGACGTTCGCGGGCGGACAGGATGACGGCGACTGGCCTGCCGAAGCTGGCAAGCAAATGTCACTCGCTAACCCCATTTATAGCGTAGTAAAACCTTAGTGAGCCAATATCTACTAGCCATTGATCAGGGCACCAGCAGTAGTCGTGCGGTTATCTATGATCACGACGTTGCGGTCGTTGCGAGTGCACAGCAGGAATTTCCACAGATCTATCCGCAGGCGGGCTGGGTGGAACATGACCCGGACGTAATCTGGTCGTCCGTTCGAGCCGTGATATCAGAGGCAATGGCAAAGGTTCAAGTACGGGCATCTGACGTCACGGCAATCGGCATCACGAATCAGCGCGAAACGACATTGATTTGGGATCGCGAAACCGGTGAGAGTGTTTACAACGCTATCGTGTGGCAGGACCGCCGCACAGCAGAGCGTTGTCGCGAACTAAAAGAAGACGGTTTGGAAGCGCAGATTGCTACGAAGACAGGCCTCCGCCTTGATCCCTATTTTTCAGCGACCAAGATTGCGTGGATTTTAGACAATGTCGCGGGCGTTAGGCAGCGGGCCGAGGCGGGCAAACTCGCATTTGGCACAATCGATTGTTTTCTTTTGTGGCGACTGAGCGGCGGCTTGCAGCATGCGACGGATGCAAGCAACGCATCGCGGACCATGCTCTTCAATATTCATACACAAGAATGGGACGAAGAGCTGCTCAATATTTTCGGCATACCGGCAGCACTGTTACCTGTGGTCAAAGACTGCGCTGCCGATTTCGGCATGGCGACCGACGAGTGTCTTGCTGGCGAAGTACCTGTCATGGGCATGGCAGGCGACCAACAGGCAGCTCTGTTTGGGCAGGCCGGTCTGGATGTTGGCATGACCAAGAGCACTTACGGAACAGGTTGTTTTGCCATAGCAAATACCGGCGCCGAAGCCTTGAGCTCAAACAATCAATTGCTAACGACGGTCGCCATGCGCCTCAATGGTGAAACGACTTATGGATTAGAAGGCAGTGTTTTTGTGGCCGGTTCGGCGATGCAATGGCTGCGCGACGGGCTTGGTATCATTCAGACGGCGGAAGAATCCGAAGCTATTGCGGTGCGCACCGGAATTGTCGATGAGGTAGTCGTTGTGCCGGCGTTCGCCGGACTTGGAGCACCCTATTGGGATCCCGAGGCGCGCGGCGCGATTCTCGGGCTCACCCGCGGCAGCGGTCGTGAGCAAGTGGTGACTGCGACCTTACAATCCATCGCCTATCAAACTCGCGACCTGGTTGATGCCATGGCCGAAGACGGCATAGCGCCGAGCGTTATTCGCGTTGACGGCGGCATGGTGGCGAATGATTGGTTCCTGCAGTTCCTTGCGGATATCCTTGATATTGTAGTTGAGCGGCCAGAGAACATTGAGACGACAGTACTTGGAGCTGCGTACCTTGCGGCCTATCAAGCTGGCGTCATGCAGGATCGCCAGCAAATATCGAATGACTGGCGGTTGCAAAAACGCTTCGATCCAAAGATGTCTGCGGATCAACGAACTTATCTACTTCAAGGTTGGCAAGCGGCGATTGATCGCATTAGAACGCATGAGTAATCGAAATTGCTAAAAGCACGGCAGAAAATCGGTAAGTATAGAATCCTGGGTCGAATTGCATCTGGACCACTGGCGGATGTTTATCGAGCACAAGACACAATCCAGAAGATCAAGGTCGCGTTAAAGATTCCGAAATCGGACCACCTCACTGGCCATGAAGAATTTCTGCATGAAGTGCAGGTAGCGACCAAACTACGCCATCCCAATATTTTGTCGGTCCTTAATGCGAGTTACATCGACGACAAATTTGTGATTGCGATGGAGTTGGGAATCGAGTCATTGGGTGATCGTATCGAGCGTCGCATTTCAACCGTGCGGGCACTTGATCTCGCAGGCCAGGCGCTGGCATCAATCGCATATGCACATGAGCACAAGATCATCCACTGCGACATCAAGCCAGAGAACTACATCCTGTTTCCGGATAACCAATTAAAGTTGGCTGACTTTGGATTTGCCAAATTCAACTTACGGACGCTAAAGGCATCCGGATCCGGGTCCATCGATTACATTGCACCCGAGCAGGCAATGGGCAGGCCCAAATTTCAGTCGGATGTTTTCTCATTGGGACTCGTCATTTATCGACTATTAGCGGGACGCTTGCCGGAGTGGCCATTTGAGTGGCCTCTGGCCGGTCACGACAGGCTTGCGAAGCGAGTTCGGCCAGAAGTTATCGAAGTGCTGAAAAAAGCGATTCAACTCGATCCGAAGTTGCGCTATCGCGATGCTGTGCAGATGCAGGCTGCCTTTGCCCGGGCGCAAAGTACGGCCCGCAAACAAAAGAGGGCTAAAGCGGCTAATGGAACTCGTCGTGGAACATCGTGGCGGCAGATGCAATGGCGTGAATTCCAGCGGCAATTCAAGCAACAGCTGGAAACTCGTCATGCTTGCCGCCGTTGCGAGGGTCCGGTCAGTGAGAGCATGCAATGCTGTCCATGGTGCGGGTTCGACAATCCGTCGCGCGGCTCGGAATCGCGCATGGCATCGAGTTGTCCGCGTTGCGAGCGCGGTGTCAAGAATGACTGGGACTATTGCTCGTGGTGTTATGGTCCGGGCTTCGTTACAGAAAGCAGTCGCACCTATCCGGACAAGCGTTATACAGCACGGTGCGAGAACAGCCGCTGCGGCGGGGACCTGATGCCCTTCATGCGCTACTGCCCCTGGTGTCGCAAGAAAGTGCGGCGGAGTTGGAATTTGAAGAGCAGCCGCAAGAAATGTAAATCCTGCGATTGGGGTATCGCGGGCGAGTTTTGGAATTACTGTGCCTGGTGTCGCGAGCCCGTCCGACGTGAGTAGCTAACAACAAAATGTCTGAGCCGATTTACGAAACGCTGTTGCTCGATGGTGCTTTTGAGCCCCATTGTGTTTCCACGTTCGTCGCTGGTGGCGCGGCGATCGCTTACACGAATTGTGATCCCGGCAAGGCAAGCGGAAACGAAGACAGCGTGGCGTTACTGCGGTATGGACCAGCGGCAGCGGTACTGGTTGTCGCCGACGGCGCAGGCGGTTTGCCGGCCGGCAAACGCGCGTCCCTTACCGCTATTAATACATTGGCAGAGTCGCTGAGTGCGGCGATCGACAAAACAACGCTGCTCCGTACCGCAATTCTCAATGGGATAGAGGCTGCCAATGACGCCGTGCTGGCACTCGCCAACGGTTCGGCGACGACGATGACCGTCATTACGCTGGAAGGACGCCAGGCACGCTCGTATCAAATCGGTGATTCAGAGGCGATAGTGACAGGACAACGTGGCTTGGTGAAATTGCAGACCACCGCGCATTCGCCAACCGGTTTTGCAGTCGAAGCAGGATTTCTGGACGAACGTGAGGCTTTGCATCACGCGGAAAGACACTTGGTGTCAAATTTCATCGGCACTACTGATATGAGAATCGACGTTGGAGCGGCGGTCGAACTTGACCTTTGGGATACCGTTTTGGTCGCGAGCGACGGTCTGATGGACAACGTTCATGTGCATGAGATTGTTGAAATTGTCCGTAAAGGCCCATTGTCGGCGGCGGCTGATGCCCTGGTCGATCTGGCCGAGCAACGAATGCGAGATGTGCGAGATGGGCAGCCGAGCAAGCCCGACGATTTGTCATTTATTTTGTATCGCAATCCGACCAAGTAGAAAAGTTATTTATATCAATAATTTACGGTTATTAGTTAATGTATTTTTTCGTTTAACAATAGCTAAATCAATGGATGATGCAAGGAGTTCAGGAGAGTACTATTACTAATTGGCAGTATTGATGCTGTGGTTGCGGAACTCCACGGCTGTTTTAATGCCAAAGCAATTAGAAACAAACGAGGCCGAGACGATGAGATCTTTAATTACCGCTAAAAAACCTGCTGCTATTTCTCTATCGAGCGCAGTGGTTGCTACTTCAATTCTCGTTTTGGCTGGATGCGGCTCGACGGCTCCGACCTATAACTCTGGCGGTGGTTCATCGGGCGGCGGTGGCGCTAGCCTGCCGATGCCCAGCGGTGGCTCCTCCGGCGGTGGTTCTTCCGGTGGCGAATCCGGGGGCTCCTCAGGTGGTGGTTCGTCTGGCGGTGGTTCATCGGGCGGCGGTTCTTCCGCTGGCGGAGCTTCCGGTGGTGGATCGTCGGGCGGCGGAGCTTCAGGCGGCGGAGCTTCAGGCGGTGGAGCGTCGGGTGGCGGAGCTTCCGGCGGCGGTATGGGTGGCGCATCGGGAGGCACAATGCCAACTGGCGGTATTCAAATGCCCGGTATGGGTATGCCAGGAGCTGGCGGCGCAGGTGCCGGCGGTGAAGGTGGTACGGAATGTCAGGATGGCGGTATAGCGGGCGGCGGCATTGGCGGCGGCGCCGGCTGCGATGAGGGTATCGGTCAATTCCCAGGTGATCCCGATCGTGCAGAACAGCTCGGTGAAGAACTCGACAAGTCAGTCGGCGATTTTGATGAAGCCATCGGTGAAGAGCAGCGGCAGGTCTCCTCGGTCGGCCGAGATACCGAAGGCTTTGGCGATGGCACTGGTGGCGGCGGTGGCTCGATCGGCCTCGGCGAGCAAGCGGCAGGTGCATCCGGCGGCGGTGGCGGCTATGGCTCAGGTGCTGGCGGCGGCGTCAGCGGCGAACAGCAACAGGCCGGACCGCTCGATGGCATGACTGAAGAGCAAAAACAGGCACGCACCCCAGAGGATATTGAGGTAGGCGCTTTTGACGATGTAGTGGCGCGTCAGATTCGAGAAGCGGCGCTGGCAGAAGACGACCCGGAGCGGCGAGAACGCTATTGGGAGGAGTACCGAAAGTACAAAGGGCTTAAATAGGACTGGCAACAGCAATGATAAGAATCGTCATAACAGCTTTAGCATTTACAATTCTTGGTGCCGGATGTGCGATGCAGGAACTGGTCGTCGCGGAAGAAACAGAATTGGTGGTCGCGACATCGTCTATCGATGAGGCGAGTTTGCTCGATGTCGGTGTAATCGAATTCCAAACCGGGATACCGGAAGATAATGATCCTCAGGAGACAGGAATTTACGATGAAATTCGTCGCGCCGAGGCGATGTATATTCCGTATCACCTGAAAACGACATTGCAAAACGCGGGCCACTGGGGCGCTGTGCGGGTTATTCCCTCAACCAGTGCTTTTACGGACATTATTGTCAGTGGCGAAATCGTCAAATCGGATGGCGAATACGTCGAACTTCAGTTCTCAGTAGCGGACGCCGCTGGCCGACATTGGTTTTCGCGCAAGTACGAGGCACAAACAGGCCTTACCTCTTACTCAAAAAGACGTGATCGCCGTCGAGACCCTTATCAGAAGGTATTCAACGACTTCGCTAATGATTTGCAGCAACACGCGGCAGAAATGGAGGCGCGGCAGTTGCATCAATTGCGGCAGATATCTGAGCTGCAATTTTTCGCCGACATGTCGCCTACTGCCTATAACGGATATCTGGGCAGTGACGAGGACGGTATCGTCAATGTGCTTCGCTTGCCCGCTGAGAATGATCCGTCAGTTGCGCGTATGCGGCAGATTCGTGAACGCGATCGGCTGGTAGTCGATACGCTTAATGAGCACTATGCCAACTTCTACTACGGCATTGCGATTCCATATCGTAATTGGCGCAAGACATCGCGGGCCGAGTCGATCAAGTTCCGCCAGGAAAAGCGATCCTCGCAAATGCAGGCATTGGTCGGAGTCATCGTAATTGCAGGTTCAATGCAAATCGATACCAGTAGTTCGGGCAGCCGAAATACGCGCAACATCAATCGTGCACTTCAGTATCAGGGCGTAACGCGCGGCTTCAACACGCTGTGGGCAGCGTTCCAGAGAAATCGGGCAGCGGGCTTGCACCTTGATGCAATCAAAGAATTGTCGGAGTCATTTGGCAATGAGGCCGCACCAATGGTCGTGAATGTCGAAGGTCAGGAACGCCGATTATCCGGTACCGCCGAAGTTCAATATGAAAATTGGCGCAAACTACTCCGCGAAATTCACGAAGCTGAAACCGGTTTTACACAGAACATTGAGGTAGGTGTTCCGGCGCGCATACCGGAACCGACTGGATAAGCAGTCACGACGGATGCTCGAACTCGAAAAAGGTACTCAGCTAGCCGACCGCTACACGCTTGTACGCCGACTGGGCGGCGATAGTCTCGCTCATATCTGGCTGGCCAAAGACCGCCTAACCAAAGCTTCAGTCGCATTGAAGATCACGGCTGGCGATACCGAGAGTACAAAGCGCTTGCGTGCCGAATGGCAGGCGAGTATTCGATTGATGCACGCCCATGTCGTACGCGCATTTGAATTCCACAGTGAGTCGGATGCGGCTTTCTTCAGCCAGCAATTTATAGACGGGCCCGATGCCCGGGTTCTGACGGGTTTGTCTGCTGAGGAGGTGCTTGGGCCGATCGGTCTTATATCCCAGGCGCTTGCCTACCTGCATAGCAAAGGTCTTGTGCATAGAGACATTAAGGCGTCGAACATCTTGCTCGACGCAAATGGTGCGCCGTATTTGAGTGATTTCGGCGTTGTAGCAGCTAGTGGCCAATTGCATGGCGGTGGCTCCCTGATCGCTCAAAGCCCGCAATCCCTGGACGGCTTACCGGCGGCCAGCAGTGACGATATTTTTGCGCTTGGCAGTCTGACTTACGAATTGTTGTCGGGACAAGCACCGTGGTCTGCAGATGCAATCGGAGAGCAGATCCGCCATAGCGCGCCGCCGCCATTACGAACTGCTGACGGCTCGGAATTGCCGTCTGAAATTGTGGCGCTGGTCGGAGAAATGCTGGCTAAGGATGCCGCACTACGACCCAGCGCAGTCGAAATCGGTGAAAGACTTACGGCGTCTGGTTTTACGCCGCAAGTGGCATCTATCCGCGGTGTGGCCCGTTCTTTACCGCAAACAGAACTTATCGAGTCGGTTGAGTCGGTCCGACATCAGCCGCTTGAGAAAGATACTGCCGCGGGCATGGTCGAGTCGCATTCTGGCTTCGGTCGCAACAAGGTATTGCTATCGCTGCTGGCGTTAGTTGCAATATTAGTTGCGGTGATTTTTGTTCTGCCGAACAGCGTCAGTGATCGGCCGGTGAATAATAAGGTATTGGAAACGCGTATTATTGATGAGCCCTTGGCGCCGCAAGTGTTACGTGACGACGACATGGATCGCCCAAGTGTCTATGTGGATCCTGACGTACGGCGGCGAGTTAAAGGCGATATTGGTTTGCCTTCGCGCAAACTGGCCGATGATGAGAATGTTACTTTTTCGGAAAATGACGCTGATTATAGTGGCCTCGATAAAGACGGGCGCGCGCGTTTCATGGCTGAGTCAACACTTGGCGAACTGTTGTCAGCATTTGAAGTATTGGACCTGCGAGGCGCAGAGCGCTGGGCGCCAAGGGAGTACCGAGCCGCTCGAGATTTCTACAAGGATGGGGATGCGGCGTATTTGAAGAAGGACTTCGCCTACGCAGAAGAGCTTTACCTGGCCGCGCTGACAGTGCTTGACCCCCTCTATGCGCGCATCGAACCCACCTTCGACAATGCGTACGCAAAGGCACAAGAGGCTTTTGCAGCCGGGGAGCGACTCGAGGCACTTCGCTGGTACGAGTTAGCCGTTGCAGTGACTCCCAGTCATGCGGGTGCGCAGGCAGGCTATGAGCGTGCCAAGAATCTCGAAGCGGTGCTGCGGCTGGTCGAGCAGGGAATTGAATACGAGGAAGACCTCGATCTGGATGCCGCACAAAAGAGTTTCGAGCAAGCCGTAGTATTGGATCCTGTTTGGCAGCCTGCTCTGGACGGTATATTGCGAGTGCAAAAGACGCGCACCAAAATGCAATTTGATACACGAATGTCGGAAGGGTTTGATGCGATTGCGATGGGCGACTATCTTGCTGCGCGCGCTGCTTTTCGGGTTGCGCAGAAACTCATGCCTGGTTCATCGGAGCCTGTTGATGGGCTTCTGCAAGTCGACCAGGGGTTGCGTCTGAGCGATATCTCGACGCTCGAGCTGGAAGCTCAGGCGCTCGAGCAGGATGAGCATTGGGATGCCGTCATAAGGACTTATGAGGAAATTTTAAAAGTCGACAACACATTGATGTTCGCAAGAGACGGACTGCAGCAGGCACGAGAAATGAGTGCTCTGCATGCACGACTCGATAAGTTGATCGAGGAGCCTGATAAACTCAGTGCGCCGTCGCAAATGCAACGGGCAACGTCGCTGGTGGTTGATATCGCAACACGCCCGGAAATTGGCCCGAGACTCGGGATGCAACGCGACGAATTATTGCGCCTCTTGAAACGAGCCGCGACCCCGCTAAAAGTGAGCCTGTTATCGGACAATGTCACCGAAGTGTCGATTTACAAGGTTGGCAGATTAGGCAACTTTATGCGCAAAGAGCTCGATCTGCGCCCAGGGACTTATGTCGCCGTCGGCTCACGCGCTGGATTCCGGGATGTACGTCTGGAGTTTCGAGTGGCGCCTGAGATTGAGAGCGCGCCGGTGATCGTCCAGTGTGAGGAACAGATTTGAGTTTCGACAATCTAGTTATCAGGGACGTACAGGGCGAGCAGAGCTTCAGTTCGGCACAGCTACCGCTGCGAGTTGGCACCGGTAGCGATTGTCAGTTACGCCTGCCAGGTCCGGGTGGTGAGCCGATTGCGTTGCTGGACTTATTGGATGGCATGCCGTTTGTGCAGCCCGTTGGGCGCAATGCCTCCTTGCACATCAATGACGCGCCGTTGGATACCAGTCGCCGTCTTGAGAATGGTGATGTGCTGCAGTTTTTTGGCAGCAAAATCAGGGTTGTGGTCAGCGACAGCCGTGTTGTGCTGGATGTCAGGCTCGAAGATAGCGCCTATGTTACGCAACCACCCGTAGCGCCGGAGGAGAATGTAAGCCCGGACGAAGAATCTATTGCGCCGACGGCATTTCGTCGCGCGGTTGAAACGGGTCTGGCACGTGATGAGAGCAAGCGCAGCCCGCTGAAAATGTTTGTCGGCGCTGGGCTATCCGCATTGTTGCTGATGTCATTTCTCTTGTTTACTTCGAAGTCTGTCGAATTCGAAATAGATCCGGGTGAACCTGATAATTTCAATATTGACGGCGGTTGGTTTCGATTGCCAATTGGCGATCGCGTATTGCTTCGCACTGGCAACTACACAGTAAACATCGAGAAACAGGGTTATTACGACATTGGCCAGACCTTTGTCGTCGGCGATGAGCCGTCGATGACAGTGCGCCTCAGGATGCGCAAAAAACCTGGTCAACTGATTTTGATCACCGAGCCCGCGGTGGATGCTGTTGTGACGGTCGACGATTCGCTGGTAGGTAAGGCACCTTATGGGCCTGTAGAGCTGGAGCCAGGTGAGCATTCTGTGCGGGTTGAGTCGGAGCGCTTCCTTCCATTCAATGATTTCATAAACGTCACCGGTCTCGACAGGGTCGAGACCGTGCATGTGCAACTCACTCCGCGCTGGGCTGACGTTGAGGTCCGTTCAGAGCCGTCCGGTGCATCAGTGTTTTCGGGCGATGACGAAGTGGGTGTAACACCGGTAACCGTTCAATTGATTGAGGGTTCGCACGAGCTTACGGTTGTTAAGGATGGATTTAGTGCGTGGGATGGCAACATTGTTGCCGAACCGAACGTTGGACAGACGCTGCCATTGATTCGGCTACAAGCGGCAGACGCTAGATTGCGGGTGAATACCATTCCGCGTGGCGCCAACGTCACTGTGAACGGTCGCTATCGTGGGCAATCACCGATAACACTGTCTTTAACGCCTGACGTTGACTATCAGATTGGTATGTCTAAGGCGGGATATGGCGTCGCCAGTCGCAGCATGCGTCTTGAGTCGGCGGCCAGCGAGACAATGACCGTCGATATGTCAGCACGAGTTGGTACGGTAACGTTAATGGTCAGTCCTGCGGATGCTACGGTATATGTTGACGGGCGTGCCCGTGGCACTGGCAAGACGACTTTACGTTTAAGTTCAGCGCCGCACCGGATTGAAGTGAAGCGTCAGGGCTTTCTCGACTGGTCGCGGACAGTGACGCCACGACCTGGTTATCCGCAAACTGTTTCTGCCAATCTGCGGTCGTTGGAGGCGATTGAAAGAGACGCAGTGGCGAAAACCGCGGAAACGGCAGCCGGACAGGTGATGCGGCGAATCGAAGGCGGTACGTTTTCGATGGGGGCTTCCCGAGCTGAGAGCGGACGGCGTGCCAATGAAGTTATTCGGCCGGTAACAATCGCATCGCCATATCTGATTGCGACGCATGAAGTGACGAATAAGCAGTTTTCTGAGTTTAGAAAAAATCATGACCCCGGCGCTGACGTCCATATATCGCTGGCGGCGGACGATAACCCGGTAGCTAATGTGAGCTGGTCGGATGCGGTGCAGTATTGCAATTGGCTCAGCAAGAGAGAAGGGCGCACACCGGTCTACAAACAGGAATTTGGCAAGTGGGTTGCGGTATATCCATTTACGGACGGCTATCGTCTGCCGACGGAAGCCGAATGGGCGTGGGCGATTCGCTTCGAAGAACGCCCCGCGCCACGCAAGTTCCCATGGGGTAAAGCGTGGCCACCACCAAAGGAAAGTGGCAACTACGCTGATTTGTCAGCACGGAATCTGGTGCCATCAATCATTCCGAAGTTCGATGATGGCGCTGCATCGACGGCGCCGGTTGGAAAATTCGCGGCGAGTTCCCTCGGTATCTATGATGGAGGTGGTAATGTCGCAGAGTGGGTTAACGATTGGTACACGGTGCCGACACCCGGCATGACGGAGCCAGAGGTTGATCCGGTCGGCCCGCGACGTGGCAACAGCCATGTGATACGCGGTTCGAGTTGGCGGCACGCCGGCATTACACAATTACGTATGAGTTATCGGGATTACGGGGTAGAGCCGCGAGTAGATGTTGGATTTCGGATAGCTCGGAACGCCGACTAAAATTGTCTGAGAGATTTGCAGGCGTTATGGTTTCAAATTATTAATACGGTCATTCAGACTGGCAGGAGGTGAGGTTATGCATCGATACATGTTGATCGTTTTGTTTGCAATTGCGACTGTCGTTTGGGCGCAGGATGATGCGACTGATGAGGATGCGGCAGAGCCGGCTCCAGAGGCAGTCGATGAAGCAGAGGATTATGAGACTGATGATTTCGAGTTGAATAAAACCAAAGATTATACCGAAGATGATGAGGAAGCTTTTAAGCCGACTGACAAGATCTCGTACCATCAGTCCGTGCCGTTTCCAGTCGATATTTAGGTCGCATCGCAAGAGAGTCTGTAACTATGAAGAAAAAGGACATCCCGGTTGAGTTTGTTTTTCAGCTATTTGCATTGATCATTGCGATCATCGTCGTGCATGCGTTCTACGTTTCAGTAGTCAGGCCGACTGCAGCTGAAATTATCGAACAGCAGAACATGCAGGCTCAGGAAGACCCGGATTTCGTTCGCGTGCGTAGTCCGTGGGTTTTGGTCAAGGATCTTGAGCAGGAATCCTGTTTTATCCTGATGTTCTGGGCGCTGGCGATCATGGGTTACAAAGCCGTACAAATTAACAGTGAACGCCGTTTGTTGGAGGTCGATCTAGTTCCGGTCGCTGAAGGGATGCGAATTCTGCCAGAAGATACGCGGGAGTTCGCGCGTCAGGTTCAGGCACTGCCTGAAGACCGGCAGAACATGCTATTGCCGAGAGCACTATTGAACGCATTGCGGCGCTTCAGTTCGACACGAAACATCCAGGACGTCTCCAGCAGCACGCATACGATTTGCGAATCTGAAGCGGAACGTCTCGAATCGGAACTGGCGATGATTCGATATATATCCTGGGCTATTCCGTCGATCGGCTTTATCGGTACGGTACGCGGTATTGGTGAAGCGCTGGCGCAAGCGGATAAGGCAGTGCAGGGTGATATTGCGGGTGTAACTCAAAGCCTTGGTGTCGCCTTTAACTCTACTTACATCGCTTTGCTTATTAGTATCTTCCTGATGTTTCTGGTGCACCAGTTGCAACTAACGCAGGAACGTCTGGTATTCGATACTGAAAACTATTGTGACGAAAAAGTTATACGTCACCTTAAGACAGATTAGGACTTAGTCGACCATGGGATTGTTGGCCGCACATCTAAACGATGCTGGGATTGTTGTCGTCAATGACGAAAAAATCCTGTATTCGGAACCTGGGTTTGCCCTTTTGGAAGATGATCACATTGTCACCGGGGTAGAGGCCTTTAGGAACGCTAGCCTGAAGCCGCGTAGAATACAAAACCGATACTGGTCATCCCTTAGTAGCAATTCACTCACGGACCAACGCTTTCAACACATGAGTAGCGCCGATCTGGTGAGTAGCCAGCTTGAGCACATCTGGAAGAAAGTGGCGGCACCGGGCGATCAATTGGCTATTGCAGTGCCAGCGTATATGAGCAATGAGAATCTTGCGCTGCTGCTGGGAATTGCCGCCGAGCTTGGCATTGAAATCGTGGCGATGAGTGATGCAGCTGTGTCTGCGACACGTCGCCAGTATCAACATGCCGTGCCGGTTCACATTGACCTTGGATTGCATTGCAGCATGCTGACGCGACTCATGCAGGAAGGTCAGAGCCAGGTTGAACGCACTGAGATTATTGACGACTGTGGACTGGTGCGGCTACATGAGACTTGGTTGAAGGTTGTTGCAGAGGTGTTCGTGCAGCAGTCGCGCTTCGATCCTCTGCATACTGCGGAAACCGAGCAAGCATTGAAAGTCAGCATGCCAGAATGGTTGGCGCAAGCATCGAGTTCTTCGCTCGTTCCATTGCAGCTCGAGTTTCGCGGCGTCAGCCATCAGGCAGAGATCGATTCTCTGCAGCTAGTCGCTGCCGCGGCACCTGTTTACCAAAGTATCGTCAGTAGTCTTCGTGCCTTGTACCGGGCTGAGGAAACGCCAGCTATTCAGCTATCTGATCGGGCGGCGCGTATGCCGGGCCTAGCGGATACTCTCAAAACGCGAGTAGGTGGCGAGGTATTCTTGCTGGAACCCGGCGCGACGGCGCGCGGGCTCATTAAGCGCTGCAAACCAGGCGACGCCAAGGGTGGTGTGACGTTGACGCGTCACATGCCATGGGATCAATCTCCTGTTGCTGTTGAGGCTGCTGACGCAGGCGGCAATGGTGGGCAGCCAACGCATCTATTATTCGGGCACAAGGCCTTTCAGCTAAGCGGCAAACCACTGGTGCTTGGAACACAGGCGGCAGAAGGCGAGCGTTGCCTTGATTTGCAGCAAGAGATGCCGGGCGTATCGCGACGGCATTGTGTGCTTAGTGCTGAAAATGGCCAGTATGTGATTAGCGATCAAAGCCGCTACGGAACTTTTCTTAACGGGCATCGAATCGATGCTTCTGCTGTCCTGCAAATTGGCGACCTGATTCGTATAGGAACACCAGGTTTTGAATTACGCATGATCTCTGTGGAAGACGCCGATGGCTCGTAGGCGCCGGCGTTCGGGAGATGTTTTTAGCATGTCGTTCCTCGACTGCATGTGCTGCGGTTTCGGCGCGGTCATTCTGTTCTTCATGATCATTAATTCGCAGAGTGACTTGACGACCGACCAGTCGATGGCTTTGCAGGCGGAAACGAACAAGCTGGAAGTCGAGGTCCTGGAAGGGCGTAAGAATTTGGCGCTGGCTCGGACGTCTATTCAAAAACTGAAAACGGAAGAGGAAGAAGCGAAAGACCAGATTTCAATTATCAAAGCCTTAATCGCTGAGCTGCAAGCCGAGCTCGCGAAATACGACAAAGATACATTGGCAAAAATTGAGGCTGTCGAGAAATTGCGCTCAGACATCAAGTCGCTTGAAGAGGAGGTACGTCGATTGATGGCGGCCAAGAGAGAGCAGGATGCGCTTGGTGAGCAAATTCGTTCATTCAAGGGCGACGGCGACCGCCAGTATTTGACGGGTCTGAAACTGGGCGGTGATCGAACACTGATTCTGGTGGATCGATCGGCAAGCATGTTGAGTGAAACGATCATTAACGTCATTGAATTTAAAACCCTGCCTGAGTCAGAGCAGTTGTTGGCTAGGAAATGGCGTCAGGTGGTGGCGAGTGTCGATTGGTTAACCACGCAGTTCAAAGCCGACAGCCAGTATCAAATTTACATGTTCAACAATACGGCTGAGCCGGTCATCAAGGGCACTGAGGGATTGTGGCTAACCGCGGGTGACGGTAATCAGCTTGATGAGGCAAGGCAAACGCTGCGACGCACGGTGCCGAAAAACGGCACCAATATGCACGCTGCGTTTCAGGTCATTAGAGACATGAATCCGCGCCCTGACAATGTCATTATTCTGGTGGATTCCATGCCAACCATGGATGCGCCGACCTCATCGAAATCGGTAATTGGTGGTGGTGAGCGATTGAATCTGTTCTCTAGCGCCGTTGACCTCATTCCTTCTGGAATTCCCATCAATATCATGCTGTATCCGATGAATGGTGATTCGCAGGCCTCAGTTTCGTTCTGGGCATTGGCGCTAAGAACGCGGGGTTCCTTTATGACTGTTAGTCGCGACTGGCCATAGGGGCTGAAGAGATGGCGAGGCGACGCAGAGATATCCAAGCATTCAGTCTGTCCTTTCTGGACTGCATTTGCTGCGGCTTCGGCGCGATTATCTTGCTCCTGGTGCTAAGCAAGATCTACGAGCCGGTGGTGGTCGAAGAAGCCGAACAGGATTTAATGAAGTTGATTGCCTTGCTGCAGCAAGAGCTGTTTGAAATTCGCGGTACCACGACCGTCCTGGATCGCACGCTTAAGGAAGTGAAGGTTGAGGCGACTGCGTCTAAAATCGAGTTAGGCGAACTTGAAGGTGACCTGAGCAAAGTCCGCGGCCAGTACAATGCTAGCAAGGAGGACGAAGACGAGACTATCGATGTCGGCGAGTTGCGTGCTGCAAGGCAGCTATTGTCGGAAGAACAAAAACGTCTGCAACCCTATTATCGCAGACCCGATCAAGACGCCGTTGCCGGTATCCCGGTCGACAGCGAGTACATCATCTTTGTTATCGATACCTCTGGCAGCATGCTGGATTCCAGTTGGACGCTGGCGCAAAAGATGTTGCGTGAGACGCTTGAGGCTTACCCCAAGGTGAAGGGCATACAGGTCATGAACGATGATGGCGTGTACATGTTTAGAGAGTACACAGCGCGCTGGATGCCAGATTCGCCGGGACGACGACAGGCGATAGTGACGCGAATGCGATCGTGGAATGCAACCAGTGACAGTAACCCGGTCAATGGCATTGAAGCGGCGATCCGGGATTTTCGTGCCCCGGACAAGAAAATCAGTATCTATGTCTTCGGCGACGACTACCAGGGTAGCCGCTCAATCGACCAGGCAATGGCGACAATTAGTCGCTTGAATACAAAAGACGCCGACGGCGAACGACTGATTCGTATACACGGTGTCGGGTTCCCGGGCCGCTTCGGTTCCGCCAACGTGCCGCAAACCGCTGCCAGTTTCGCGACCTTCATGCGCGCTGTATGCGCGACCAATGGCGGAACCTTCGTGGCCCTCAGCACGCGTTAAGGTTTGGCTGCCATTTTTCGTCATAATTGATCGTTAACTTTCCACCTTTGCGGCCTCTCGCCACCGCTATTCCACTGTGTAATGGACTCTGAAACCGGCCACTCACGGCCATGATTATCGGAGGATAGGAATATGCGTTACACAATCTCAATCGCTATTACCAGTGTTGCAATTCTGGCACTGTTTGCACAAACGGCATCCGCGGATGCATCCAGGGAAGAGAATATTGGTGTTGGCAGCGGTGCCGTCGTTGGCGCTCTTGCGGGAGGCCCGGTGGGCTTTTTTGTCGGTGCAATTGTAGGCGCGAAGCTCGGTGAGTCTGCGCACAAGAAATCGCTGCGAATTGCGGCGCTCGATGACTCGCTACAAACTTCGCAACAAAGCGTTGCTGCGCTGCAGAGTGGTAATGATGAGCTCTCGATGCAGATCGAGCGCTTACAGAATACTGCGCGTCCGGAACTTATTAACCTCATGCAGGCTGGTATTGATATGGACTTGCTGTTTCGTACTGATGAGTTCGCACTAACGGACACCACTGGTGATCGCTTAGCGCAAATGGCTGCCACTCTAGCGAAGATGCCCGACGTACAGATACAGCTGGACGGCTTTGCCGACGAACGCGGTGCTGCGGTTTACAACCAATCTCTATCTGAGAGGCGTGTTGAATTCGTGCGCAATCTGTTTATCGGTGCAGGCGTCCAGCCAACACGTATCAGCAGTTCCGCACATGGCGAAGCTATTGCGCAAAATCAAGACGTTGATAGTTATGCGCTGGAACGTCGAGTTAGCGTCAAGTTGTTCATCTCCGATACGCAATCGGTCGCTGCACTCCCGAACTAAGATTGGCTAAAAAGACTCGCTTTCCCCACGACTCATCTCGAGTCTCCGCCTGGCCGGCCTGTAATGGGTCGGCCTTTTTTTGTGGCGGTGAGCAAGGGCGATTGCTACTGTTGAGTTTGGACCGAAAACGGGATGGACAATGTCTGAAGATCTTGCTCTACGCCGCTGCAAGCCATGCGAAGGTGGTGTGGAGCCACTGACGAGCGAGCAGAGCCTCGCCCTGATGAAGGCGCTGCACGAAGACTGGCATCTAAGCGAGGACGGACTCGAGATATCACGAGCTTTCGAGTTTGCCGCGTATAGCCGCACTCTGGGCTTTGCTAATGCGGTCGCCTGGATCGCTATCGCTGAAGGTCATCATCCCATCTTGACGATCAGTTACGGTTCATGTCGCGTTAGCTACACAACGCATGCCATTGACGGTCTGTCTGACAATGATTTCATATGCGCAGCAAAAATTGATCGTATTCCGACCGCCATCTAGGTGATTGGCGTCGGTGATATTGAGGCCGCGGCCGCGCGACTTCAGGGCGTAAGTTTGCGGACGCCGCTAATACAGAATGTTGAGTTGAATGAGGCGTTGGGAGGCACGGTCCTGATCAAGCCTGAATGCCTGCAGGTTACAGGCTCATTCAAAATCCGAGGTGCCTACAATCGACTTAGCCAACTAACGACGGAGCAGGCGAGCAATGGTGTTGTCGCCTGGTCATCAGGCAATCATGCGCAGGGTGTGGCCGCCGCCGGTGCGATGTTGGGTATCCGCACGACAATTGTTATGCCGCAAGACGCGCCTAAGGCCAAGCTCAATAATACGCGACGGCTGGGTGGCGAAGTCATTACCTATGATCGCTACAACGGTGATCGTGAGGCAATTGCCCGAGAGATTGCTGCGCAGCGGGGAGCGGCGTTGGTACCATCCTACGATCATGATCAAATAATTGCCGGGCAAGGCAGTATTGGCCTTGAGATTGCTGACGACGCATTGCAAATGGGATTAGCGCCGGAATTGATTTTGATCCCCTGCGGCGGCGGTGGTCTGTCATCTGGATGCGCTATAGCTTTGAAATCTCGCTTACCAGGCGCCGATGTCATTGCCGTCGAGCCTGTGGATTTCAACAACACCGCGCGTTCGTTCGCTGCGGGCAAGCGCCTGCGTATCGATGATTCGGCGCGCTCGATTTGCGACGCATTGCAATCGCCCATGCCCGGCGAGCTGACGTTTCCGATTCTTCAGAAACTGGTGCGTGAGGTATTGGTGGTGAGCGACGCTGAAGTTCGCTCGGCGATGCGATTCGCGTTTAGGAGTCTGAAGCTCGTTGTCGAACCGGGTGGGGCAGTCGCTTTGGCAGCTTTGCTATCAGGCAAACTGGATGTGGTCGGCAAGACCACAGCGATAGTGCTCAGCGGTGGCAATATTGACGTTGACCTATTCGCCGAGATTCAAGAGGAGCCAGATTGAACGCGGCGTAGAATAGATTGTGCAAGTGAGGGTCGCTTGTTAATCGCCGTCGCCGCGGTCGACTCTAGCCGACGTTCTGGCCAGGCATCCAACCAATTGGCAATTTTCTCGATTTGTTCGACGTCAGCTTTGACTCGCGATGGCGGCATCTCACAAACGCCAATGCCTAGCTCCGCCGCGCGCACGAAATTTTGTGTATCGCGGAGCACCGCAATAATGGGTATCCCCAATGAATCCAGAAAGCGCATCAGCTTGTTAAGACTCTTGGTATTTTTTCGGGTTCTGTTCGCTATTACAGCAAGCTTGCGATCGCGCCTGTCTACTTTTGCAACCAGCAACAGGTCTGCAATGCAACGCGAGGCGGCGTGGATATCGATAGGTGAGGGCAACACTGGAACCAGGATGCTGGTGGAGTCTCTAGTCAATTCGCGCAAATCATCATGATCGATGCTGGCAGGCGAATCGATCAGCAGAGTTTCAGTTTCACTCGGAACTCTGAGTTGCCAGCTGCGCGTCGCTTGCATGGATTTCTTATAGGCAGCGATGCCGTGTATAGGCGGACGCTCGGCTCCGCGACGCTCCAGCCAGGCCATGCTCGATCCTTGCAGATCGTAGTCCATGATGGCGGCAACTGTGCCGCGTTTTGCATAGTACGCGGCAAGATTGGTCGCGACGGTCGACTTTCCGCAGCCCCCTTTGGGATTGAGGATGACGACCTTATTCAGATTGCTCTCTTGTGGCGCCATTAGCATCGTTCAAATCTCGCTCGGAATAGATCCAACATTGTTGCAGCTGTACTCATAATACGGCAAAACCCCACAATAACAACGTCTTAGCTAGTTAGCTCCGCCCAAGCAGTGTTGATCGTCTCATCACTGCAGCCGTCATCATTACTATCGATTTCAATACGCACATTCGAATCCTCGCCATCGATCAGCCATTCACCACTATCCGGGTAACCGAGGCCCAAACCCTCAAAACTGACGGGGGTGGAGTAGCTGATCTCGCCAGAGAGTAATGAGCTTTCTAGCGTTCCCTGCGCATCGAGCACGAAGCGGGGCGGGTCTGGAGCTGTAGGAGGGGGGTGCATTTTTCAGCTATAGAACAGGTGTGGTTTTTTTGCAACATGCTTTCAG
>CAJQPL010000076.1 GCA_905480215.1 uncultured Woeseiaceae bacterium | reverse complement strand
TGAAGCTGTGCTTTAGTTTCTTGAATACAGACGACGTCGGCATTTTGCATTGGCATCCAGTCAAAGAATCCCTTGCGCGCGGCCGCACGGATACCGTTAGCGTTGAGGCTGATTACGCGAAACAAATTTGAACTCCTGTGTCATAATCCGTTTCGAAATTGAAGCGGCCGCGATCATCATACAGAAGCATCGGCAAAGACCAACAACGGAAGACGAAAAGCATGCGCGGTTACAAACGAGAGTTCATTGAACTGGCACTGGAATTGGGTGTACTTCGATTCGGTGAATTCACTCTCAAGTCCGGCCGCGTAAGCCCTTATTTTTTCAATGCGGGGCTTTTCAATACCGGCTACGCCGCCGCCAAACTCGGGCGCTTTTACGCCGAAGCGATCGCAGTGTCCGGTATCGATTTCGACATGTTATTTGGGCCCGCGTACAAGGGCATTCCGCTGGCAACACTTGCCGCTGCATCGCTTGCCGAACAACACGATATTGACGTTCCATATTCCTTTAATCGCAAGGAAGCGAAGGCCCACGGAGAAGGCGGCAACATCGTTGGTTCACAGCTCGCCGGCAAGGTTCTCATCGTAGATGACGTCATAACAGCCGGAACAGCCGTTCGCGAGGCTTATCAAATCATCTCAGCCGCCGGTGCCAGCATTGCCGGTCTGGTAATATCGCTCGATCGACAGGAGCGTGGACAAGGTCCCTATTCCGCCGTGCAGGAACTCAAGCAATCCCTGGATATTCCGGTGATAAGTATTGTCCAACTGGATGATCTGATAATCACCCTTGAGGAATCAAGCGAGTACGAGGAGTATCTGGAACCCGTTCTGAGCTATCGCAAGCAATACGGCGTTATTTCTTAGGTACATGAAAAATCGGCCCTGGCGAGCAGTTTACAGCGCCCTGATCGGCGATTAAGCTTAAATAACGAGAACCAGTCCCAAGTTCAAACACGCGATAGGTGGCATATTAACAACATGCGTATAGTTAGCCTCACAATTCTTATGGCTTTGCTCGCCTCAACGGCGGCTCTGGCACAAAATCAGCCTGTTTTTCGATGGGTCGATTCAGAGGGTCTTACGCATTACGGCGACAGTATTCCCGCCGAATACGCCGAACTTCCCAAGGAAGTTCTAAACGAGCACGGCGTTGCAGTTGGCCAGCTCGACGGCAAGAAAACGCCCGAGCAGATTGAAGCAGAACGAATCGCGAATGAAAAACGCGTCGCAATTGAACTTCGGCAACGTGCCGATCAGGCCCTGCTCGCAACCTATCTAAGTGTTGATGAAATCCTGATGCACCGAGATCGCCGCGTCGAGTTATTTCAGGCGCAATCCAGAGTCACGGAATTATATTTGAGCAATCTCAGTCGACGTATGGAAAGGATTCGCAACGACGCGTCTCGATACAGTCCTTACAGCGAAGATTCAGCAGCGCCAATGATTCCCGAAGATCTCGCGGATGATCTTAGAGATACCAAAGATACGATCGCACGTCACGAACGCAATCTAGAAAAATTTCTCGAAGACGAGCAACAAATTATCACGCGCTTCGACGGCGATATTTCGCGCTTCAAATTGCTTAAGGGAATCGAGTAAGGCCTGGTTCTTTAGTAAGACTAGTCTTTACCTGAGCTGCCGAAGCCGCCGGAACCTCTTTCGCTGGCATTGAACTCTTCAACCACTTTCAGCTCAACCTGCTCGACAGGCACGATTACCATTTGTGCAATTCTTTCGGCCGGCTGAATTTCGTAGCTCGAGGAGCTGCGGTTCCAGCACGAGATAAATAGTTGGCCCTGATAATCAGAATCGATCAGGCCCGTCAGGTTACCAAGCACGATGCCGTGCTTGTGCCCGAGACCCGAGCGCGGCAACAGAATCGCCGCCAACGCGGGGTCTGCAACATGAATGGCCAGGCCAGTCGGCACCAATACCGTTTCTCCTGGCGACACAGTTAGCGGTTCGCTAATGCACGCACGCATATCCATGCCAGCCGAACCGTCGGTCGCATAGTGTGGCAAAGGGATGGTGTCCCCGATCCGCGGATCGAGTATTTTCATTTCAATTGAGCGCAACGGTGAGTGTCCTTCAATCCTTATTCGAGATGATCGTCAACTTTGGTTGAGTATCAGAACCGCGCACAGCATAAAAGTGTTCAGCAGCAAGCTCAATCAATTCTCGAGCGAGGTCGACTTTGGAAAGCGTTGGATAGCTTCTCTCGCCATTTTTCCAAAGAGCGGTAGCTGTGTTGTCATCCCGATCGAAACCACAATTGTCACCAACGCGATTAGCGATAATTAAATCAAGGTTCTTTCTTTGCAGTTTGCCCCTCGCATAATCCAAAACATTTTCTGTTTCGGCAGCAAAGCCGATCGTAAAGGGTGCCGGGTCGAGGTGTGCGACCGATGCCAGAATATCCGGGCAACGCACCAGATCGAGGCTCATCGACTCATCATTTTTTTTAATTTTCTGTTCAACAAGCTTCGCCGGCCGATAGTCAGCAACCGCTGCTGCTGCTATGAAGATATCCGCATCGCCAATGACGTCATGCGTCGCCGCGTACATTTGTTGCGCCGACTCAACATTGATCACTGCTATTCCCGGCGGCTCGGCGACGTTGACCGGACCGCTGACGAGCACAACTTCAGCGCCCTGCGCCGCCGCCGCACTGGCGATCGCATAGCCCATTTTTCCAGAACTTCGATTGGTGATGTAGCGGACCGGGTCTATCGCCTCGCGAGTCGGGCCAGCGGTGATAACAACTTTTCGTCCTTCAAGAAGCCCCTCGCCTTTGCCTCCGGTTAGATTGAAGACAGTCGCAGCGATCACATCCGGATCGAGCATTCGTCCGGAACCCGTTTCGCCACAAGCCTGCGATCCAACCCCGGGTCCGATGATATGAATACCGCGCTCTTCGAGCACTTCTCGATTTGCCTGAGTCGCAGGATTGCTCCACATAACCCGATTCATGGCCGGCGCCAGTGCAATAGGCGCTTCGGTCGCCAGACATATGGTGGTCAGGAGATCCGGTGCGCCACCGCTGACGATTCGTGCCATGACTTCCGCAGTTGCCGGCGCTACCAGGACAAGGTCCGCCCATCTGGCGAGCTCTATATGGCTCATCGCGGCTTCTGCCTCCTTATCCCAGAGGTTGGAGCGAATCGGCCGGCCTGACACGGCTTGTAACGCTGTACTGGTAACAAACTCTTCGGCAGAGGCCGTCATTACGATCTGCACCTCGGCGCCACGCTCGCGCATACGCCGCACCAGATCAGGTGCTTTGTAGGCGGCAATTCCGCCGGTAATGCCAAGGACAATGTTCATAACACTCAAGCTTAGCCCGTAGCTAACAGCGAATTCCAGTGAATCACGCGATCTGCAGGAGAATAGTCGCTTGTCGCATTAACACCAGAACAGCCAGCATGGTCATGTGAATAAAAAAATGAACACCGAGCGAAGTGACACCGAGTTGCTGGCTGCAATCATTGGCAGCAGCAGTAACGGCCCTGCAGAATTTGCGGCACACACGTTAATGCAACGTTTTGGCAGTCTCAGAGCTTTGTTACATGCGGACAATGCAGAACTCCTGGCTTGCGACGGCATCGGCCAGAGCCGGTTGGGCAGGCTCAGGGCCCTACCTGAGCTCGCACGCCGCTACTTCGAGCAATCCCTTCCCTGTGGCGAAGTAATTCGAAGCCCGGTCGATACCGAATCATTTCTAAAAGCACGTATGCAGCATCTCGATCACGAGCTTTTCTGTTGTCTGTACCTCGACAACCGTCATCGCGTACTGCGCTTTGACGAGCTCTTCAGGGGCACCATTGATGGTACGTCCGTATATCCCCGGGAGGTCGTGAAAGAGGCGCTAAGCGTGAATGCTGCGGCGATAATCCTAGCTCACAATCACCCATCGGGTGTAGCGGAACCCAGTCAGGCCGATGAGCGTATCACCAAGCGCCTGAAAGCAGCCCTCGAACTGGTCGATATCCGACTGCTGGATCACTTGATAGTCGGCAACGGGCCGGCAACCTCGCTAGCGAGCCGCGGACTGCTTTGAAATATGACCCTTCCCTAATAGCACTGTCGCTATGTTCGGTATGTGTCGCCTTAATTGTCGGTCAAGAATGATCAATCAGGGATTGCATAAGTTATATAGCTGCCAACGCAATCCATATACTTCAGCAGGCTCTTAGCGTTGCGCGCCAAGCTGGCATTTAGTCAACTCTTCGCGCGAGGTGGCAGACCAGTGTGTTGCGATAAGGCTTTGCCTTTGCGTATGCGCTTTTCGTGCGCCTTAAACGTATTCTTGCGGCGCGCGGAACCGTGTATTTTATTTTCGTCAGGCTGATGCAATGGAATAAGTTGATCGTCGCCGGAACCAATAAGGCGGCCCAGATTCATTTCTTTAAGCGTCTCTCGGATGAGTGGCCAGTTTTTCGGATCGTGGTAGCGCAGCAGCGCTTTGTGCAAGCGACGTGCCTCGGGAGTCTTGACGGTCTCAACACTCTCACTCTTGTAACTCACTTTGCGAAGTGGGTTCTTGCTTGAGTGATACATCGCGGTTGCTGTTGCCATTGGCGATGGGTAGAAGGCCTGCACCTGATCTGCGCGAAAATTATTTTTCTTCAGCCACAATGCCAGGTTCACCATGTCCTCATCGGTGGTGCCAGGATGAGCCGCGATAAAGTAGGGAATCAGATACTGTTCTTTTTCCGCTTCTTTTGAAAACCGCTCGAACATCTCTTTGAATCGATCATAACTGCCGATGCCGGGCTTCATCATCTTGTCCAGCGGACCGCTTTCGGTATGTTCGGGTGCGATCTTGAGGTAACCACCCACATGGTGTGTGACAAGTTCCTTAACGTACTCAGGGTTTTCAACGGCGAGGTCATAACGAAGCCCGGACGCGATCAGAACTTTCTTTACGCCAGGTAACTCGCGAACTTTGCGATACAAGCTAGTGAGTGCGGAGTGATCAGTATTCAGGTTCTTGCAAATCCCAGGATAGACACAACTCGGGAGGCGGCACGCGGCCTCAATCTTGCGACTCTTACATGCCAGACGATACATATTCGCTGTTGGTCCACCGAGGTCGGAGATGACGCCGGTAAAGCCCGGTACGCTGTCGCGAATTTTCTCAACTTCTTCGAGGATCGATTCTTCTGATCGGTTCTGAATAATGCGGCCTTCGTGTTCGGTAATAGAGCAGAAGGTACAGCCGCCAAAGCAGCCACGCATGATATTTACAGAGAAGCGGATCATCTCGTAGGCCGGAATATTCGCGTCGCCGTAGGCAGTGTGCGGCACCCGTGTAAATGGCATGCCGAAGACATAGTCCATTTCCTCGGTAGACAACGGCAATGCTGGCGGGTTGATCCAAAGGTCGCGCTTATCGTGCGCTTGCACCAGGGCCCGCGCATTGCCTGGATTGGTCTCCAGGTGCAGCACTCGATTAGCATGTGCGTACAAGACGGCATCGTTGCGGACTTTCTCGAAGGATGGCAGTCGAATAACAGTCTTGCTGCGATTGCGTTTTGCATCAGGAACAAATCGCAGTACGTTTTCATTCTCGACCGCTTCCGCCTGCTTGCTGTCGCAGTCAGTTTGTTCCTGAGTGTTTACATAGGGGCTAACAATCTGATCAATGCGGCCCGGGCGATCTACGCGCGTCGAGTCAATTTCCCACCAACCGTCTGGCGTATCCTTGCGCATCAGTGCCGTGCCGCGGATATCGCGGATATCAGCGACACGTTCGCCGCGAGCCAAGCGGTGCGATATCTCAACGATGGCACGTTCCGCGTTTCCATAAAGCAGAATATCGGCACTGGCATCGAGCAAAATCGAGCGCCGCACGCTGCCCTGCCAATAATCGAAGTGAGCTATGCGTCGCAGCGACGCTTCGATGCCGCCGAGAATAACGGGTACATCTGTATAGGCTTCTTTGCAACGCTGTGAGTACACCAACGAGCAACGATCCGGTCGTTTACCACCGACACCGCCAGGCGTATAGGCATCGTCATTTCGGACTTTCTTATCCGCGGTATAGCGGTTGATCATTGAATCCATATTGCCCGCGGCAACACCGAAGTACAGATTTGGCTTTCCGAGTGCCTCGAACGCCTGTTTCGATTGCCAGTTCGGTTGCGCGATAATGCCGACGCGAAAACCATTCGCTTCGAGCAACCGACCGACGATCGCCATGCCAAACGAGGGATGGTCTACATAGGCATCGCCAGTGACAATGATTATGTCGCAGGAGTCCCATCCGAGCGCGTCCATTTCTTCGCGGGACATTGGCAACTGTGGCGCAATACCAAAGCACTCTGCCCAGTACTTGTCGTAGTCATATAATGCGGTGGCGGGTTTGGACATCAATTCGAACCGGGCGATCGGGTCGGCATTATAGCGGCCAAGAGGCCGCAATGGCGCTTAAAATCAGCCCTCGAATTGTTCGATACTCGGCTACTGGGCCATCTGATTGCGCGCAAGCAACTGCAGAACTCGCTCGCGAGC
>CAJQPL010000075.1 GCA_905480215.1 uncultured Woeseiaceae bacterium | reverse complement strand
ACTGAAAAGGCATACTATGAGCGCATGGATTGAAATGATTCCCGAGGCAGAGGCAACAGGTGTTCTGCGTGAAATGTATGATCAGGCTCTGACCCCCCACGGAACCGTCGACAATGTCATGAAGGCGCACTCTTTGCGCCCACACACGATGCAAGGACATGTCGCGTTGTACAAGAGCGTCCTGCACCATCCTGACATCACGTTGCCGCTGTGGTTTCTCGAGGTTGTAGCCTCATATACGAGCATCAAGAACAGCTGCGAGTATAGTTTGACGCATCATTTCATGAATGCGCGACGCTTGATGGATAATGACGCACACGCCGACGATGTTTACGCCGCGCTGCAAAATGGTGAACCGCAAACGATGTTTTCCGGCAAAGAGCTGGCGCTATTGGAATACGCCGCAAAACTCACGGTGAACGTCGGTAGCATGGAAAAAAGCGACATAGATGCGCTGCATGCAGTAGGTTGCAACGACGGTGAAATATTGGAAGTTAACCAGGTCGTAGCGTATTTCAACTACTCGAATCGACTACTAAATGGTTTGGGCGTGACGACAGAAGGTGATGCGGTCGGCTACTACAAGTAGTTTTCGTTCAATTTGCTACAAGCTTGATACAAGATAGTCGCCGAGTCCGTATTCCATTACTGGCTGCTCGAAGAGGGCGCGCATTTCGGGGTACTCGTCGACTAGTTCTTGCACCTCCGGCGTTTCTGCGAAAACTAAGCGGCCATCACGCCACAGGTCAACGCCATCGACGGCAATACTCTGGTCGAATACTGATACACATATTTCACCTGGCGCGTAATTACCGCAAGTATGCATATGGAGATAGCGTGGGTTTCCGAACGCAGCACCTGCCCAACGCGCCATATTGTCGACGGCCAGACCTTGATAGCCGTTTTGAGGGTGCATGCCAGCGTGCCACGAATGTATGACGTCGCCTTCGATTCCATATTTTTCGGCAACGGTATTATAGTGAGTCTCGATTTTTCTCACCTCACTCTCATTACCTTCAAAACCAACAATTCGACCGCGCTCGACCACGGCCATTACTACGCCGTCAATAAGTATGTATTCTGGCTCGTAATAGCGTGACCCGGTCGGGCAAAGCCACTTCGATAATGCGACCTTGCCGGAAAAGGTATTAGCTGGAATCGGCCGAAAGACGCCCATTGGAAAACGACGAAGATGCACATCACCGACGTCATCGTCACCCGGATCGGGTGGCGACGTCCCAACGAGATGCGTTCCCGATGCGCACGTCAGCGTGATGTGTTTTTCGCCAAACAAAGCTTTATTAATCAAAGCCTTTAATTTCAAGAAAAATTGGTAGTTCGCGCTGCAATACGGCGTAGTAAATGTCTGCTCGTCCAATGCGTAGCAGATCGTTTTTGTGCTCTTTCCATCCAGCGCTGTAAATCTCAACTGATCGCCGATCCGCGCGAGGAACAATGTGTGATCGGATAGTTTCAAGGCGCGCTGGATATCTTCCGGTATCGACTTCACTTCGTCGATGACCTCTGTCGTGACTACGTCCACCTTCAATGAACGCTCGCGAGCATGTGCTGCAATAATGCTGTCGAGTTTTTTTGAATAGTAGCCGTCCTTGCCTCGTTCGCTAACAATCGTCAATGAATCGCCGGCTTTTGCTTGTATACAGTTGTCGAGAAGATTATCGATTCCTGCCTGAATTAATTCCTGTTCATTCATTTGTGAGTAATCACTGAGCGGCAAATTGATCAAAGGCCTGCAGCGCTTTCGAGCCGTAATTAATCGACGGACCACCGCCCATATAGGCAGCCACCGCGAGCACGTCAGCCACTTCCTCGCGATTCGCTTCCAGGCGCACCAAATTTCGTGTGTGATAGCCAATGCAATGGTCGCAGCGCGTGCTAATTGCTATGCCTAAGGCCACCAGCTCCTTGGTCTTATGGTCGGTACCTTTACCGCCCTTCGCTGCCGCACCCATCTTGCCAAACGCCTGCAGCGTTTCCGGAATTGCTTTCCCGTAAACCGCAAGATCCTTATCGGCATCTTTAATAAATTTTACCCAATCCATACTCTTGTCCCATGTAGCGTGTGAAATTTCGACCTTATGCGGTTAACTCCGCCGCGATTGTTTTTTCCAGGATATTTCGATAGCGCATTGAGCCTGCGTCAAGGCCGAGATTAATGTTGGACGAGATTTTGTGCTTCATGCCAACGTGCACGGCTTCGAGGATTTCCCTGTCTTCATTGAAAGCCATAATTGCGCCTTCGTTGAGTCGCTTGGCAATCGCTTCGTCGTCTGGATTCGTATTGTAATGTTGAATCCAGTAGTAGGTTGTTCGATCTTCATCAATGGGTGTCATGAAATTGTAAGACACCATTACATAAGCGTCGTCGTCCAAATTTTCGGCGTCGCCCCCTGTGCCCGCCGGTGTAAATATCGACCGATTAATACAGGTGCTGGGTGTACGAACCTCGTAGTGTTGTAATCGATCGCAATTGCCTTCGAACTGAACCAGCGGCGCGTAGTAGGGCGGCAATGGCTGATCTGAAATCCAGCGGGACACGACAACACCGTCGTCAAATGCCTCGATTTGTAAGGGCGTATCGTCCGTACCAGGTGCTGCAAAGGAAGTCTTATGTACCCAGGCTACGTGTGATGGGTCCAATAAATTGTCGGTTACCCAAAGGTAGTTACAATCAATTTCGAGCATGCCGCCCTGCGTTAATCCCCACGTCGGGCTATCGAAATTTTCGATCTCGTAAATTTCTGATTCGTCGGCTTTGTCGGCGTCGCCCATCCACACCCAGACAAACCCCCACTTCTCTGCCGCCGGATATACGCGAACTTTAGCTGTTGGTGGGATACGTTCCTGGGTCGGTGCCAGTACGCAGGTCCCTGAGCAGTCAAATCTCAGGCCATGGTAGCCACACTCAATAGTGTCACCCAATAGCCGCCCCTTAGACAAAGGCAGTTTTCGGTGGGGGCAGGCATCTTCCATTACCGCGACGTTGCCGTTGCTCTGTCGATACATCACAACGTTCTGGTTGAGCATCTTACGAGCCACAAGGCTCTGGCCGATATCCCGACTCCAGCCGGCGATGTACCAACAATTATTCAGAAACAATTTTACCCTCCTATGCGTGGGTCAGTGACTACAACTTAATTATATAGCTTGTAGGAAAATGACAGAGATTGGTATATATAATTAGTGTCTGTGAATCCTCCAACTAATACATTACAAACCGTTGAACTGTCGCTGTCCGATTTGGGCGAGCTTGTTACGGCTGCACTTATTGCTTTAGGTCTCTCCGAAAATGAGCAGCGGATAGTAACAAAGGTTTTACTCTGGGCGCAGCTGCGCGGCAATAGTCAGGGTCTTGAAAAAATCCCCGCGCGCGCCGTTACGCCCAATCCCAATGCCAGTGACATTATAATTTCCCACCGCTCGCCGGTCGTCACCCAAATTGATGGCAATTTGAATCTTGGCATGGTGGTTATGGAGCGCGCCATTGACGAAGCTATTCGCTCGGCGAATAGCGCAGGTATTGGCATTGTCGGTACCCGCGGTACTACGACATCGACCGGTGCAATCGGCTATTTCACGGAACGCGCGGCGCAGCGTGGATTGATTTGCGTCATTTTTGGCGGCACACCGAAGGCGGTTGCTCCGCACGGCAGCGCCGACCCGATTTTTGGTACTAATCCATTGAGTTTCGCGATTCCGACCAATGACGGGCCTTTGCTGGTCGATATGGGGACATCCGCGGCGACCTGGTTCGGTCTGCTGCAGTCTGAGCGTTCCGGCGAAGCCATTCCGTCCGATCTCGCTTTCGATGCCAGCGGCGCAGCAACGACGGACCCGGGTGAGGC
>CAJQPL010000074.1 GCA_905480215.1 uncultured Woeseiaceae bacterium | reverse complement strand
GCGCTTGCGCACCAGTGCCGCTAATCGGGGAATCAAGTAAACCGATGCCAACGTCTGCCAGCCGGTCACGATTTCGTGTTTTGCTGTCGAGGTCGAGCGTACTGAGCTCCACCAAAATTCGTCCTGCATGGTGCAATTCAGATTGCTCGACAATCGAGGAGACTGAGTCATCCAGAGCCGAAGCATCAGGCAGACTCAACAGAACGATTTCACATTGCTGCGCAACCTCTGCTGAGTTTTCACACATACTCACACCAAAGCTGATGGCCTCCTGGCGCCGCGTGGCATCGGGATCAAATCCAACAACCGCCTGACCAGCGTTGATCAGATTTCGGGCGATAGCCGACCCCATTATGCCCAGGCCTAGCATGCCAACCGTATTTTGGGATTCGTTAGTCATTAGTTTCTAATTCGGCGCTTACGGCTTTGCTACCGGCGAGCATCACGGCTACTGCGCGCGACACAATAGCAGCAAAATCCTTGCTAACGCGGCTGTGGTAAATGTGCTTTCGAATGGCGTAGTAAAAAAGGCCCCCGTGTATGACCCAAATATGATCCAGTTCAATCTGACGAATTGGTTTCTCTTCAATCGTTGGCTGGCCGCAATAATCACGCAGCTCGGCGCACATTGGTGTGAGGATTTTTTTCTCGACAATCTTTATGTAGCGGCGATTTAGCTTCTCGCCCATCAGCGCCGAGAACATATAAATTCGAATCCATTCGTAGCGATACGTCATCTCTGAATACGACCCATAGAAATCGCACAGACGATCGTGAAGCGGCCGCGAACGATCGGTCAATAAACTCGACCAATCCGGACTTTCCCGGTTGAGATAGACCTCATCAAAAACGCGTTCAATCAGGTCGCGCTTGGTTGGAAAATATCGATACAGGAGAGGCTGCGTTATCCCAAGCCTTGTCGCGAGTTCACGGGTCTGGCCGGAGAAGCCCTTTTCGGCGAAAAAGTTAACTGCCTCGTCGACAATTTGCTGCTCCCGATTTACAGCGCGCAAGCGGCGGCGCGGCGCGGCGGCCTTTTTTTCATCAGTCTTAGGTGGTCGTTTGGTCGAATCTTTTCTCAATTGAGATGCCCATGCATTTATAGTTTTTCGCGGTAATTTAGAGCCGCAACGCGGCCTCTAGTTTATCAGATGATAAATAACTAGACTATACTTAATTGTATTAGCGATGTTCGTGAAGCCGGCGACTGAAGAGTGACAAGATTGATGTGGTTCCCGGTAGTAAGATCAACGAAAGCTTAGAACATTTTATTTGGCAACCACGACGCAATTTGCGGAATTGTGATCGTCAGCAGCGCGACGGCGAGTATCAATAGCCAGTAAGGCAATGCACCCCAGAATACATCTTTCAAGGTGACCGAGGAATCGGGCACGCTGGCCTTCACTGTAAATACAAGAAGACCGACCGGTGGTGTTAACAGGCCGGCTTCGATGACGAGAATGCCGTAAATAGCGAAAGCGATTTCGTCGATGCCGGCGGCCATCGCGATAGGAAAGAAAATCGGTAAAGTCATCAGGATGACGGAGATCGAGTCGACAAAAGCGCCGAGCAACAGCCAGACAATCGTCATAATGGCGAGGATGCCAAATATCGACATGCCGGAGCTCACAAACAGATCCTGAATCAGGTTTGTGCCGCCACTCATCGCCATGAACCGCGCATACATGGATCCGGCGACCAACAGGAACATGATTGGCGCCGTTGTTCGACCCGCATTTAGGATGGCTTCAACAAATGCCAAGCGTCCCAAACCTTTAAGACGGGCAATGAGGGCGCTTCCCAGGACGCCGAAGCCAGCCGCTTCTGTCGGCGTAAAGACGCCGCCCCAGATGCCACCGATGACGATGAAGACCAGGAGGACAATGCCAAGGCTGCCAATCCATTCGCTTCGTGTGATTCGTGCGTTCTGTTGTCTTAGTTTGGGAGCTATTGAGGGGCGTAATGACGCTGCTATAAGGCAGTAGGCTGCAAATGCTAATCCAAGAACAAGGCCGGGCCCGACTCCGCCGAGAAAGAGGGCGCCGACCGAGCCTTCACTAAGGATTGCCCAAACGATCAGAAGAACGCTTGGCGGAATCAGCATGCCAAGGCACGCACTCCCAGAAATAACACCCAGCGAGAACCGTTTGTCATAGCCGGCTTTCTGCATCTCCGGATAGGCGACCCGTGAGAAGGTAGCGGCCGACGCGATCGACACACCCGACACAGCCGCAAACAAAGTGTTGCCTGCCACCGTCGCAATGGCGAGTCGGCCGGGAATTTTGCTGAGCGCGCGGTCGCATACTTTGTAGAGATCAGTGGCCGCACCCGAGCGGTTAATGATTTCTCCCATTAAGACGAACAATGGAATGATCGCGAGGGAGTGATTCCGAATTGCCTCGTATGAGGTCGAACTAATTACAGATAAGGCAACGTCGATGTTGCCGGTCAGAAAGTAAACACCGAGCATGCTGCTTACGCCCAGAGCGATACCGATGTGAACGCCGAGAAATGTCAGTACGAGCAGCGTCGCTAAGGCGTAGACGATGATTTCAGGGCCCACTAGTTCGGCGTCCTATCGTCATCACTGCTGAGCAAACCGAAATAGACCAGCGCTGCAAGAATGCTCGTTAAAACCAGTAAGAACCGAACGGGATAAGTTGGAACGCGCAGGGCGCCTTCGCCTTCATATTCACTAATCTGCCATGCATCTACAAACGGCTGCCAGGAGCTGTAGGCAATTGCGAGGAAGAACAATAGTCCAAGAAGGTTTGCAAAGCGGTGTAAGTATCGTCGAACACGAGGCGTAGCACGATCGAGAATCAAGGTTGTTCGGAGCATGCCGCCGCGCTGAATAGCCAGTGGCAATTGCAAGAATGCGATGGCTACAACGGAGTTTTTTATGATCTCGGCTGTGCCGAGTAGCGGCGTGTTGAACAGATAGCGGCCGCATACATCAATGAAAATCATCACGGCCAGCAAGACCACCCAGAATGCAGAAACCTTGTGGCACCACAGTATGGCTGGACCCAGTATGGCTCGATTCACTGCTGCCAGCGCACCATTCCCATTACACCGTCAACGCCGATTTCAGCCCCATCGGGGATTTTTTGCGTCGCTTCAAGCACACCCAGCACCATCGGGATGCCGCGCTCGCGAGCCAGCGACGCCAAATGAGAGGTGCTGCCGCCAAGCTCGGCGACAACGCCCGCCACGTGAGGCAAGACCTGACTCAAAGATGGGCTGGCGACTTTCGTCACCAGAATATCGCCATGCCCGACACGTGATAGTTCGCATTCACAATTGATGACACAGGCACGTCCCGTGGCCGAGCCGGTGCCAGATGGCTGGCCTCTGAGTCCGGGGTGGCGTGCCCATGTTTCGTCAAGTACCCCGGCTGATTCCATTTGCAGTGGTCGCGCCTGCAGTAGCCGAGTACCGCGTTCGTCCTGTGCCCACTCGATTTCGACGCCACCGCCCATCATCGTTTCAGCGCGCTTCATATAGCCGCCTAATTCGATGGCCTGTGATTCGTCGAGGCAAGGTCCAGCGAAGTTCTCATCCGTTTTTGCTGCCATATTGCGGGCAGAGGAGTGATGCTCACAAGTTACGCTATGCTGCGTGCGGCCGAGAATGGTTTCCAGCAACGCACCGTCGGCACTAAGGATGTAGCGGTCAGGAACGATCTCACCTTGTGCGATGGTCGTACCGAGGCCCCAGGTCGCGGTCAAAGACATTGATCCATCGGCAGACTGGCTCATACCGCCGCCGGATGAGCGAGCGTCAATCAGTTCCTGAATACACAGGCCCATCGCAGTGTCAGCGAGATCGATCTGGTGGCTTTCCATGTAGCGCAATGCTCGTGGTGACCAAAGCGCGGCCCAACAAGCACGAATCGCGGTGAGGAAATCCTCCTCGCTGTCGATATCCAGAAAACTCTCGTACTGACCGGCGAAACTGCTGTCGGCCAGATCCTCTGATAACGCCGACGAACGCACCACCGTGCGAGCGCCTGTTTTACTTATGAGGTCATTTCTGGCCTCAAGCAAAGGATCGAGCACCTCTGCGACGATCGGGCTGTCGAACAAACCGATTCGCACCTCCGAAACAAGCTGGCGCGCTTCTATGCCTGTCAGCGTCGCCGCATTGCGAGCCGACTCCATTAAGCCCAAAGACTCGAGTTGCCGTTGATAGGCCGCTACGTCGAGGCAAAACCCCTCCGGAATCGGCAGGCCTGCCTTGCGCAGCGAGGCCTGATTAGCCGCCTTGGGTCCGAAGCGAGCTGCGTCACTCGCCGCAGGGTCGCGAAGGTTTACTAGCCACTGGTTCGTGGAGGATTGACTCATATAGGGTCGACAACCGTGATTTCTTTCACTGGGAAGTTAGAAATAATTTCGGTGTGGTCCTCATGGACGATGAGCATCTCTTCGATTCGCACGCCAAACTCGAGTGGTTTGCCATGTTGCGTTTCTAAGGCGAAAACCATTCCGGGTTTGATCTCGATCGGATGATCTAGTGACCAGATACGCGAGATGACGGGCGGATCGTACTGCGCCAGTCCGAGACCATGGCCCCACAAATTCGCTGCCGCCTGATCCTCTTCCTCATATCCCCAGATTTCCTTCGCGGATGGCCATTTTTCAGCAATTTCGCGAGTGGTGGTTCCGGCTTTGACCGCGTCGATCGAATCGTAAAGCCACTCCAACGCTATAGCGTAATAATCCTTCATTTCTTGCGTTGGGTGCCCGCCGACACAGTAGGTGCGGTAGTAGCAGGACTTGTAGCCATTCCAGGTTAACGCGGCCAGATCCATAAACGTGATATCGCCTGGTTTAATAATGCGATCTGAGAAATTGCGCCAGTTAGGCCAGGTGTTTGGCCCGGAGGAAACGATGACATCCTCGACGTCTTCCATCCCAGGGAAGCTGTAAAGATATTCCATGATATGCGCGGTGACCTGATTTTCGGTTCTGCCAGGCTCGAGATATTTCATAGTCTGCCAGTGTGCTGCATCGCCAATGGTGCCGACCATGCGCATGCATTCCTGCTCATCCTGGTTCTTGATTGCGCGGGCTTCCATCATCGCGGACATACCGTCTTCCCAGACAATGCCAGCCTCTTCAAACGCGCCGATCATATTGATGTCGACAAAGTCGACGCCCAACTTCTCGCCGGCTACGTTAAAGCGCTTCATCTCTTCCAGGATCGCACCCGTAAATTTCCGGACTTGTTCCTCTGCCGCAGAGCCAGCTGCACCTTTAATCCAGGCGTAGGAATAACGAATGTTTTCTTCGGGTAACCAAGGGCAGTGGCGCTTGATTTGTACTCCAATATCGCCTTGCTCAAACAGTACCGGTGCAGCGTCGCCGCACAGCAATGCATAACGTAAACCAGGCTTTAATCGGCACCAGCCAGGCGTGATTGTGGCAGTAAGATAGCGAACGTTTTCGTCGTACATACACAACATTGCGCCAAGCCCGTGCGCTTTCATTCGCGCTCTCGCGCTTTCAAGGCGGTAGGTTCTCAGGCGTTCCCAGTTAATTCGCTCTTGCCAGTCGACGCCGGCGATTCCAAAATTTGCCACAAATTTCTCCTAGCTAGTCTTTCTAATATTTAGTGTAGTCTTCTTGCTACGCGAAAACCGAAGTTTACGTAGCGACTGTTTTTGCTTTCGGTCGCCGTAAAATAGTAGCCGTAGCGATTGGCAGCGCGTTGAAACCTCGACTCCTCAACCCAGGATGCCCCCGCAGTATGCGGCGATCGCAGGCGCCAGTTGTCCAGGCTGAGCGATCCGCCGGAGTATCGTCATGAGTATCGTTGCAGCGGTCCGCTATCCATTCGCCGACGTTTCCCAAAACGTCGTGAATAGCGAACTCATTGCCAGGCTACCGCTTTCTGGTTCTGCTGCCCGAGGCCGTCGACGCCCAGCTCCATCCGGTCGCCCGCTTTCAGAAAGAGCGGCGGATCAAGGCCGAGTCCAACGCCGAACGGTGTTCCTGTCGCTATGACGTCGCCTGGCATGAGAGTCATATAGCGACTCACATAGCTGACCAGTTCATCGACCCCAAAAATCATTTGCTTGGTGTTGCTGTTCTGTAGCTTTTTGCCGTTCACCCGCAACCAGAGATTCAGGTTCTGAACGTCGTCAATTTCGTCTTTGGTCACCAACCAGGGTCCGATGGGCGCGAAGGTATCGGCGCTTTTGCCTTTAACCCACTGTCCGGTTCCTTCCATCTGAAATGCCCGTTCACTGAGGTCATTCACGACGCAGTAGCCGGCGATGTAATCGCTCGCGTTTTTCTGTTCGACATGCGAGGCGACCGCACCGATCACGACTCCAAGTTCGACCTCCCAATCGGTTTTCTCTGCGTTCTTGGGGATGATGATGTCGTCGTTCGGGCCGCAAATTGCGCTGGTGGCCTTCATGAACATTATGGGTTCCGAGGGCTCCGCCATGCCGGTTTCCTTGGCGTGATCAGCGTAGTTCAGCCCAATGCCGACGATCTTTGCTACTGCGCCAACGCAAGCGCCGTAGCGAGCGCCAGGGCGTAGTTCCGGCAGTGTGCTGGGGTCTATCGCACGCAATCGGTCGAGGCCTTCCTCTGACAGGGAGGGGCCCGAAATATCGTCGCTAATACCGGCGAGACTTCTGATTTTGCCGTCGTCGTCGATTACAGCAGGTTGCTCAGATCCGAGGGGACCAATCCTTGCCAGTTTCATTGTCGTTGTGTCTCTATGATGGTTTGAAGTATTGACTCAGAATAGTACATTGGAAACCCTGCTTAATTATCAATTGATAACTAAAATGTCAATTTGTTTCTTCTTCCATGCCGCACCAGCTGCAAATTTGGGGCAATATAGTGCAACGATCAGAGGAACGATTATGAAAATTGAAGTATCTCGACGAAGCTTATTAGTGGTTTTGGCTAGCATCCTGTTTTTTGCGCCGACTTCGTTTGCCCAGGTAAGCAGCGATGCTGCGCAAACTGTCGCCGTTATCGGTACTGGGAGTGTCGGCAGCGCATTGGGTCCACGCTTTGCCCAACTCGGCTACAAGGTGATTTATGGATCGCGACAACCGCACCGAGCAGATGTAAAAGAACTCGTTGCAAGAACAGGTCCGCGAGCGCAGGCGATGAGTACTCTAGAGGCTGGCAATAAGGCCGACTTGATCGTTCTGGCTGTGCCTTGGCTTGCCGCCGAGAGCGTTGTCAAAGGAATGGGCGATCTTGATGGAAAAATTATCATCGACGTCATAAACCCTTTGCGCCGCGCCGATGATGGACTTCTGGAAATGGCGGTCGACACCTCGGCGGCGGAACATATTCAAGCCTGGGCGCCCGAGGCCAGAGTCGTTAAGGCTTTCAGCACCATGGGTTCGAAAATCATGGCTGACCCTTCTGCGCTTGGCGGCCCGGTTAGCGTTGCTTTGGCCAGCGACGACGATGATGCGCTGCAGGAGGTTCGGCAGATCGCAGAGCGGATGGGTTATCCGACAGTGGATGTTGGGCCGCTGCGGCACGCACGCCATCTGGAGGGGATGATCGTGTTAATGGTCGTTCCGGCCATGGAAGAACGCGGGCAGGATGGCTGGGAATATTATTTTCGGCCGCGATCCGACGCCAAATAGTTTATCGCTCACTTAGGCAGTTTAAGTGTGATCCAAAATAACTTTCATGCGGTGATCGTCTCGCTCGTCAAGCATGGTGATCGCTTTTTCGAGATCGGCCAGAGGTAAGACATGACTGATCATTGATTCGAGATCGATCTGACCACTGCTGACAAGATCGATGCAAGTTTGAAAGTTTTCACGCGTTGCTGCGCGCGAATTGATCACAGTCAGTTCTTTGTAATAGAGCTGATAAAAAGGCAACTCAGCCTTTTCAAAAGTATAAATTCCGAACAATAAAATACGCCCACCCGGGCGTGCGATATCAATACTTTGAGCAAGCGTTGATGCAGCGCCAGCGCATTCTATGACCAAATCCGCGCCGCGACCCGCGGTGAGTTTTCGAACCTCATCGCCGACACTGTCGCTCGCTGCCAGTGTGTAGTCGGCGCCGTACTGTTGCGCCATTTCCCGTCGCACTGGACTGCCCGTGATGCCGATTACAGGGTAAGCGCCTCGCGCCTTAGCGAGCTGAATATGCAATTGCCCCGACACGCCCAAACCGATGACCACTACAGCCTCGCCTGATGCGATTGGTGCTCGTTCTTGCGCGTGGACACAGGTCGTCATGACCTGAATGAGGGGTGCACACTCATTGCTAATGTTGTCGGGTAGCGCTACGGCGGCGTCCGCAGGCACCGCCATGAAATCTGAGAAACCACCGTCTTTATCGCGTCCGAGGAGGAAGCCATTGGTACAGAGATTCTCTTGTCCAGTCCGGCAATCCTCGCACTGGCCGCAGAATACGATTGGATCAACGATGACGCGAGTTCCGGCATCGGCGCCTGCAGCTATCTCGCCGATCATCTCGTGTCCCATGACACGTGGGTAATCGACCGGGATGCCGCCATTGTAGATTTTCAGGTCTGTGCCACAAACACCTGAGTGTGTAACGCGGACCAACGTCTCGCCGTCGCCGGCGACTGCATCATTGATGTCGCCCGAACTCAACTGAGAGGGCGCGCTTAACAGCATGGCTTTCATTGCTTTGTGTTAGCTCTTTAGTCGAGTTGATTGAACGGATAGAGCGGCGCTTCGCCAGTTAACACACTAGCGACATCCATAGCAGCTTTGGTCTGCAGGTCGAGGAGGGCGTCCTCCGAGTAGTATGCGGTGTGCGGTGTGAGAATCACATTGTCACGATTGAGCAACGGGCAATCCGCCGCTGGTGGTTCGCTCGGCAGCACATCGAGGGCGGCACCTGCCAAGCGACCGGCGTCCAGTGCATCCGCTAATGCCTGCTCGTCGACCATCGGACCGCGGGCGGTGTTGATCAAAAAGGCTTCCGGTTTGGTTTTCTCAAAAGCACTCGTAGAAAAAAGCTTCTCGGTTTCTTCTGTCAGTGGTGCGTGCAATGAAATGCAATCGGAGCGTTGTAGCAGCTCGTCAAATGAGACCAGTTCAATATTAAGCGCAGCGGCGACCTCTGCCGAAACATAAGGATCATGGGCAATGATATTCAAGCCGAGTGCTTGTACTTTTGGTGCCAGAGCTTGAGGAATTCTGCCGAGACCGACCAGGCCCAGGGTGCGGCCGCGCAAACGCCACAGCGGTGCAACAGCCTTCCCTTCCCAGCGGCCGCCCTGTACCAGAGAATTGCTGTAGGTAATTTTCCGAGCAAGGCTCATTAACAGGGCAAGTGCATGATCGGATACTTCATCGAGGCAGTAGTCGGGCACGTAGCTAACCTGTATGCCTGCATTGGTCGCCGCATCAATGTCGATGTTGTCGACACCGATGCCAAATCGGCCGATTGCGCGGCACTTGTTAAGACCGGCAATAACCTCGCTGTTGATCTGTGCGAAAGTAACCATCAAAGCATCGGCATCACGGGCAACGTCAAGGATCGCGTCCGGCGTAGAGTTCTCAGCGAGTACTACCGTGGCATCGAGTTTCGAGAAAATTTTCTTAGCTGGATCCAGATTTGGAAATACGGAGTCTGCGACAGCGATAAGCGGTTTCATCATGGTTCTCGTCCGTTGAGTCATTCAATAACATAGTTGACCGGCCACTCATGACCGCTCTGCGAAACTGCATCAATATAATCGCGAATGACTGCTGAACCAGGCATGTCGCGCGTATCTGCATCTTTGGCCATCTGATTCGGGAAATCTAGCAGTGATTCTGCCCAGTCTGTGCGAACGGAGTCGGCCAGCGTGCGAATGGATGTCCCGGCTTCTTCGAGGTTCTTGAGACCGCGCGCCTGGCCATCGTTCAGTGCAGCAGCGGCAACTCGTTCGTAGTCCCGTCCGACTTCGCGAATAATATTTTGAACGTCAGCAGGCAACGCGGCAATCGCATCGCTGTTGACGGTGAGAACCACAGCGCCTCCCACGGAGCCAAAATTGACCAAAGTGTAATGCGGGGCCGGCTCGTGAAAGTTGAAACTGAAGTAGGCGGACGGAAACATCAGCCAGCCGGAGTAAACGCCGGTTTGCAGCGACAGATAGCCATCGGGTAGGACCGATTGCACCGGGACAGCGCCGACAAACTCGAGCCACGGCAGATTTGGCCCAGCCCCGGCAATTTTTATGCCTTTGAGCTCGTCTATCGAATCCCATGGCATAACTGTTCCGAGGTGATAATTGTCCCATCCATTCAGAGCCAGCAATTCCTGTTTGTGGTTTTGACTCAGTTGCTCTTGAAGCCAGGGGTGCTTGTCATAAATTTTTCGGGCGATCTCAATTGCCCGTGCTGAGTCGCGTGGTCCAAACGGCACAAAGTACGAGAAGTTGTGCAAGAAGAGCTTCGATGGTTCGGCGCAAACGCAATAGGCGCCAATGTCCAAAATTCCGCTTTCGACGGCTTCAAGCGTTTCGGACACTTTGGCGATCGATCCGCCATAACCCTCAATGAAGTTAATCTCGTAGTCAGTCTCAGCGGCAACACGACGAGTCACCTCAGGGACAAAGAAGTCGCGCATTTGCGTCGCATATACGGCAGGACCGGCCGGATGACCCGCGCCGATCCTTAAGCTTAAAGTGCTCGAATCGGAGCATCCGTTTACAATCAAACCGAACAGCAGAAACGCTAATAGAGCCAATGGTCGATGCATTTTATACCCCAGTGAAAGTGTTGCGCTGCCAGTGCCGGCCGGATTTTTAGTTTATCACCTGATAAATAACGTATCTAGTGTTCAACCTAATTCGGACAATCCCATGATACGAAATTTCCCGATCACAGGGTTGTTGATATGCCTTACGCTCACCGTTACTGTGGATATAGCCGTTCGGCTCGGCTGGGCCCTGTCGATCAGATTTGACGGCGGCATCGACGCCTGGTTATTCAGGATGAAGCGCACCCTATTGCTCTAGTAGGAAACAACTATCGCCTCGGTTTTCGAATCGCTAAGCAGGAGTAGATGGCTTTCACAGGAAGAAAATGGACACTCCGAGGAAGTGCCGGGGAACTTCAATGGAATGCCGGATGCCGTCATCGGGCCGAACGTAGAGATACCCTGGCAACTTCGCCGAAAACAAGTCGGCCCTGAATTCTAATAACGTATTACCCTAGTCTCGTTTGGTCTAATTACGGCGCGGCAAAATGTAGTAGAAAAGCAGATACGTGAGCATTGAAACTAGCAGTCCGACCAGCGATGGCACCAAAAAATCCTGTTTATAAAACGTACTCGCCGCACCAGCGATGTAGGCGAGAAAAGCGGCGGGATTCCAAGTCGCTAGTTTGTCCATTTTTTCGGTATCAAATTTGCCTTTATTGACGATATAGAACGCGGCGATGACCGGACCGATTAGAGGCGGGACGAGGTTCGCGAGCAAGCCGATCCAATCAAGAAAATGTTGGTAAATTCCAAGGCCAAAAACAGTTCCGAGCAGTCCACAGATAAGCGTCATGACGCGTTGCGGGCGTCGTAATACATTAGACGTTTGAATGACCGGCAAATAAAGGTTCGCATCGCCGGTAGTCCAAAGTGCCAGGCTCATGCCGATCAAGCCGATGCCGGCGATAATGGGGCCTTGCAACTTCATGTAGGTCGTAAAGTCATGCGTTCCCGAGACGATGCCGCCCATCGAGCCGATGATTTGAAGAAACCACTGCGCGATGATCAAAACAATGAATGGGATCGCAATCGCAACCCAGGCCTTCTTCGCGAATCGCGTATACTCGGCCATCACGATGGCGCCAGCAATCCACGAGCCGATGACAAGATTGACGGCCTGCATATTTGAGATCGGTGCTTTCGATGCAGTTTCGACTGACAGTGCGAGGAATGCATCCCAACCGCCGGCCTGCATTGTGTTGCTGTAGGCGGCGTAGATGCCGACACCAATTAGTATCAGCACCGAAGGCATGCTCACTAACTCCAGCCCGCGAACGCCATAATAGGTTGTTGCTGTGAACAGCAATCCCGCCGAGACAGCGACCACGTAAAAAGTCGTGCTATTGAAGTCCTGCGCCCAGGCGAATCCAAATGCGCCCACTACAATGCCCTGCCAACCAATGAGCAACAGGGAGAGGAACAAGACGGGGAGGTAGGCGCCGATGCGACCGTAGACGAATCCGTACAACAGGCCGCTATTGCAGGCGGTCTTGTAGCCGATATAGCCAATCAATGCGCCGATGACAAAGTTTGCAGCGTTGCCTAGGAATGAAACCATGACGAGGTCAGGCCAAAATGGGACACCGGCACCCAGTGCGCCGCCGATAAAGAGGCCGGTGACCAGGAAGCCCCAACCAAAAGCGAGAGTTAAGAGCGGTAGCGTGTCTCTGCGTTGAGCTGGCGTGAGCGGCGTTAGTGGGTTGTCAGCGCTCGACTTTTCAGCTTCCTCATCGAATTTCCACCAGGATTTTAGTCTCTCAATCATAGTCGTTCGCTCCAAAATCACGCATCAGGTTTGATCTTGACGTTGAGCCTAAACATATTGTTCGGGTCATGCTTGTCCTTTAGCTTGACGAGTCGATTATAGTTTGAGCAATAGTTTTGCCGCAAACGAGCTGGTCGAAAACAGCGTCGCGAATACAAATGTGATTAGGATTGCTACGCAGGATGACGCCGATTGATTCATATTTCGCTCCGTGAAGCGGGTTTGTAATTTATCAGATGATAATCTAAAAAGTGACTACTGAGAAGCGGACTCAGGGATCAAAATTTATGGCATCGCGGCACATGATTCGACGCGAACTCCTCAAAACGGCCGTGCTGGATGCAAGTACTGGCTTGCTCGCTGGTGTTGGTGGTCGGAATGCCGTCGCTGCGGGCAGTGCGGCTGACAGATATCGATCTGTTTAGAATGGCGATTGGAGACTGGTTCGCTTTATGCAGTAGCAATCACTGGTAGCATTCTAATTACACACGGCGGTATTTCTTTAAATCATATGTTGCAAGTTGTTAGGGAGCAAAGTTTGATGATTCTTTCACCGGTTGACGCCGAATTTTCTTTTGCGGTAGACGTCGCCGTTGTGGGTGCAGGCGCCTGTGGTTTGTGCGCCGGACTCGCAGCAGCGCAAGCAGGCGCCGAGGTTCTAATTCTTGAGCGCGACGAATCCGCACTCGGTACTACCGCGATGTCGACCGGTCTGATTCCGGCGGCTGGCTCGGCCTTACAGAAAGCGGCCGGTGTAGAAGATTCGCCAGAACAATTCGCAAACGATATTTGTGCAAAGTCGAAATTCAGAACTGACGAAAATATTGCTCTGTCGCTGGCGAAGGAGTCTGCAGCAACCATTGATTGGTTGGTTGAGGATCAGGCCGTTCCTTTGTCTTTGGTTGACAGTTTCCTGTACCCCGGACATACCGCAAAGCGAATGCATGGAACGCCAAATCGAACCGGTAGCGAGCTGATGGGCAGTTTATGCGCGGCGGCGGAACGTGCTGAGGTGCAAATTCTGACTGAGGCTACCGTTACCGATTTGTTCGTGGACGATGATGACCGAATTCTTGGGCTGCGTTGTCGAAGACCGGACGGCAGCAACGAGGACCTTGAGTGCAAGGCACTTGTTTTGGCGTGCTGTGGTTTCGCTGGAAATCCTGAAATGGTGCACAAGTATATGCCGGAGATCGAAGCGGGTCTGTTCTTCGGCCACCCTGGCAATAAGGGTGACGCCGTAAAGTGGGGTACTGCTTTGGGCGCGGCAGTCGCTGACATGAACTCGTACCAGGGTCACGGTGGGGTCGCGAAAGGCTATGGCATTCCCATACTTTGGCCGGCGATTGTCGAAGGTGGCATACAGGTGAATCAGGAGGGCTTACGATTCTCTAACGAGGCGCTCGGTTACTCTGAGCAGGCGGTCAATGTCCTACAGCAAAGCGGCGCGGTTGCATGGACATTCTTCGACGAGACTCGGCACAATCTGATGTTGGAATTTGATGATTATCGTGACGCGGTTACTGCAGGAGCGATTCGGAGCGCTGACACCTTGCAGGGGATATGCGAGCAAACAAAACTACCCTTCGATGCGATGCAGGCAACACTAGCTGAAATTGACAGGCTCGCAGCAAACGAGTCGGCAGACGAATTTGGCAGGGTTTTTGATGCTAAGAACGCATTAGCGGCCCCGTATTATGCGGTTAAGGTCACTGGCGCCTTATTTCATACACAAGGTGGTTTGGTCGTCGATGAGAACGGCCAGGTCTTGCGACCGGATGGCAGCCAATTGCCAAACTTGTTTGCCGGCGGTGGTGCTGCTCGTGGTATATCCGGTCCGGATGCGAGCGGTTACATAGCAGGGAATGGTCTGGTGACAGCAACGACGTTTGGCAGGCTTGCCGGTATTACAGCGGCGAAACTTAGACGAGTGTAGCGCTGCGTTGTGCTGCCAAGATGTTAATGCTATTCGCGTCGATAATCTTAGGTGAACCTATTACTTATTAGGATTGATCAAAAACTTCTCGCCCGTTTTCTTGGCGTTGTACTTTAAGATGGTGGCTGGTTCCATCGCCTCACTCAAACTCAGCACATCCGTGAAATCTGTCGCAAAGGTGGTTTGTATTTCATCCGCGACGCGTTTGTGTAATTCGCCCACACGCTCAGGAGTGATCTTGCCGAGGAATTGCATCAATAGAAAACCACCAACGCCCCACGACATACCATAGGCGCGCTTCAAGACTGTCGGTGATGTGTCTAAACCACCGTAGATATAGACCTGCTTGCGCGTCGGCGAACCGTAGGTGTTAAAGCCAACGGCATCTTTGCTGCCGTTGTATTCCATAGCGGTAAGAATGTCGCTAGCGAGTTCGCCACCGCCTGTTGCATCAAACGCAAGCGTGGCACCTGTTTCTTCTATCGCCGTGGTGAGGTCGTGTTTATAAGACTCACTAGAGGAATTGACAACATGGGTCGCACCGATGCTTTTAAGTATCTCAACTTGCTCATCCTTGCGAACAATGTTCACCAAAGGAACACCTTCCGCCAAGCAAATTTTCACCAGCATTTGACCCAGGCTGGACGCTGCCGCTGTGTGTACAAGTGCGCTATGGCCTTCCATACGCATGGTATCAACCATAGCTAATGCGGTCAGTGGGTTAACAAATGATGAGGCTGCTTGCGCGGCGCTAGTGCCATCGTGATGGGCAAGACACCTTTGTGCCGGAACATTGTTGTATTGCGCATAGCTGCCACCGGACAATACGCCGACGGTCTTGCCGAGTAGTGCTTGTGCGGCCGGGCTATCGCCAGCTGCAACTACCGTTCCCGCACCTTCGTTGCCTACTGGCAAAGCCATATCCAAACGAGACTTCATGCGCGGCAAAATGCCCGGGTGAACAGGCGCTGTTAGCATTCTCCCGTCATCAGACAAAGTGGCCGATGCCAAATCAGCAGGACCAAACATTGGCCACATATCTGAAGGGTTAATCGGTGCTGCTTCTATTTTGACAACCACCTCATGCGATTTGGGCGCCGGCATGTCGACATCGAGCAATGAAAATTCTAATTGGCCCGCTGAAGTGATGTTTGAAAAAAGTTGTTGTGAGGTACTCATGCAGGCGATCCTTGTCTGTGCATCTGAGGTGTTCAGGTTTGGCGAAGCAGTCTATCATCCGAGCTTGTTGATCGGGTGTTGGACTTTCGCGGTAGCTAAGCTCTGGGCTGTTAAACTACGGCAGCAAAGCTTGTTGTAAAAGCGGCCTATGTGTCCTCGGCGTATTCCAGCCGCGAATGACACCTCGTGGAGACAATTAACTTATGAACAAGAACGACGAACGCCGGCTGCAACGCATGAGCAAGCGGCAGTTTTTGATAGGTGCTGGTTCAGCGGCGGTGGGGCTTGCCGCGACGCGTAGTCTCGCTGCCAAGACTACCTCTAAACGCTGGGACCTGATCGTCGTTGGCGGCGGCACTGCAGGACTGCCGGCCGCAATTTTTGCATCTCGTCGCGGAGCCCGCGTGTTGCTCGTTGAAGCTGCACCTGAGCTCGGCGGAACGCTTTTTCTCGCGACCGGCCAGATGAGTGCTGCCGGTACAAAGGTGCAGCGACTTAAGGGAATAAAAGATACACCGCAGGAACACTTCGACGACATCATTCGCATCAGTAAGAACACCGTCGATCGCGATCTTGTGAAGTTGGCCGTGTGGAACGCAGCGGACACCTTCGATTGGCTTTGGGAGAACGGTTTTGAAATGATTCCGGAACACCCGGTGGCCGGTCGCGCTCACGAGCCTTACTCGAATCTTCGCTACTACTGGGGAGTCGACCGGGGTATGTCGATCCGCGACGTGCTGGTGCATGAAATTCAGCCAGAGATCAAGAAGGGTAACGTCAGCGTTCTGTATCGAACCAAGGCGAAAGAGTTGCTACAGCAAACGGACGGAACCGTTACCGGACTCATTACTGAGGGCGAAGACGGCTCGGTCGCGCATCATGATGCGCGCAACGTGCTGCTGGCTTCGGGCGGATATGCCGCGAATCCGGAACTGTTCAAAGAGTTGAACGGCTACACCCATTACGCTCGTAAATCCTACCCATTTTGCCAGGGTGACGGACATCGAATGGGGGTTGCGGCCGGCGGATATTTGCACGGCAAGCAGAACTATCTTTCGAGTTTCGGCGCGGTCATGGCGAATGCTTCTGTGCCGTCGGACGTGATACTGCGCGTCAATACCTATCCCGAGCGTCGTCAGCCGTGGGAGATATACGTCAACTCAAATGGCCGCCGCTTTGTGCGCGAGGATATACCCAGCGTTGATGCCCGCGAGCATGCATTGCTCGACCAAGCGGAGCTTCGCTACTGGGTGATATTCGATGAGGCTATACGTAACGAGGCACCGCCTATTGTTGATGGCTGGAGTCCTGAAGAAATACTTGAGGCTGTTGATACCCACGCGATGTTTTATCGAGCAGATACGCTTCAGGAGCTTGCCAGCAACGCGGGCATCGAGGCCGAGAACCTGGCACGGACCGTTGCCCGCTATAACCAGGGCGTGCTGACCGGCCACGATCTATTCGGGCGTGAGCACAAGCCGCGCTCGATTGCGGAGGGGCCGTTTTATGCCATTCGCGTGCAGGGTTACTCGGTCACGTCCACCGTAGGGTTGGCTGTGGATGCTGAGCTCCGGGTCGTACGAGAGGACGGCAACCCGGTTCCCAATCTTTACGCCGCAGGAGAGTTGCTTGGGGCGGGTCAAACGATGGGTAGGGCGGCTTGTGGCGGCATGATGATTACACCCGCGCTGACGTTTGGCCGACTACTCGGCGAGCGGTTACTGCGCTTTGAGACTTAAGGGAAACACGCTGTGTCTTTAAGCAGACGTGAACTTTTTGGGCTGTTGGCGGCCGCGTTTCCAGCGGGATTGTCGATTATGGCAGTGGCTGCAGAAACTCGGGGCTGGAACGGACTCCATGTCAGCGGTGGCCGCAAGGGCTATGCCGATACACCTATGGGGCAAGTTCACTACAGGATCATGGGGGAGGGGACTCCGCTGTTACTTCTCCACCAAACACCATGGTTTTCCGTGCAGTACGCGAAGGTTCAGCCACTGCTGGCCGCCGCTAATATCCAAAGCATTGCTATTGATACACCCGGCTACGGATTTTCCGATTTGCCCGCATCGCAACCGACGATCGAGGACTATGCAAATTCTTTGCCCTTCGTACTGGATGCGCTGGGCATTGAGCGTGCCGGGGTGGCCGGGTTTCATACCGGGGCTGCTATCGGTGCTGCATTTGCACACCACCATAGTGAGAGAACCGCGTTCCTGATTATGGACGGTGCTCCTTTGTACACAGAGGCTGAGCGCGAAAAACGCCTGTCGAAAGCCCACTGGGATCAAACGCCAAAATCAGATGGTAGCCATTTGAGCAGTCGTTTCGCCTACATTCGCGATCTCGTTGGTGCGGACACGGCGACAAACGAGAGCATCAACTGGTCAGTCTTGTCTTTCACCATGGCAGGCGAGGCCGAGCACTATGGCCACGTCGCGGCCTATTCCTATGATATGGCCCCGGCGATCAAAGCGATAAACGTACCGACCCTGATCATCTCGCGCACGACCGATAGCTTGCACGCCGCAGCTCAGCGCATTCTAACAATGCGTTCCGATTTTCAGTACCACGAATTTGCGGGTGGTAACTCCCAAAGTATTTACAATGATCCGGAGCCCTGGGCGGAAGTCGTCGTTGATTTCGTTCGTACGCAGTAGAGACTCTCCTTCTCGGGCGTATA
>CAJQPL010000073.1 GCA_905480215.1 uncultured Woeseiaceae bacterium | reverse complement strand
TCTATGAGTCTAATTACTATTTTATTTAATCTTTCTTCCAGATCAGGGAATAATTCGATCAAGCCATTTATGACCGTCTTCTCGTAGCTCGAATACATGAATACCGGGCCACTCTCGCCAAGCTGCTCGATCATCTCCTCCGCCAGAGCACGCATGGGTGGCTTGCCAGAGAGATCAAGAAACTCTTCATGCCGCAACTCACCGTCATTTTCGATATGACATGACCACTGGATTGGCTGTGCCTGATATGGACGAGTCCCTGCCCAGATCGGAATGGCTGGCGCGATTGTTTCGAAATCCAGGTAGTAGCGAGGATATGGCAACGCGTCAAATATCGCTTTGGCACCGGGTGATACTTCGGGCTCGCCCGATTGCGTCACGCGATGAATTCTTTGCTGTTGCTCGGAAGATATTTCCTCAAGTTTAACATCGCGAATATCCCGATAGCCCGCCACAACCCACTCCGCTAGCTTTGCCTTTCCACCGCCCAGACCCGTAACGGGGTATTTGGCATCCATCGGCCAGCAATGCGATATGAACTGACACTCATAGGGCTTGTTGCAATGCGCGCCAACATCGACAATCGGCAATGGGCCCGACACCGCCTCGCGCGCTTTCGCCACGAGTTCCAGCACTTCGTACTCCATGGTTCGCACATCTTCGGTGAGATCATTCTCCAGCAACAAGCCATCGTAGTTGCCATCGCCCTGGTATACAAACTGGTTGTTAATGTGTGCGAGTGAAATTGACAGAACGTTGATACCCGAGTTTCGCAATACCCAATCCTGGATCGCACAATCAAGCACGTGAACGTCCTTCACCGAGGTCGACGCCTTAACCTCAATGACGTGCCAGCCATCACCATCCGGAATCAATACATCTGCACGCACCAGTACGTTCTCATAGCGGAACGTAGCCTCAAATATAGGAAAATCTGCACCGTTTTCAATAAGGCGCCTGGTCGCCGCGACCATGGTCTTGAAATTGAAGTCGATTTCAATGGATTGCTCGGTGCCATAGAGCTTTTGAGCGATATCACCAACCTGGTGACCACCAGCGAACGCTGACTCCATTTTTGGTGTGATGATGCCGAGATCTTTGTGGTGCTTCTCAAGATGCAGCTTCTTCGGGCACTGCCAGGCTGAGATGAGGCGTGATTTTGAAAGATAAGGTCTTGGTGACGGCATAGACAGAATGTTACCTCAACGCTGAGATCAAGGGATTTTCCATAATGTGCCTGAGATCACCAAATCACGATGAATACATTCGACGTTCACCAGCTATCAATAATGCTCTAACTTGCCGGCTTCCCGCTGCGTGGCTTAAGTTTCAACCTGGCTCTGGCCTTGGGCTTGCCCTTGGAAATTGGCTTAGCTTTGAAGCCTGGCTTGCCCTTGGAAGTTGGCTTGCCTTTGGAGCTTGGCTTGCCCTTGGAGCTTGGCTTGCCTTCGAAACTTGGCTTGCCTTTGGAACCAGACTTAGCTTTGAAACCTGGTTTGCCCTTGGAATTCGGCTTTGCTTTAAAATTCGGCTTGCCTTTGCCCCTTCGCGGCACCACCGCATCTCCAGCGCGTGAAATATTTATCGCCTGACCGCAAACCCGGACGTTCTTAAGATCCTCGAAAATGTCTTTGGGCATGCCTGCGGGAAGATCGACCAGGCTGAACTCCTCCTCGATTTCGATACTGCCGATCAGATCACCGGCGAGGCCTGCTTCGTTGGCAATCGCGCCAACGATATTTCCCGGTTTGACACCATGCGCGTGCCCAACCTCAATACGAAATCGCTCCGAACCAGCATCAGGACTCCGCGGTGCTCCCTTCCTGTCGCTGCGCTTATGACTGCTGTCAGCTCGCTTATGACTGCTTCTTTCAACTTGGGCACTCAGCAACATTGGCTTATCGCCAATAGACAGCTTGGCCAACGCAGACGCAATCTCGACTGCCGGTACGTCGTGCTCCTGACGATACTGCTCTATCAGCCCCTGCATAAATTCGAGCTCACCTGACGCCAGAGTGTCAGTGATCTTTTGTTTGAAATCAGCAATACGCTTGTTGTTAACGATCTCCGTCGTCGGTAAGACCATCTGTTCGATCTTCTGTCGCGTGGCTCTTTCAATCGCACTGAGCATGCGGCGTTCGCGCGGCGCCACAAACAAAATTGCGTCACCACTCCGGCCTGCCCGACCCGTTCGGCCGATACGATGAATATATGCCTCAGTGTCATAAGGAACGTCGTAGTTTATGACGTGACTAATTCGGTCCACATCGAGACCGCGTGCCGCAACATCGGTGGCAACCAGGATATCCAGCGACCCTCGCTTAAGTCTCTCAACAGTTTGTTCGCGATGGTTTTGCGCCATGTCGCCATTCATCGCTGCTGCAGAATAGCCGCGAGCTTCAAGTTTCTCTGCCAACTCCGTTGTTGCGGTCTTGGTGCGAACAAACATCAGGATGGCATCGAACGGCTCGACCTCAAGTATTCGCGTAAGAGCATCAAGCTTGTGTAAACCGCTCACCTGCCAATAACGCTGACGAATGGTTTCAGCCGTTGCTGTGCGAGCCTTGATTGATATTTCCGCCGGATTGTCCAGATAGCGCCTTGCGATCTTTTCAACCTGCCGTGGCATCGTGGCTGAGAACAGCGCCATTTGACGTTTTTTCGGTGTCTGATCGAGTATCCACTCAACCTCATCAACGAAGCCCATGCGCAACATTTCATCCGCTTCGTCAAGAACAACCGCCTGTAAATTATTGAGCTTCAGAGTTCCCTTGCGCATGTGATCCATCAGACGACCAGGAGTACCCACAACGACGTGGACGCCGCGTTTCAACGCACGAATCTGACCACCGTATTCCTGACCACCATAGATAGGCAGCACATGAAATCCCTTAATCTGCGAGGCATAGTGTTGGAATGCTTCAGCCACCTGAATGGCCAACTCACGAGTTGGCGTCAGAGTCAGTATCTGAACGTCCTTATTCTCCACATCCATGTTGGAAAGCAACGGCAAGGCGAATGCCGCCGTCTTCCCGGTGCCCGTAGGTGCATGTCCGAGGATATCCCGACCGTTTATCAAGTGCGGTATCGCCTGGCTTTGAATCGGCGTCGGCGTTTCGTAGCCGATATCGTCCAGCACTTTTATTAAAGGCTCAGATAACTTGAGATCGCGAAAACTAGTCGCGCCTGACTTGGCATCGGACTTGGACATTTTATTGCTCTGGGATAGGAGAATACCGACAGGGATCCCGTCAGCGTGCGCGGCATGATAGCATCCAGCCGCTGATTCAACCCTACCCGACTCAATCTCATGATCTCTGCAAACAACTTATCAATTCAATTCGGCGCCAAACCCCTGTTTGAAAACGTCTCCGCCAATTTTGGAAACGGCAATCGCTATGGCCTGATAGGCGCAAATGGCAGCGGCAAGTCGACCTTAATGAAAATCCTGGCCGGTGAGCTGGAACCCACAGCCGGCAACGTCTCCGTGGAACCAAATGCTCGCGTAGGGCAGCTCTCACAGGATCAGTTCGCGTACGAAAAATATCGCGTCCTCGACGTCGTTATGATGGGATACGAGCATTTTTGGGAGGTAATGCAGGAGCGTGAGCGCATCTATTCGCTCGCCGAAATGAGTGACGAAGAAGGCATCCGCGTCGCCGAGCTCGAGGTCGAATTTGCGGAAATGGACGGTTATTCCGCAGAAGCACGCGCCGGTGAGCTACTTGAGGGCATTGGTATACCGGTCAGCCAGCACCAGGGACCCATGAGCGCCATTGCACCGGGTTGGAAGCTGCGCATACTTCTCGCCCAGGCTTTGTTTTCTGATCCCGATGTACTGCTGCTCGATGAACCTACCAACAACCTCGATATCAACACGATTCGTTGGCTGGAAGACTTCCTCGATACCAGTAAATCGACAATGGTCATCATTTCGCATGATCGACACTTTCTGAACCGGGTGTGCTCGCACATGGCCGACCTCGATTACGGCAAGCTGCAGATTTTCCCTGGGAACTACGACGAGTACATGACGGCCGCAACGCAGGCACGCGAGCGTATGTATGCCGACAACGCAAAGAAGAAAGTCAAGATGGCCGAGCTGCAGGCATTTGTTAGCCGCTTCTCTGCCAATGCATCCAAAGCAAAGCAGGCCACCTCACGCGCTAAGCAGTTGGAGAAGATCAAACTCGACGATATCAAGCCATCGAGCCGTGTTAGCCCTTACATCCGATTTGAGCAAAAGAAACCGCTACGGCGTCTTGCAGTCGAAGCCACGGCATTAAGCAAAAGCTTTGACGAAGAAACATTGTTTGAAAATCTGGACCTGACCATCGAGGCCGGATCACGCGTCGCTATTCTAGGTACCAATGGCATTGGCAAAACAACGCTGCTGCGCTGTCTACTTAAGGAACTCGAGGTCGACAAAGGTGAAGTGAAGTGGGCAGAAAATTCACAAACTGGATATTTTGCACAGGATAACGGCCACGAATTCGAAGACGACATTAGCCTGTTTGACTGGATCACTCAGTGGCAACCGCCCGGCGCTCCCGAACAGATGCTCCGCGCGACACTAGGCCGGATGTTGTTCTCCAAAGACGACAGCGAGAAATCGGTAAAGGTTGTATCCGGTGGCGAACAGCGACGCCTGATGTTCGGCAAGCTGATACTGCAGGAGCCGAACGTCATCATCATGGACGAACCGACAAATCACCTCGATATGGAGTCAATCGAGGCTTTAAATCTCGCTCTCGAAAATTATGCTGGCACCCTCATCTTCGTCAGTCACGACAGAGACTTCGTTTCGTCATTGGCGACACGCATTATCGACATGACACCGGAAAAGATCATCGACTATTCCGGCACCTACGATGAATATCTAAGATCACAGGGCCTCGTTGAGAAGACTCGGGCGGCTTAGTAGCTTAACAGTGTGTCAAAGTCGTTAGGCCGCGCTAGAATGGTCGGAATTAAACCCGACCTTATTGCCAGAGCTTGCTTCTGCCGTGACCAATACTCAATACCCGCATCTCTTCACACCACTCGATCTCGGTTTCACAAGCCTGAAGAATCGTGTCCTCATGGGCTCAATGCACACCGGGCTTGAAGACGGCAGCAATCACGACCGACTCTCCGCCTATTTTGCTGAACGTGCCCGGGGTGAGGTCGGCCTGATCGTCACGGGTGGATACGCGCCCAACCGCGCCGGATGGGTGTATCCCTTCGCGGGCAAGTTAAGTACCCGGAGAGAAGCACGTAAGCACAGTCAGATGACTGCGGCGGTGCATGCCGAAGGCGGCAAAATCGCAATGCAGATACTGCACGCCGGTCGTTATGCCTACCACCCTTTTGCGGTTGCACCGTCGCGCGTTCGCTCACCGATTTCACCGTTTACGCCACGCGAATTGTCAGCTTCCGGCGTGGAAAGCCAAATTCGTGATTTTGTGCGCTGCGCGCAGCTTGCTCGCGAGGCAGGATACGACGGCATCGAGATCATGGGTTCCGAAGGCTACTTCATCAATGAGTTTCTGGTCACGCACACTAATCATCGTAAGGACGAATGGGGTGGCGACTACTCGAATCGAATGCGCTTGCCGGTCGAAATAGTCGAACGCAGCCGCGAAGCCGTGGGCAAAGACTTCATTATCATCTATCGACTCTCCATGATCGACCTGATTCCTGACGGTAGCTCCTGGGAAGAAACCGTCGCGCTAGCCAAGGCCTTAGAGGCAGCCGGGGTCACCATGATTAACACCGGCATCGGTTGGCACGAAGCACGTATTCCGACTATTGCCACGTCGGTTCCACGTCGTGCGTTCACTTGGGTGACGAAGAAAATGAAGCAGGAGGTCACTGTTCCCTTAGTGACCACCAATCGCATCAACCTGCCCTCGGTAGCGGAACAGGTTCTGGCCGATGGCTGCAGCGACATGGTCTCGATGGCGAGGCCACTATTGGCCGATGCCGAGTTTGTTCGCAAGGCACGTGAAGGCCGCGCGGACGAAATAAACGTTTGCATCGCGTGCAATCAGGCCTGTCTTGATCACACCTTTTCTAAGAAGACGAGTAGTTGCCTCGTGAATCCGCGGGCATGCCACGAAACTGAACTCAATTATGTCGCTGCACCGAAGCGGCGCAAATTTGCCGTCGTCGGCTCCGGACCTGCTGGACTCTCGGCCGCGTTGGTTCTCGCTGAGCGCGGTCATGACGTGGATATGTTTGACGCGGCCGCCGAGATTGGTGGCCAACTCAACATGGCCAAAGTCATTCCGGGCAAGGAAGAGTTTCACGAGATGATCCGCTACTACACGCGGCAAGTTGAGCTGCTCGGTATAAATTTGCACTTGAATACCCGCGTAGATGCTGACGACCTCGCAGCAAACGACTATGACGATGTCATCATCGCTACAGGCGTGACACCGCGCGATCCGAAAATCGACGGTCAGGATCACCCAAAGGTGCTCAGCTATATCGATGTGCTACGCAACAATGCTGCCGTCGGCGAGCGCGTAGCGATTATCGGTGCTGGTGGCATTGGTTTCGACGTTGCAGAGTTTTTACTGCACGACGGACATTCCCCTACCCTCGATCTCGACCAATGGTTAGCCGAATGGGGCGTTGCCGACCCTGCCGATGCCCGCGGTGGACTGTCGCACTCACGCAAGCAACCGCAACCATCGCGAGAGTTAACACTACTACAACGTAAGGCCGGTAAACATGGTGCGAACCTGGGTAAGACCACCGGCTGGATTCATCGTGCGATATTAAAAATGAACAACGTCAAAATGATCGGCGGCGTGAACTACGAACGCATTGGCGACGAAGGACTGTTGATCAGTTACGGCGACAAGCGTGAAGACCCAACCTGGCTCGATGTCGACAACATCGTAATGTGCGCCGGACAAATTCCGCTGCGCGATTTGCAAGAGCCATTGCAAGCGGCCGGTATTTCAACTCACGTTATCGGCGGTGCGGATGTCGCGACAGAGCTCGATGCCAAACGCGCGATCAATCAGGCCAGTCGACTTGCTGCGACTCTGTGAGGCGACTGCCTTTAGTTTGCTGTCTTCTCCTGGCACCACTTGTATCGGTGGGTGAACAAAACTTCCAATCTATTCTCGACGAGATGCGCGTCGAGCAGGACGTGCCAGGACTGAGTGCGGTCGTAATTCACGACAATAAAGTCATCTTCGCCGGCGGTAGCGGTTTGGCCGATATCAAAACTCGGCGCCCAGCCACCGAGGACACCGTTTACTACATCGGTTCGATTACCAAGGTGTTGACCACGATTCTTACGCTGCACCTGGTTGAACAATCAGAACTCGATCTCGACGATCCGGTCGCAGGGATCGGCGTCGCTTCCGATGCCGTCACCATCAAACATTTGTTAACGCATACAGCAGGGCTCGAACGTGAAGGTAATTTCGACTATTGGTTCACTGCCAACTTTCCAGACAATGAAGCTTTGTCGGCCTATCTAGCACAAACCACATTGCGTTCAACGCCCGGTAGTGAACTGCACTATTCGAACGTCGGGTTCGCAGCGCTGGGTCAATATGTAAGTTCTGTTACTGGGCTTTCCTACGATGCAGCTCTACGAAAGTTTGTACTCGAGCCACTGCAGATGAACGCAAGTGGATCGCCCGGACCAGCACCTGACGTCGCACAAGCGTACTCGCCGACCGGGCGCCTGGTTCCAAATGACGCACGACCCTTCGCCGGCGTCGGCGAGTCAGTTGGCGGTCGGCACCTGCGCATGTATCACGACGCGAAAGCGATGACGCCTGCTTTCGGTGTGTACTCGACTGCTCGCGATCTCGGTCGCTTGGCTTCCTTTTTACTCGGTAACGGCAGTGACAATGTACTGTCCATCGGCGCACGAAATAGTATGCGTCAACGCCAGGCAACGGGGCGAGGCCTTGGTATTGGCCTCGAGCGCAAAAACAATCGATTGCTAATGACACACGGCGGCTGGTTCGCGGCTTACCGATCACAAATGTTGATAGACACTACAAATGATATCGCCGTCGTCGTATTGACTAACAGTGACAGTGCGACATCAAGGCGCATCGCCGATGCATTGCATCGCGCAGCGCTTAACGGCAATAATAAAGACACAGCATAATAAAGTGCATTCAGGAGACGGCCATGTGTAATGAAGAAACCGTAAAAGACGACGAAAAATTTCTCCGTGAACGCGGCCTGACGCGGCGTAGCTTCAACGCGAGCGCTACTGGTGCAGCCCTAAGCATGATGCTGCCAAGCGTCGCCAATGCCATGGATATCGTCGACGAAGACGTCGTCGTCGAAACACCCGATGGTCTGGCCGACTGCTACTTTATACGCCCGGCAGAAGGATCCCACGCCGGCGTAATTATATGGCCAGATATAAAAGGCATTCGACCATCTTTTCGGATGATGGGCAGACGCCTCGCAGAATCCGGCTACTCGACGCTGGTCGTAAATCCTTACTACAGAACCGCTAAAGGCGAGGTCATTGAAGACGGCGAGTCATTTGGTGATCCGGTCGTTCGTGAAAAATTGATGCCACATGCGCTTTCATTGTCACCCGAAACCTGTGTCAGTGATGGCCGCGCCTTTGTTAAGTATCTTGATGCACAGCCTGCAGTCGACACTTCTCGCAAGATCGGTACGACCGGCTATTGCATGACCGGTTCTTACACGATGCGAATGGCCGCTGACATGCCGGATCGAATTGGCGCGGGCGGGTCATTCCACGGTGGCGGCTTGGCAACTGACGAGGACAGCAGCCCGCACTTGCTGGCACCGCAAATCAAAGCCGGCTTGCTGATCGCGATTGCGGACAATGACGACGAAAATGATCCCAATGCCAAAGTTTTACTGCGCAAGGCATTCGACGATGCCGGTGTCGACGCAGAGGTCGAAGTATACGAAGGCGCGCTACACGGTTGGTGCACGACTGATGCAGATGTCTACAATGAGGTGCAAGCCGAACGTGCGTGGAGTCGACTATTGGTATTGTTTGCGAAAGAACTCGCCTAGCCGGGCAAGCGGTACTCGACCATCTCGTCTTTGATTGGGCAATGAAAGCTCAACTGGTAGGCGGTCAATTGCAGATCGACACCGTCTTCCTCACCAGTGCCGTACAGACGGTCACCAATCACGGCATGACCCAACGCGGCCAGATGCCGACGGATCTGATGCTTTCGACCGGTTTCAATTCGTACCTCAACCACTGAGCGGCTGCCATCGTCAATGAGCTGCTGAAATGAAATTTCGCTGATCGCCTGTTTGCCATCAATCGGCTGCTCGACTCGTAGCGGATTTATCTGTTTTGAAAAATCGCCAATGATCACCGCTCGGTAGTGCTTATTTATTTCGCGTTTCTCAAACAAGTTGGACAATGCAGCTGCGATGCTTTTTGAGTGCGCAATAAGCATAAGACCATTTGCGGCTCGGTCGAGACGATGCACCGTAAAAGCCGAGCGCTCAGGTTGCAGGTGCCGCTGCGCCCAGCGCACCAAGGTGCAATGATCGCCCCACTTCGAACCCTGAGCGCGTAAGCCGCAAGGTTTGTTCCACACCGAGTAGCCACCAAGATCCGCAACCAAGCCTGGTTGCGGAGGAATTTCGGCAAGAATTGCAGCGTCGTAATAGAGGTGAACTTCGTCACCCACTCGGAGCATACGCTTCGCACGCCGTAAGCGCTGCGTGTTACGCCCGCGCGTCACCCAGACGGCGCCTTGAGTCATTGCGAACTTGATGCGTTGCTTTGACAGCCCACTCGCGTCCCTCAGCAAATCGACAAAACTGTTCTCTGCCGATTCAATCCGAAGGTGTATTTCAATGTGATCAACGAGATCACTCATGATCGCCTGCTCATGTTGCTTACTTAAGCATTTTCCGCATGCCACTTCTGCAACAGCTCAGCTTCCAGTTCGACGCTAAATCCACCGCGCCCCCATTCTTGAACATGCACCTGATCAAAATTTGCGATCATGTCTCGAGCCGTGTCCGCAATTGGCCTGAACTGCAGACCTGCTTCCATCGCACGGTCATTGTTTATCTGCATAAGCGGAATTGGCCCAGCGCCATACCAGGGCCCGTAGTTCGGTCGCTCTGACGTTTGCTGCGTAATCCATTCCCAGTCGATCCAGGTTAGTGTCGACTTCGAACCGAGGGCATCGCGAAGCCCCTCAAGCAATGGTCTGGCGCGATATGGCTCTTTCGCCCCAACGGCGTTGTAGGGACCACTGCCGCTACCGGCCTCAAGCAAATGAATCATCCAGCCACACATGTCGACTGCATCGATGTACTGCACTGGCAGGTCCTTCTGCCCAGGCACCAATATTTCGTTGCCCACGTGCATGCGCCGCAGCCAATGGCGCAAGCGCTCAGTTGGATCACCCGTACCGGTGATGATGCCGGGGCGAACATTGATCGCCTGGTCGCCGAAGACTTTCGAAATCTCTTTTTCGCACAAGGCTTTTCGCGGACCGTAGGTTTCACCGTAGATGCTATCCGACTCATCGCTCGGATCAGCCATGAGCGCATAAGGAGCTGAGAACTCATCGTGATCAATCGTCAGACCTTCGCCATACGCGGAGATACTCGAAACAAACATGTATTTACCAACATGGCCGTGCAACAACTCTGCCGACAAGCGTGCGTGTCGAGGATAAAAACCGGAGTTATCGATAACAGCATCCCAATCGCGCCCTTTCAGTGAATCCAGCTGATCGTCTCTGTCGCCCACTAAGGCTTCAACGTCAGGAAACATATCTGGCGCCGTCTTGCCGCGGTTAAACATGGTGATTTTGTGGCCACGCGCACGCGCATAGTTGATTTCGTGTGGCCCGATGAATCCGGTGCCGCCCAAAATCAGGATGTCGAGCGGCTTAGGTGCCGCCGCTTGTGCAAGAGCAGATCCTGGCAAAGCTGCGAGCGCACCCAATGCAGATGCGCGGCGAATAAAACTACGGCGTGATGACTCCATCGGGCGTCCTTTCATACGGCTGTCAATATACGAAAGTGTAGCACTGGACGGCGCCAAGATTTGGCGGCGAAATACGCCCTACCCAGCGAAATCCGAACGTGGTATATCCAATGCCATGTCGCATGAAAAGCTCTCTCCGGTAAGCTCGGAAACACCCGCCGCTCCAGCACCCGCGTTTGGTATCGGTCTGTGTCTGAGCGGCGGTGGCTATCGCGCCATGCTGTTTCATCTTGGCGTATTGTGGCGACTCGCGGAGCTCGGTTATTTTGGCAACGAGGATCGGAACGGCAAGTATTCTCCAATTGGACGCTTGCGACGGGTTTCGTCGGTATCCGGCGGTTCAATTGTCGCCGCAGCACTCGGTATTGCCTGGGATGATTTAAGAGTCAATGACAAGGACCAGCTGCTTGAGCGATTTAATGCCCTGGTCGTCAAACCTGTCGAGAAGTTCGCCAGCCAGACCACCATTTCGATTTGGTCAGGCATTTGGGCCGGAGTTGTTAGTACCGTGCAGCGCCATGTCGTAAAAGTCTATCGTCGTAAACTCTTTGGCCACAAGACATTGCAGGATCTCCCCAACTCACCGATGTTCGTAATCAATGCGACCAATCTGCAGTCCGGCGCACTGTGGCGTTTCTCCAAGTTTTACTCTCGAGACTGGCGTGTTGGCGAGATCAAGAACCCGACCGACTCAATCGCCAAGGTCGTTGGCGCATCATCGGCGTTCCCACCGTTTCTATCTCCTTCCCGGTTCCGTTACAGAGCGGATCAGTACACACCGAACAGCGGCAACGGTTTGCAAAAACCACCCTTTACTACTCGCCCTACTCTTGCCGATGGCGGTGTCTACGACAACATGGGGCTCGAGACAGTCTTCAATAATTTTCAGACTATAATCGTCAGCAATGCGGGTGGCGGCTACAAATCAGCGCCAAAAGTACGCGGCGATTGGGCCCTGCAAAGTTACCGTGTTATGAATACCATTGACCATCAGGTGCGATCACTGCGTAAGCGGGTGCTTATTTCGGCGCTGGAAAACCATGAGCGCCACGGCGTCTACTTTAGTATTCGCGGCGATATCGACCACTACCCCTGTAGCGATAAGCTCGATTGCCCGTATGAAGAGACGCTTAAGCTCGCAAACATCGATACTGATCTTGCCGCTAAAGACACCACGACGCAGCGCCGACTCATTAACTGGGGCTATGCAATTTGCGATGCGGGAATCAGGTCGTGGGTAGAGGATGGTCTTGCGCCACCAACAGATTTCCCGTATCCCGATGAAAAGGTTTAAAGGCTAGCAATGGGAACGAGTCAGGACGCCGGCGCACTAGTCACTCGACGCCGCAGTTTGATCGCCGTCATTACAGCGATGGTGGTCGTCAATCTGGTCTACGGCATAACGCTGCCACTCATGTCGCTTATCCTCGACGCTCAGGGAATCAGCAAAACGGCGATCGGCCTGAGCATCGTCGTGCAGGCCAGCGGCGGCGTGTTGCTTGCGACGGTCATGTCGCGACTGATCGTGCGGTTGGGGGCCGCTCGAGTAATGCAATCGGCGACCTTGCTTGCATCAATGACACTAATTGCCCTTGGCCTTTTCCAGGATATCTATATCTGGCTGCCGTTGCGCTTCTTGCTTGGCGCATCAGCTGCGATGCTGTGGTCTGCCAGCGAAACCGTCATCAATGAACTTGCCGACGATGAGTGGCGTGGACGCATTATGGGTATCTACGGTGCCGCCGGCGCATCCGGATTTGCGCTGGGACCGATTATTCTAATCCTGACCGGCTCAACGGGCATGTTGCCATTCGCCGTTACTTCCATCCTCGTTGCCTTGGCGAGTCTGCCACTGTTCTGGTTAGGAAAACCCTCCACCGACATTGCATCGGACGGACGTCCAAGCTTGTGGAGAATCTTCAAATTTGTTCCGCATATCTTGCTCTTGAATCTAACCTACGCGGCAACAGTTGAATCGGTCATCGCGTTTTTCTCATTGTATGGAATAGATGCCGGCCTCAGCGAAGCGAGAAGTTTGTCATTGCTGACAACATTCGCCTTGGGTGGTGTTGTGCTACAGATCCCCTTGGGCTGGCTCGCCGACCATATGGACCGAATCAAAATGCTGCTTATGTGTCTGCTCGCGACCATCATCGGCTTCTTGATCATCCCGGAAGTCATAAATCATATTTGGGGCGGACCGTTTCTCCTTTTCACCATCGGCGGCATTGAGGGAATGATCTACACCTTAAGCATTATTTTACTCGGGCAAACGTTCCGCGGTGCTGAGCTTGCGGCAGCGACCGTGTTACACACCAGCATGTGGGGTGTCGGCACCATGCTGGGGCCAGCCGCCGTAGGCATCGGCATGGACCTACTCGGCGACTACACCATGCCGTACCTGATAGCTGCAATTTACGTTATTTATTTGCCGATGCTTATATTGGCGCGCAGACGATCAATCAAGTAATTCGAGAACATCCGAGGTGAACTTCAAAAACGGCCGTGGATTTGTTGTCGCCGCTGGCTGGAGTGACGATTCCTCTGCTTACACGCGGAGCGTGTCGTTTTTCCTTCGGCAAGTAGGTTACAATTTTCGGCCCAAGCCTAATGGATCGCTAGTCGATAGAAGCCTGTGCAGTTAAATTCCGACTTTTCAAAGTTAGCCGTTATTCGACCTGCGGATTACCAGTGGGTCGATTCACCAATGCCTGGTGTCGAGCGAATGATGCTTGATCGCATTGGCGATGAAGTCGCACGTGCAACATCACTGGTGCGCTACGCACCCAACAGCAGCTTCTCGCCGCACGTCCACGGCGGCGGCGAGGAATTTTTGGTACTTGAAGGGGAGTTTGGCGATGAACACCAGACCTACCCTGCCGGCACCTATGTACGCAATCCAATCGGTAGCAGTCATGCGCCGCGGGTCGGCAACGAAGGCTGCGTCATTCTCGTCAAACTGCATCAGTTCGACGCGGAAGATAGCAAACCGGTGGTCGTCAATACTCACGAAGGCGAATGGACGCCCCGCTATGCACCGGGCCTGGAAGTGATGCCGTTGCACCAGTTTGGGGATGAAAATGTCGCGCTAATTCGCTTGGCGCCGCATTCGGTTGTAGACGAACACGTACACCATGGCGGTGAGGAAGCCTACGTCATAGAAGGCTCCTTTGCCGACGAGAACGGTGAATACCCGGCTGGCTCCTGGGTGCGCTATCCGGACCAAAGCAGCCACCGCGCATTCACACGCGATGAAGGTGCGCTGCTATACATTAAGGTCGGGCATCTGCATTCAGAAATTCTAAACCGAACATTAGGCGCTTAATAATCAGCTAGTTACCCATCCTCAGCAAATCCTTCGCAGATGATCAAGCTTCGATCAGGACCCTCGCAGCGTCGCGGAGCAAGGTTCTCGCTCAACCACCACAGAGCTGAGAACCGTAATGAGCATACTGATATTTTTCATCGTAGCCATAGCTACCTATTACCTCATGTCGATACTTCAAGCCGTTTTGCATCGCGACTACGGGCACCGCAACCGTATCCGCGCGGTATTCAAGGCGCATGCGATTGGTCATCATGGTCTCTACAACCCGGATGCGTTGCGAACAAGAACATTTGTCGATCTGGAGTCGCACGCGCTCAACTACTACGGCATTCCGATCGTTCTGGTCGCAGTACTGGCCTATTGGATTGGCGGAACCACTATCATGTGCGCCAACCTGCTCGGCGTCATCTTCACGTTCCGCTGGCACGTATACCTGCACGAGCATTACCACCTGATCGACACGCCATTTGAACGCTTCGCATGGTTTCGGGAGAAACGCCGTCTGCACTTTATCCATCACGAAGACGCGCGCTACAACTTCGCCGTTGTCGAATTTTGGATAGACAATCTGATGGGCACCCGAAAGGAAAGCCTGCCTACTCGTTCTCCGCGCGAGCTCGAACGAGCACATCACCATCAACATCAACCGTAATGTCCAGCACGATCGGTCGACAGCAAACCTGACAGTCCTCGACGTAGCTTTGCTCGGGCAAGGAGTCGTCAACCAGTACGGATATCGATTCCCCGCAATATGGGCAGCTTAATTGTTGTTCGGTGATTTCTGGCATCACTTAGAGAGGATAGCATTACGCTAACTCCTCAAAGTGTGCGTTTCATCATATTCCATAACGCCGTCGGCAGAGATAATCGTCGGATGGAGAGCTTCGTTTTCGACAATTGGTCATACTTTCTTGCCGCGTTGGCGGCAGGGACATTTATTGGCTGGGTAACTCGCAGCGGCCGAAATACCGCAAAACTCGAGCAAATAAACAATGACTGGCAGGCGCAGCTGGATGCGCTCGTCCGCCAGCGGGATCGATTAACGGCCGAGTCAGATAAATCACGAACCATGGTCGAGGCTCAGGAAGCTGTCGTACATCAGCGCGACATGCTGACTGCCAAAGCTCAAACACAGCTCGAATCGGCTTTGGAAAAAGAGAAATTGATGACCAAGAATATCTTCATGCTCAAGGCGGAACGTGAAGGCTTCAAAAGCAAACTCATCGAGTTTCAAAACGCGCTCAAGTTCGTTAAGAATCAGTCGCACGAACTGCAAAATGAGTTCCTTAAGTCCGCAGAGGTTTATAAGTCTGAACTCGCCAAATCCTTCGGAAAACGCAAGCTGGTTGAAGAAAAATATGAGAACGCGAAGCAAGAATACCAATCGTTTCGCAATCTTCTGCACGCGTCACGTTCCGAACATGATTCCGTGAATAAGATGCTCGCATCAGCCAGGACCCGACTCGCCAATCTTGATGCTTTGGAACAAAATGTCATCGAACTTGAGGCTGAGAACGCTGCGCTTAAACACCAAAGCGCACTTACACGACAGGAAAATCAGGCGCTGAAGCGCGATGTTTTGGAACTTGATGAGCTTCGGGTTCGAAGTGAAGAAGCGGGTCAGGTTCTCAAATCAATGGAGCACAGCCGCAAGCAATATGAGGAAGATGCCAATCGCTATCGGAAACATGCTGACAAATACGAGAAAGCGTCTGATACCTTGCGCATGCAGTTGGACGAAGTAGAGCAGAACTTCCTTGAGATGGAAGAACAACAGCAAGCTGCTTTAAAGGCAGCGCGCCACAGCGCATCCAATCAAGACGACTATGGCAAAGTCAAAGCCGAGCAGGAAGTCGATAACCTGCAAGAAATTGTTGGTATTGGTAAGGTGTTCGAACACACCTTGCACCAACTCGGTGTCGTCAGCTTTCGGCAGATTGCTTCTTTTGACATCACCGATATCGCAATGCTCAATACCGAGCTAAAAGAGTTCAAAGGGCGAATGGAACAAGATGACTGGATTGGCCAAGCCAAGGAACTACAGTTCAAAAAATACGGTGAGAAAGCCAGCTAACACCCGGCTTTTACCGCGTGAGTAATTCCGCACTCTCCAGTCGTAACTTTCTCATCTATCTGGCAGGCAGCGCTGTCTCGATGCACGGATTGTGGATCTATCGCGTCGCACTCGGTTGGTTCGCCTGGGAGTTATCCGGTTCCGAATTCTGGGTGGGTATTGTCGCGTTTACGCAATTTGCACCAGCCGTGGTCTTTGGGCCAATTTTCGGCGTACTCGCAGATCGCTTCGATCGTCTCAGAGCATCAATAATTATCAACATCGGAAGCGCTACCAACATGGTCTGTCTTGGCCTGCTCGCGTTGCTCGGCCAGGTTGATATCTATGTTCTGGTTGCTCTGTCATTGGTGCAAGGCGCACTGGATGGGGCGCACACACCCGTTCGAATGACGCTCTTGCCCAACATAGTCAGAAAAAATCAATTGCAGAACGCAATTGCATTGACTTCAATTTCATTCAACGTTTCACGATTTGTCGGCCCGGCAATTGCCGGGCTCATCATCGTGACATTTGGTGTCAATGCCGCCTTTTTCATCAATGGCATCTCATATTTTGCCTACATCATAGCCTTGTTCATGATTGAGCTCAGGCCATCTGTGGCGCGCGCCGACATACCTAGTAATGTCTGGCAGGAAATGCTCGAGGGCATCCGCTACGTCGTCGCTCACCGTACGATTCGCAGTCTTCTCGTGGTCGTCGCCGTGGCCTCGGTATTTGGTCGAGGTGCGCTGGAAATGATGCCGGCTTTTGCCGACAAAGTTTTTGCAAGCGGTAGTTCCGGCCTGGCCATACTAACCGCATCGATCGGCGTTGGCGCCGTCTCAACCGGACTGGTGCTGATGCGGAGTACTGCCTGGCTGAATAGCAGAGTTGTTCAGATCTCGGTCGCGACGGTTGGCCTGTTAGTGGTTGCTTTCGGCAGCATCGATTCGCTGTGGCTCGCGGTACCGATAGTCGTGGCCCTTGGTGTCATATTGTCTCTGTGTGGGGTTGGCTCGCAAATCTTGATCCAAACACTTGTCGAGGATGAAGTTCGTGGCCGGGTCAGCAGTTTTTGGGGAATGATTGCATTTGGCGGTACCGCCCTGGGCAGTCTGGTGGTTGGCACCGCCGCAGCAGCCTTCGGACTCCAACAGACAGTCATAGTTAGTGGCTTACTATGTGCCGCAGTAGCATTGATGGCCCCGGTTAGCGACATAAAAAAGTGACTCCTTCCCGTCTATCGCACCGATAGACGGGAAGCAAGTACGGCAGTAGCCGGCTCTGTCATGTAACCCGTCGCATCTTTCTTATGGCTGATCTGAATCGCCAAAAGCAATCATTCTTTCATAGCAACACCAGAGCGCCGTTCCGCGCCGCATAATACAAACAGAATTCGCCTATAATCGCGCCGGTCATGCTCAAGTTAAACAACATCTCTCTGCGGCGGGGACGCAAGGTCCTGATCGAGAACGCGAATCTTCAG
>CAJQPL010000072.1 GCA_905480215.1 uncultured Woeseiaceae bacterium | reverse complement strand
ATTACCCCGGATATTGAAACGGGGTAATATTCGGCGGATAGACAATGCCAGGCAAGCGTTCCACCAGTGGATTGGTATAGGCGATACCCGTTCTTGAACCTGCGAGCTGTCGGTCCCAATCTGGCGTACCCGAAAAAGCGCCGTTCGTGTGGCAGGATCCGCAACCCAGCAACTCAATCATGTACTCCCCGTGTAACACGGCATCGCGATCATCCAGACTTACGAATTCCGGATTCACGGTTGGCGCATCCAACGCGGTGGCGGGTTCCAATTCCGTATAGTCCTCAAGAGGATCGTATGATTCCACCGTAGAACAGGCAACAGACAATATCAGCAACCCGCAGATACCTAAGCAACGATTTCGCATATTCGGGGCCTTTACTATTAGATAATGCAAGATTCTCCTCCGGACTCAAGAACGATTGAATAGTGGATAACCCATATATCGATTGGTATCTGTGAATGCCGAACGGCGCTCGATGCCGCCGCTGTAACGTATAGATATCTTGCCATACTTGGCAGTTTTTTGCGTCTTTCCCTTATCCTCCAGCGGTCTTTGTCATGCTACAAGTGATTCTGGGGTGCCTAATTTTATTATGACTTTGGAGAGTACGCGTGACTGGTAAGCAAAAAATTCTGGTGGTGGTTGAATTCGAGAACGAACCTGCGGTTGTCGTCGAGCGAGCAGCTTGGCTGGCGACGTTGCTGGACTGTGACCTGGAGTTACTTCTTTGTGACCCTGACGCCAGCTCGATCGGCATGAGGCCACTGCTTTCACATGAGGCTGAAATCATGTCGGCCAACATCGAGGCGGCCCAGCAGGAGCTCCTTTCGGACCTCGAGCAGATTGCAAAAGCAATTGGCATCAAAGCGACCTCGAGTGTGCTTCATGAAAGGCCTATCGCCGACGGCATACTCTCACTGGCGTTGGACATGAATCCAAAGATGATCATCAAGGGCACGCACTATCACAGCGCTAGCGAACGCAACATCATCGTGGGAACGGATTGGCAGCTGATGCGCATGAGCCCTTGCCAGCTCTATCTTGTCAAACGCTCATCATTCAAAGAAAAGCCGACGGTCATTGCCGCGGTTGATCCAATGCACGATCACGACAGAACTGCGGCGCTTGATCAGCTCATTATTGAAAACGCGAAATTAATTGTTGATAAGTGCGATGGCGAGCTGCACCTCTTTCATAGTTATCAGCGACTGGTTGCAATCGGACATGCGGCCAGCTGGGCTGTAAAATCAGGAACCTTACCAATTGACGAGATCGATAGACGAACTAAAAAAGAGCATCGAGAGGCACTCAATACCCTCGCGTCGCGATACGACATTGAGGATAAGCATGTTCATCAGTTACCCGGTCGGACGCATGAATTGTTGCCCGCTTTTGTTCGCAGTAAGGCTGCGGACCTTGTGGTCATTGGAGCACTTGCGCGCTGGGGACTAAAGCGAATGCTTGTCGGTAGCACGGCCGAGAGAGTACTGGATCATCTGCCGTGTGACCTGCTGATTGTTCGAGCAGAATAGGCTTGCCATCAGTGTCAGAGAACGCGCCTCATGAGACAGCTAAGTCCAACATGGTCACGCGCATTCCGCGAGTTCGTGCGGATGCGACAGTAGCGACAGTTGTTGAATCTCTGCAGGCACGGGAATTCGATTGCATTGATGTCATATTCGTAACCGATGCCGATGAAAAACTGACGGGAATGGTTCGGATCAAGGAATTATTCGCCAACGGAAGACGGCTCGTTGGCGACATAATGGAGACGGAGTTCAAGACCGCGCGTGCGGACGATGATCAGGAAGCAATAGCGGTATCCGCATTGCGGCAGAATATAACTGCTGTTCCGGTCGTTGATGCAGACGGACGATTGATTGGCGTCGTCCCCCCGCAGGCTTTGTTAAAAATCTTTCGTGAAGAGCATATGGAGGATCTACAAAGACTTGCGGGAATCGCTCCGCGCGACAATCGCCCCGACACGGCGCTCAATGCACCGCTTTACGACCGCTTTCGACGTCGCCTGCCCTGGTTGCTCTTCGGTTTGCTTGCATCTTCCCTGGTAACCCTGCAAATGGTCCAGTATGAGAAAGAACTTGCTTCCAACGTTACTGTCGCTTTCTTTGTTCCCGCGCTGGTGTACATTGCTGGTGCTATCGGAGCTCAGGCTGTGTCCGTCGCCGTTCGAGGACTATCGGTCAATGACATACCCATCAGGAAGCTAATTGGCGATGAACTATTAGTGGGTTTTGGATTGGGTGCTGTACTCGGTCTGATCACTTTCGAAATGGTAGCGTTCACGTTTGACGATTACGCACTCGCATTTGCCGTTGGGCTAGCCGTCCTTGCAGCTGGCACTCTCTCGGCAACAGTGGGCTTTGGGCTGCCCTGGCTCTTCAAGTACTTCGGTTATGATCCCGCCCTGGGAAGTGGCCCAATTTGCACCATCGTCCAGGATCTGGCCAGTATTTCGATTTACTTCGGGCTTGTCAGTATTCTGATTCTCTAAAGTCAGCGTCAGATGACGGACTCGAAAAGCATTCCAACCCCGGCTGTCGCCGCCATGGCCGCCGCGCCCCAGAGTAATACGCGAGAGACACCTTTGCGTATGTTGGCGCCGCCAGCTTGGGCGGACAAGTATCCGAGTAAGGTGAGAAAAAACAAAGAGCTGACCGCCACTACCAAGATCATGTTCGCTTGCGATGCCAGCATCAATGCTAATAGCGGCAGAGCTGCGCCAATGGTGAAGGTTACAGCAGAAGCCAGCGCTGCCTGAATCGGTCTTGCGCCGCCAGTTGTGGACATGCCCAACTCATCGCGAGCATGTGCGCCGAGGGCATCGTGCTCCATAAGCTGCGCTGCCACCTGACTTGCCAAGGTCGAATCCAGCCCTCTCCCCACATAGATCTGAGCCAACTCTTGAAGTTCCATTTCGGGCTCGGTCTCGAGCTCATGGCGTTCACGACTGAGATCGGCTTTTTCCGTATCCGCCTGGGTACTGACCGACACGTATTCCCCTGCTGCCATCGACATCGCCCCAGCAACCCATGCCGCCACGCCGGCGAGAAGAACGTCACTTTGCGACGCGCTAGCGGCCGCAACACCGATAACCAGGCTCCCCGTCGACACAATTCCGTCATTGGCGCCCAAAACGGCTGCTCGTAACCAACCAATTCGCTCTGAAAAGTGCCGTTCAGTATGTGGCCTCATTTGGATTCCTTCTAGAATGTTGGTGTATACACTTACGCAACCGCTACTGAATTAGCCAGCTACCGTCAGCCTGCAAGCAAGCAGTCCCATAGATATTCTGATCCGTTTCACCGTCAACAGTCGCATCAAGATAAAATTGTCGGCACGGCCCAATGTCCTGTTCGTAGGTTTTAATTGGAGTAACCGTGTACCCAGATCCGGTGTCGGGATTTACCCAAATCGTCGCCTCCCCTGTCCGAGTATTGTTCAACACTCTGGCAGTTGCCTTGCGATCTGCATCATCCATCGATTCGCCAATGTGCCGACCAATCATGGCACCAGCTATCGTACCAACAATAACCGCTGCTGTGTTTGCACGGCCATCGCCCACCTGAGCACCAGCAACTCCACCGATTATCCCGCCAAGCATTTCGCCCTGTTGACCGTGACTTATGGTTTCACATCCAACCAGCCCAATCACTACTGCTACTGCGAGCAAAGTAAACAGGCGGCTTCCGCTAAGGTTCATTCTGAAACAAAAAACAGGGTCAGCTTTCGCTGACCCTCTGACCCTGGAACAAGGCGCGAATGATTCTGGGGGAGGAATTCACTCGCGTCATCTTTCAACACCATGATTTTCATAGTGGTCTAATATTCGCCCAATAGAACACTGAAGTTAATCGGGAAATCTACGTATTACGGTTCAGATTAAACTGTATACGGCGAAGCAGGAATTCCGATATCCTTGATTCTTCTGTGCGTGCCAAACACTGAGTAAAGAGGCCAGAATGTCTGAGATATCGAATAGTCAAACTGTTTTCATAGTCGATGATGATAGTTCGATTCGTCAGGCGATGGGCTTGCTGCTGGAATCCGTTGGCTTGGACAATGAAATATTTGAATCAGCTGACGATTTTTTGCAAAGAGTATCTGACGATCGATCCGGCTGCCTGGTGCTGGACATTCGCATGCCGGGAATGAGCGGATTGGAATTGCAGGAGACTCTGGCTGCCAGGGGAAACTCTATGCCCGTGATATTTGTAACGGGTCATGGGGATATACCAATGGCTGTTGAAGCGATGCGAAATGGTGCTGTTGATTTCATCCAGAAACCGTTCCGTGACCAGGAACTTTTGGATCGAATCGGTGCCGCCCTAAGAACCGATGAATCCAGGCGCTCTTTGATCGAAGAAACCACGAAAATCCAAGCGCGAATTGGGCGCTTGACCAAACGTGAGCATGAGGTGTTAGATCTCGTGGTCACCGGAAAACCCAACAAAATCGTCGCTTATGAACTCGGCGTTAGTCAACGAACGGTTGAGATTCACCGAGCGCGAGTTATGGAGAAGATGGAAGCACAATCGTTAGCAGATCTTGTTCGGATGCATCTGTCATCCTGAGTTACGAAGCACCAAGCCCTTAGCCGACTAAGTACTTCCCGATGCCCCCTAGGCATCAAGCCGTATAGTCTGTTCTCGCCATCTAAAGTTAAAATTCGAGCACAGGGTCTGGCTCCTTGCTAGGCCGCAGGAAATTATTACGAGACCGCGTATGAGAAATATTCTTTGTGTAATCGATCCGACGACGTCGACGCAACCGGCACTTAAACGTGCCGCGGCATTTGCGGAACAAATTGGCGGCAACCTTGAGCTTCTTATCTGCGACTACAACAGTTTCTTGAATGAGGAGCGTTACTTCGATGCCGATGCGTTGCTCAAGGCTCGTACCGATTTGCTAGATGCCCATAAGCGCACACTTTTTGAATATGCGGAAGAATACCGCACGCCTGGCGTCGAAATCACGGTTGATGTCATCTGGGACCATCCGCTGCACGAGGGTATCGTACGTCATGCAATTGTTTCGGAAGCCGACATCGTCTTCAAAGACACTCACCAACATCCGGGTTTGGGAATGACCGGTCTGTCGAACTCTGATTGGAACCTGATACGACTCTGCCCGTTTCCACTGTGGCTCGTGAAGCCCGGAGAATATCCGGCCACACCGACAATTGTTGCCGCAATAGATCCGATGCATCAAAACGATAAGCCTGCCGCATTGGATGAGGAAATCCTCAGAACCTCAAAAATGGTTGCTAAGGCGATAAATGGCGAACTTCACGTATTCCACGCGTTTGACGCCATCAAGCTAATTGGAAAAACGATCGATGTTCTCAAATTGCCTACTTACACTCCACCCGCCATTGTAGAAGAACGGGCACGACAACAACACGACGAATCTTTTACTAAAATCACCAAGAAGCACGATATTGCCGATGAGTGTACTCACCTAATCAGCGGTGCGCCCCATAGAGCCCTACCGAAATTGGCGACGGAAGTTGGCGCGTCACTGGTGGTAATGGGCGCAGTTTCGCGAAATATTCTGAAACGACTCTTTATCGGCTCAACTGCGGAATTGACCCTCGACAGACTTCCCTGTGATTTATTAGTCATTAAGCCCGCCTGGTTCGAGTCTCAAGTAGGACCAGGTTGGTTGAGCACTGACTGAACATTTAGCATCCAGGCATAATCGGATCCGATGGGCGCACCCGATTACTTTGAGCAAAGCGAAACTACCAATTGCGCAAGGCGTGCAGCGATCTGGCTTGCGGACATCACCATTGCGCATATAGTACGGTTCGGGTATGTGTTTAATCGTTTTTAGGCGGTTGATAGCTTGCATTACATTGGAGAAGAAACCATGAAACAAAACGGAGATCGGATACTTGTCGTAGTCAACCCGACTAAACCGAGCGACCAAGCCAGTATTTCGCGAGGCGCATGGCTCGCCAACAAATTCGGGCTCGGTCTTGATCTTTTCATTTGCGATTATCAACAAGCTCTCACCATTTATCCATTCCTCGACACTATCGCAATTGAACAATCGCAGAACACGACGGTAAGTGAATCTCGTCAGGGCTTAGAAGAAATCGCAGGAGCGCTGAGAAAGCAAGGACTGGACGTCGAAATCAACGTGGCATGGGACACACCAGTTGATGAAGGGATCATCCGTCACGTTCTACGAACACGACCTAAGTTCGTCATCAAAGAAACAACCTACTATCCGAGTATTGGACGAGCTCTGTTCACGAATACCGACTGGAATCTGGTTCGCCTGTGCCCGGTGCCTCTTTGGCTCACTAAATCCGGCGCCTGGGACCCGAACGCAACAGTTCTAGCAAGTTTGGATCCTACGCACGAGAATGACGAATATTCTGAGTTGGATCAACAGATTCTGGAATTAGCCGCGTTCGTGGCGGAGAAGTCCAATAGCGAGCTCCACGCATTCCACTCTTTCGTCCCGATTACGTCCATCCCCGTAATGCAGCCAGACGCCGGACTAATACCCGATCTAGGTGCTCGTGAAGAAATACGAAAAAGTCATGCTAAACGCATGGATCTGCAGCTGAAGAACTACGAAATCAAGCAGGAAAATATTCACTTGATGTCGGGTCGACCAGAGCACCTGCTCCCGGAAGTGGCGAAAGACACTAACGCCGGTCTCATAGTAATGGGATCCATAGCGAGAAATGCGCTGCAACGAATTTTTATCGGTAGCACCACCGAAAAAGTGCTGCATAAGCTGCCGTGCGATCTTTTGGTGGTGAAGCCCGAGTGGTTTATTACGTCTGTTCGACTAGAGGAATAATCGAGCAGAATGAGCCACTAACCCTGAGTGCTGTGCGATTCGCGTTAGATCGCGAGCCATAACTTATTATCTTGGCCCAGCTTTACTGGCACAACTCGCCAATGCATGAGGAATGGCCTTCACGCTGGATTTGACCTCAGTCCAAAGCTCGCTGCAGCAGTCTTTCGATCGTCTCTTTGTCCTGTGCGACCATATCTTTGTCGATTGTCACGTAAGGCACCGCATTGGGCGCAGCATGTAACGCCTCGCGCAAGTAGCCCAAAAATCGCGGCGCAGATACTAGCGCAAAATCCCGACATGTCCCGCCGCTTATTGCATCCACGATATGTTGGGATACCTTTTTGGCAAATGCTTTCGCGTATTGTTGTTTGGGGTCCGCCTTCTCGCTCGTCAAAGTATGTCGTCCGGAGCCGTGACTATCGAAACTACGGCCGCCGTTATCCGACAAAAATTGAGACGTCTTCTCGCGTACCACACTATTTTCGAACACATCGCGTTCTTCAAGCGGGCCACGCCGAGTGTCCCTCGTATATACGATCGCCTTGGACGCATCGGCGACGACAACCCAAATAGGTTTTTCATGAAGTGTAGAGTTAAGGCTCACATCTATCCCCTGCGATGAATTATTCAGCAGCTAATAATATGTGCGACAGGCGACCCAGGTACAACGCGTAAAAGTACGTATTGCTACGACATAGCCCGCATGGAAAGTTTATCATTGGGATATAATATTCGCGTGACAGAAACTATGACGCTTACACTGCAAATACTCGGCGCTGCTGAACAGGTAACAGGGTCCATGTACCTTGTTCGAACACCTGATCACTGCATTTTACTTGAATGTGGCCTGATTCAAGGTAGTCGCGCCGACGAATCGCGAAATAGTGATCCGTTTCCTTTTGCTATAGATGAAATAGACGCCGTTGTCTTAAGCCATGCGCATATTGACCATTCCGGTCGCCTTCCGTTACTCATTAAGCGTGGATATGAAGGCCCCATTTACGCACAAGCGGCGACACATCATCTTTGCGAAATCATGCTGCCGGACTCGGGTTATATCAACGAAAAAGAGGTTGAGTGGGAGAATAGGAGACGGGCAAAGAAAGATCTGCCTCCGCTTGAAGCGCTGTATACACGTATGGATGGTGAGGCTTGCGCGGCAAGATTTACCGGCACTCGCTATAAACAGGACGTTGAGATCGTTCCGGGACTGATACTCCGCTTTCACGATGCAGGCCATATCCTCGGCTCCGCAATCGTCGAGCTTGAATACCGACAGAATAATAACTCCAAAACCCTGGTGTTTAGCGGCGATCTCGGCCACCGGGACGCGCCCGTAATGAATCCACCCGTTCGTCTTCGGTCTGCCGACGCTGTATTAATGGAAAGTACGTACGGCGATCGCCTTCACCGTCCGTTCCCGGAAACATTAGTCGAACTGCAAGGCATATTTAAGACGGCAAGCGCTGCGCGAGGCAACATTATGATTCCCGCGTTCACCGTTGGACGGACGCAAGACCTATTGTACTTAATGGCCGAGCATTACGAAGACTGGCAGCTAGGGAAATGGGATATTTTTCTCGATAGTCCTATGGGGATTAGCGCGACGGAAACGTATGCAAACTATCGGCACCTTTACGGTGCCAAGTTATTTGGTCCGGTTTCAAACCAACCAAATCTCCCCAACTTTCAGGCGACACGATCGACTGAAGAGTCGATGGCTATCAATACGATTCGATCGGGCGCAATTATTATTGCCGGTAGCGGGATGTGTAGCGGCGGTCGAATTCACCATCACCTCAAATATAATATTAGCCGACCCGAGTGCCACTTGATCATCGTCGGCTTTCAGGCATATGGCACACTCGGACGTCGCATCGTCGATGGTGCTGACGAAATCAAGCTCTGGGGTGAAAAACATCCGGTTCGAGCCCAAGTTCACACGGTTGGTGGCCTCTCCGCTCATGCGGACCAAGCAGACCTTATTGAATGGTATGCGGCGTATGAGAATCGACCGCCACTTTACCTCGTTCACGGTGAGCCACATGCCCAGCGAACCTTGGCCACGGCGATAAATTCCAAATATAAGGCCTCGACGAAGATAGCTTCGTTAGGACAAATCATTGAGATCTAAAGGCCAAGGTGCGAGCAAACTGCGCGCTGACCGAGACCTGACATTCTTGAATCGAGACGAGGTCCGTGGTGTTCGACTCGAACTTGATTTTCTGAAACCGGATATATATCTGCGCAACGCGGGCGTCGAGCACACCATCGTTGTTTTCGGTGGAACACGGATCGTCGCTCCAGATGTAGCGGATCGGAACCTTCTTCAACTGCAGCGAGAGGGCCGTGCCGATGAGGCGGATGTGGCGGTTGCTGCACGCCTGAAGATTGCAGAACAGGTCTCCAGGAAAGCTATCTATTACGATATTGCACGCGAATTTGGCGCTATCGTCGGTCGTGCCGGTGGTGGCCCAAGCGATTGCCGCGTAACGTTATTGACAGGTGGCGGCCCCGGCATCATGGAAGCAGCAAACCGTGGCGCTTTCGACGTCGGCGCAAAGAACATCGGACTAAACATCGCGCTGCCCAACGAACAACATGTCAATCCTTACGTATCAGACGATTTGTGCTTTACCGTCCGCTATTTCGCGATTCGAAAGCTGCACTTCCTATTGCGAGCAAAGGCCCTGGTCAATTTTCCGGGCGGCTTTGGCACCCTGGATGAACTCTTTGAAACCCTAACGCTCGTTCAAACGAGAACCATAGATCCCCTACCCATAATTCTTGTTGGTGAAGCGTTTTGGCAACAGGCGATTAACCTCGATTTTTTGATTGATGAGGGCGTGATCGACGCAAAGGATAGGGATCTCTTCTCGTATGCGGAATCGGCGCAGGATGCTTGGGAGCAGATTTGTCATTGGCACGAGGCCGCAGGAAACCCGCTGTTTTGCGATGATTCGTAGCGCCGAGTATTGGGCGCGCGGTGTCGAAACCGTCCTCGGCGACCTCGCTACCAATCCGACCACTGGCCTGTCTTCGGCGGAAGCTGCCGAGCGATTACTCCGCTGCGGTCCTAATCAGTTGCCCGAGGCATTACCCCGCTCGCTCCTATCAATGATTCTCGATCAACTGAGGAGCGTAGTCACAGCGCTGCTTATCGGTGCAGCCGTGATCGCATTCGCATTCTCCGAACCCGTAGAGGGCATCGCTATCCTGGCCGTAGTACTTCTCAATAGCGGAATCGGTTTCACTACCGAATGGCGTGCTACACGATCAATGGAGTCGCTCAAAGATCTCGGTCGAGTTGAGACAAAAGTACTGCGTGAAGGCATCGTGCAACTAGTAGTAGCCGACAAGTTAGTACCTGGCGATATCGTATTGTTTGAGAGCGGCGATACAGTTTCAGCCGACGTTCGACTGCTCGAAGCGGCCGGGCTGAAGTTAAACGAATCCATGCTTACCGGCGAGTCGATGCCGATTGCCAAGCAGACCGGAGAGATCGATGCAGAGGTCAGAATAGCGGAACGCAGCAATTGTATCTTCAAAGGCACTGGAATCACCCGCGGATCCGCAAAAGGTGTTGTGGTCGACACCGGGCTGAATACTGAATTGGGGCGCATATCGACGCTTGCAACGCAGGCCGAGTCAGAAAAAACGCCACTTGAGAAACGCCTGAACATGCTCGGCAAACGACTCGCAGTCGCGGTAATCATCATCGCAGCACTTATTGCGGCGGTCGGTGTTTTTTCCGGGCGCGATACATTTTTGGCCATTGAGGTCGCAATTGCGCTGGCAGTTGCAGCAATTCCAGAAGGCTTACCCATTGTCGCCACCATCGCGCTAGCGCGAGGGATGATGCGGATGGCGCAGCGAAACGCATTGATAAGCAAATTATCGGCTGTTGAGACCTTAGGCGCGACCAGCATAATTCTTACGGACAAAACGGGCACGTTAACCGAAAATCAAATGACGGTGACTGCGATGTATGTTGCCGGTATCGAGACACTTGTCGAAGGTAAAGCATTGCAATCTTCAGGTCTCGATTCAAAAAATGGTGCTGATATCGAGCATGATTCTGCTCGCCTCATTCGTGAAATGCTTGAGGTCGCTGCATTGTGCAACAACGCGTCAATTCGGAACACGCCTGACGGAAAAACACACACCGTCGGTGATCCGACCGAACTTGCGTTGCTTCGCGCTGCACTGAATTACGACCTGCAGAAGAACGATCTGGAACAGCGCATGCCACGGCAAGCCGAAGTCGCGTTCGATCCAGAACGTAAGATTATGGCGACATATCATTTGCAGAAATCGAAGCCCTTCATAGCCATCAAGGGCGCACCGGAGTCCGTGCTCTCCTTGTGCAATGCAACGCGCTCGGCGCTTGGCGAGTCGCCGCTCGATGCCGAAAAGCGCGACGAATGGCTGAGTCATACAAATGAACTGGGCAATCAAGGTCTGCGAACACTGGCAATTGCTTACAAAGCACAATCTGACACCGATGACGACAGGATAGAGGATCTCATCCTGTTAGGCATTGTTGGGATTGAAGACCCAGCACGCGAAGGTGTGAAGGAGGCCATCGCACAATGTCACGACGCTGGTATCGCAATTGTCATGGTGACCGGTGATCATCTTGCAACCGCACAACAAATTGCATTCGACGTGGGAATTGCTACGGAATCAAGTAATGCCGCAGCATTTGTCGATGGTCCACAACTCGATGATCTCCTGCGTGACAAGGACAATGATGCAGTCGAGAACGCGGCGGTAATATCTCGCGCCCTGCCCGAGCAAAAGCTTGCGTTGATTCGTCACTACCAACAGCGCGGCGAAGTGGTTGCCATGACCGGTGATGGTGTTAACGATGCGCCGGCGCTGAAAAAGGCCGATATCGGAGTGGCAATGGGAATTCGCGGCACCGCTGTCGCGAAAGAAGCCTCACACATGGTGCTTCTGGACGATGAATTTAACACCATAGTTGTCGCGGTTGCCCAAGGGCGAGCGATCTACGAGAACATTCGCAAGTTTGTCGTTTATTTGTTGTCTTGCAATATCAGCGAAATTCTTGTCGTCACTTTGGCAACTATCGTGGGCGCTCCGCTGCCATTGTTGCCGTTACAGATTCTATTCTTGAATTTAGTTACGGACATTTTTCCGGCGCTGGCGCTGGGTGTCGGAGAAGGGTCGCCATCACAAATGCTGGAGCGGCCGCGACCAAGTGATCAACCGTTATTAACACGAATTCATTGGATTCGAATTATGCTGTTTGGCGGCGTCATCTCGGCCTCGGTCTTAGGCGCAATGTCCATTTCGTTAATTTACTTTCAATTCCCAATCGAACGCGCAGTTTCCGTATCATTCTGTACGCTTGCTCTTGCACAACTGGTACACGTCTTCAACATGCGCGACGACGCACAGCGTATTTACTCCAATGATATAACCGCAAATATTTGGATTTGGGCAGCCGTTGCTTTATGCCTGGCGTTGATCCTTCTTGCAATCTACACACCGATACTGAGTACAGTTCTCGGCTTGACCGACCCAGGATGGCAAGGCTGGCTCATCATCATTCCGATGAGCATACTGCCGCTCATCCTTTCACCGCTGTTAACTCGGATTGTGAGATAAGCAGCTAGTTATAGAACGCTTCTGCAATTAGCATGGCACGACGCCAGTTGAGATCGCGTTAGTCGCCATGCTTATTAGTTCGTCCGGATCCACAGGCTTGCTAAGAATTGCACAATTCTTAACATCGCAGGCATCGTTCACCAATTTGGATGTATCGCCGGTAACTATTATTGCTGGAATCATAGTGTCAGCAAGTTTGCGCAACGCGACGATTGTGTCAACTCCTGTCGACTCACCAATTAAGTGATAGTCAGACACAATCACATCGGGCGCTGCACCGATATCATTCATGCTGGCGATCGCCTCCTGCTTCGACGAGGCAATGCCAATCTTATAGCCAGCCGACTCAAACAGCATCTTTAGCGATTCGGCGACCTTTAGGTCGTCCTCCACGAGGAGGACACAGGCACCACCTGGTTTCGATTCGGCCGCGTCATTCCTGATTTGCTCTTCATCGAGGCTCGATGCAGAAGCCCTGACGAACGGGACTGAAACCGCAAAATTCGATCCGTTGCCCGGTTCTGAAGAAACGCTAATCTCATGCTCGAGTAAATCAGCCAGGCGGCTCACAATTGCGAGGCCTAAGCCGAATCCCTGATTTGCAGCACCACGTGAGTTGCATTGATGGAACTCGTCAAAAATCTTCCCCAACTGGTCAGCCTCAATTCCGATACCAGTATCGATCACAGCTATCTGAATATTGCCATCATGTATTTGGCAATCGAGCGTCACGCACCCATCATTTGTATAGCGAATAGCGTTAGAAACGAGATTTTGCACAATTTCCGTCAGCAGGTTCCGGTCACTCCGCACAATCGCATCGCATGTCGTCGAATTGAAACTAAGTCCTTTCTGCATTGCTTGTCGTGAGAACTCAGTGGAAAGATGGTCGATCAAGTCATTTATCTGAAACTCCTCGATATCCGGTGTAACACCGCCGCCATCTAATCGGCTGATATCGAGCAGTGAATTCAAGAGATTGGTCATCGCACTGAGTGACTGTCCCTGTACTTCCAGCATTTCTAATGCCTTCGGCTCCGTCACCGTACGCCGCAACGCCCCGCTGAGGAGGCTCAGCGCCTGCACAGGCTGCCGCAGATCGTGACTGGCCGCCGCCAGGAACGCGCTATTTGCCTTATTCGCGCGTTCAGCTTCAACTTTGGCATCACTTAGGGTCTTGTCGATTTCCCGACGATCAGATATGTCCCGAATTATGCTGGATACGAATAGCCCGTCAGTCGTTTGCAGTGGGCTCAAACTGATCTCGACCGGAAATTCGAATCCATTGCGGCGACGACCGTACAACTCTTGAGCACTTCCCAGCGATCGCAATCGAGGCGCAGCAATATAGGTCTGGCGCAACGCCTGGTGAGATCGGCGCATGCGCTCCGGGAGCAGTATTTCAATTGACCGATTCAACAATTGTTCGCGAGAGTAACCGAACATTTTCTCTGCTTGTACATTCACCACACAAATCCTGCCGGATCGATCGACGATGATCATTGCATCCGGCGCGGATTCAACCAATGACTTGTAGAAAGACTCAGACAATTGTGACACTGAAGAACCGTCGCTTTCTTTCGTTGCTAAGGTCAATTCAGCGCTCGCATAGGGCTAGATCATTCTTCCGCAGCATGCTGAGGAACACCAGCAGGCGCTTTATCTGTCGCACAGTCGATGCAATTTGCCGCATGTGGATAAGCGAGTAAGCGAGCCTCTATAATTGCTTCGCCGCAAGCCTCACAGATTCCATACTTCTGCCCCTCAATCCTTGCCAACGCCGCGGTAATTTGACGCAGCTCAAAGCGAGCCTCATTGCCGAGAGCATCTACCACATCAAGGTCTTCGAGCTCTGTCGCACGTTCCGTTGAATCCTGCGCCAACGGCCGGCGGTGGTTCTCCTCGATCCGAGCGAGCCGCTGTTGCAGCTCGTCTTTGTTGGCAAGTAGTTTCTCTCTAAATTGATCGGTCCACGGTTCTGGCATCATTCCACCCTTATTATGAATTGGGAGAGGTTAGTCGGTTTGCTTCTGGACGAAAATCCGTATTTGTCCGTACATTAATTATGACGACATTGAAGCTGCGCAATAGGTGATTGCCGACAATAACTAAGGGTCAAGTCGTATTTTGCGAACCGCTTCTGACTACTATCATTCCAGCATCATCAGATACAAGCGTAGGAAAGAGACGGAAATGAAAGACATAGGCAAAATTCTATGCCTTATCGACCCAACCAGCTCACAGCAGCCTGCGATGAATAAAGCAGCTTGGTTGGCAAATGAAATCGGTGCTGAAATCGAACTTTTTGCTTGCCTTTACGGCGAGAACGACGTCGGCGACAAACAAATAGATTCAATTGGGCTAAAGGACGTCCGTAAGGAAATCAGCGAGCCAATTCGGCAGCGACTCGAGGAATATGCGTTAGCCCTGCGTCAGCGCAATTTGCGAGTCACCGTCAGCCTGGATTGGGACCGACCACTCTATGCAGGAATCGTTCGACATGCTCAGGCCTGTGATGCCGACGTCGTCTTCAAAGACACTCACCATCACACCGCCCTCAATCGCGCCTTGATGACCAATACAGACTGGAACCTGATTCGTCATTGTCCAATCCCCTTATGGCTAGTGCGATCAACGGGCGTCCCGCAACCGGGGGTGATCGTTGCATCAATAGATCCCATGCACCACCATGATAAACCTGCTGCGCTGGACGATAGAATTCTGCTGATGGGAAAATCCCTCGCGAATTCAATCGGTGCAGAACTACATGCTTTCCACTCATACAATCCTGCTGACGCGCTTGCGGATGCGAACGCCAACGCATATCTGCCAGTCTCTCTCCCCTATGACGAAATCAAAAAAGATATGCGTGCGAAACACGGCGCGCGCTTCTCTGAAATCGTCGACTTTCACAAAATCCCGATCAATCGTCAGCACCTGATGAGCGGCCTGGCCAGCGAGGAATTGCCAATTCTCGCCGAAAAACTTGGCGCGGATTTAGTCATCATGGGCGCGGTCGCGAGGAGCCGTTGGCAACACCTTTTTATCGGCGCGACGGCTGAACGAATCCTTGAGGATTTACCTTGCGATCTATTGATTATTAAACCGGATCTATTCAGGACCTCAGTCGACAATCACCAAATAAAGTAAGTACTTTCCAGAGTGGTGTACGCAGCATGCCGTATTGACAGAGATGGCGCGCTCTCGTACGATTTTCACACTGATGTTACAACGTAACGACAAAAGGTGATCAGATGGCAAGCTTCTCCCGAATACTCTGTGTAATCGACCCCACTTCAAAAACCCAACCCGCTCTTGAGCGCGCGGCCTGGATTGCCAAGAAATCCGGCGCATCGCTAGATCTCCTTATTTGCTACTACAATGAATATCTAACGAGCGGGCCGTTTTTCGAACCTGCAAAGTTTGCCAAGTATCGCGAGCATGCACTGGGACGGCAGAAAGAAAGCCTGGAGTTAATGGCCGCGCCGCTACGAAGCGAGGGGCTCAACGTCGAAACCACTGCCGTATGGGATAAGCCGCTTCACGAAGGTGTGATTAGACAGGCCAACGAACTCAAGGCAGATGTCGTATTCAAGGATACGCATCATCACTCAGGTCTAAACCGATCCATTTTCTCCAATACGGATTGGAATCTGATTCGAGCGTGCCAAATTCCTTTATGGCTTGTGAAACCAGGTGATGCAGCGGCGGACCCAAAAATCATTGCTGCAATTGACCCATTCAATGAACATGACAAGCCAGCATCTTTGGACCATCAAATGCTGCAACTAGGTAAATCGATTGCTGAGGACGTCGACGGAGATCTGCATGCATTTCATTCGTTTGATGCGACCGCAGTCATAGCGGCAACGGCAGGTGCAGGTACAGCGTTCGGCCCCACATTTGTAGCGGTGCCAGGAATCGAGGACCAAATCTCCGAGAGCCATCAAGAAAAACTCGAAGAAATTTCAGAGCAATTTGGTATTTCACGCAGTCATGCGCACTTGGCTTCCGGTCTGATTCAGAACGAATTACCGGCACTCGCTAACGAAATTGGGGCATCGGTCGTGATCATGGGCGCAATTTCCAGAAATAGATTAAGGCGTCTGTATGTCGGTGCATCAGCGGAACGAACACTAGAACACTTAGAATGCGACTTGTTAGTCGTGAAACCGGAATGGTTTCAGTCGCCCGTCGAAATGGAAGTGAGCGACGCAGACTGATCAACAGCTAAAACAGACTTCAAACGAATCCGCATGGGTTAATTTCGCATTTCATCTGCTGCTGTTGAATTAAGTGCTGTCTGAATTCGTACGAACTCCGAAAAATTATCGAAATCAACAATTCCTACTAATCGGTCATGGTCGGTGACCAGTTGCAGGCGCAGCAGAGGGTCCGATAAGGTTTCTAAATAAGCCTGAAGTTGAACGCTACTTTCAATGCTTTTAACACCTTTTTGCATCCAGTCATCGACTCTGGCCGCATTGCCCTTTGCCGTCAGCCCTTTTAACAGGTCTGCTTGCGTCAGTACTCCCACAATATCTTTGCCACTCAAAACAGGGAAGTCCTTCTGGCTACCATGAAGGGTCAGCTCAACAACATGAGATAAGTAATCATTGCCCGCCAGCGTCTTGAAGTCTGTTTGCATGACCTCACCCACGGTCACCCCGGCCACTACCGTCTTCATCTGCTCTGTATGCAGTTCAGTCGCTGCGCCGATCCAAACGAATAAGCCGATAAATATCAGAAACGGGTTGTAGAGCAAGCCCATAAATACAAAAAACAGAGCGAACCCCTGACCTAACCGTGCGGCCTTTTGAGTTGCCTGATAGTGATCCATACGCATTGCCAAAGCGGCTCGAAAAACTCTGCCGCCATCCATCGGAAGCGCCGGCAACATGTTAAACACCGCGAGCATGATATTAATAACCAACAACCGCTCAAGGGGCACTCCGCTGGTGATGCCGAGAGAATCAAACGGCGAGAAACCACCAGTAACGCTGATCCAGAACCAGATCAGCAGGGCAATGACCACGTTCACCGCTGGTCCTGCCAGTGCCACAATCATCTCTTCTCGCGGATCCTCTGGCATTCGCTCCAAGCTCGCAATGCCACCAATGGGCAACAGCGTTATTCGTCGCGTACGAATGCCGTAATGACGCGCGGTTAACGAGTGCCCCAGCTCGTGCAGAAGCACGCAAGCGAAGAGTGCGAGGATAAATCCGATACCGCGTAGCACCGCAAGCACGCTGCCCTCCGCTTCCCAGTAGCCTAGAGCTATCCAACCAATAAGAATGAAAAACGTAGCGTGGACATAGACATTAATCTCGGCGACTCGTCCGAGCTTCCAGGACCACGTCACGTCCCGCCCCGCTCTGATGCATTTGAAGGTTGCATTACGCTATTCTTATCAATCAATTGCCGACTCGCTCGCTTATCGAATGACAGTCGGTATGCAACGTAGTACTTGAAGACATTCCTCACATAACGGACCGTCTCTCGGCCAATCTTACGCGCCGCTATCACTTCGACATTGTCCAGCCACACGTTGGGATCGTATCCTTCTACGGTCGCCTGCCTCCGCAAGCGCTGAATTTTCGCAGGCCCGGCGTTGTAAGCTGCCAAGGAAAATAACCATCCCTGTATCTCCTCCATCTCAGGATCGGCAAAATACCTGTCCATCAGGAAGCGCATGTACCTGGCGCCCGCCTCTATGTTGTCAGACGGCTTCGAAATATCTTGAATACCAACATTGCGGTCAGCGGCTGTCGACGGTTTAATCTGCATAATTCCAACAGCGCCTGCTGCGCTTTCGCGTTCATGCTCCAGTTCTGACTCCTGGTAGGCCTGCGCTGCCAGCATCAACGGATCAAAAGCGTTTTTCGCTGCGCTGATATTGAAATACTCAACCAGCTGGCCTAGCCTTTCAACTCCCCGGTTCGAGGTCGAATTTCGAACCCAATTAAGGTTCTCCATATATCGCTCAATCAGTACGTTACCGATCAACGTGCCCTGTCGATGACCGCGTGCAAAGTCGTGGATGATTGCCGCCAACTGTGGGCTGTCTTTGCGAAATGCCCATGCAATCTCTCCGCCAGAGTGCGCGACCAGGTCATCTCTGACTCGCAGGCCAGGTAAAATCTTCGACCAGGAACTCGCTTTGTGGTTGTCGACAACAGTCGCTGTAATCAGACCGGCATTGACCATCTCTAGAATATCCTGTGCTCGCAGAAGTTCATTTGCCAGATCGATTTGAATAGGGGCCAGTCCGCGACTTATGAGATCAACATTTAACTCAGTTAGATGCTCGAAATAACTTGAGGATTTCCGAACATATACGCTGCGGCCTGCCAAATCATCCATCGACGCGATATCATCCCCTTCGCCCGGTGCAAAGACGACAACTTCGTTAACGTTGCGGACGAATGGAGTAGAAAAGTCAACCAGTTCGGAGCGATCTTCCGTAATTGTGAGATCAGCGGCGACGAGATCTGCCTGACCACTGAGCAGCGCCGCGATTAGCCGGTCACGACTGACTGGCATAGGGACTATCTCAACCTGATCAAGCCGGCGGCTTAAGCCAACGTTTAACTCCTGCTGCAGTAATTGCAGAAGCTCCGATATCATTCCACGAGGCTTACCGTTGTAATAAAAAAACTGCGGCCCGCCCGAAACGACCAGTACGCGGATCATGCGCCGCTCCACCATACCATCCAGGTCGCCGACCCAGGGAGCGGTTAAGTTAGCAAACTGTGCAGGCAACAAATCGTCCAATGACATCAAGGTCTCGCTCGGCTCTTCCCCTGTATCTGTAGACTCAGTCAGCGTCTCGTTCGCTATAGGTTTTTTTGCATTAGCTTCTATCCCGGGATCCAACTGCTCGTCTGATTGCGGACCCGAGCACGCTGCAACAGAGATCACACAGAAACAAAAGGCGACGAACAAGACAGATGTCTTCTGCAGCTTAATATCGTAGTTACTCATCACCTTCACCCGGTTCAATTGTTATTCCGCATTCGTCTTGCAACTCTCGACCTTTCTATCAACCTTTAACAACCACTCATTTCCATATGTTTCTGAATACCACGTTCGCATTCCTTGAGCCGCCTCTTGGAACAACCTCTTCTGAGATGGGGCTGGCTCATAAATAACCCCACCTGAATCAACAAAGATCTTATAGGACTCGATTTCACGGCGCTTAATTGATTCACCCGCAACCGCCTTTAAACGTTCAAATCCTTGCTGGACAATTGTCTGATTTTCAATGGCCAATTCTTGCCAGCTCTCTGTAGAGAAAAACCACAGACCACCCATATAGGTATGCTTATCCAGGGTGTAATAACGTATTTGTTCATGTAGTCGCATACTAACAATGTCCACGATTCCATTCTTGGTACCATCAACCACACCCGTTGCCAATGCCGTGTAAACTTCTGACCACGCAATAGGTGTTGCGTTGCCATTCATTTGAGTCACGAACTCTTGCTGCATCGGTGCTGTGATCGTACGAATTCTGCGACCGTGGATATCTTCGGGAACTTTAATCAGCGAATTCGTAGTCGCAAAGTTTCGCCATCCCCCAGTGTTTGACGTAACCATAAGACGAATCGACAGCCCTTTGTCATCAATCGCACTTTGTAAGTCCTCAATAATCGTGCCGCTAAGAACGCACTCCGCGATTGCGTCATCCGCATACATGTATGGAAGATCGAGGGCCTGTGCAGGACCAAAAACGCTGCCAAAACCACCGGTTGTAAACATGAATATTTGCAGAGAGCCGGCCTGCAGTAAGTCCAGACATTCACGTTCCGATGAGCAGAACTGACCCGAAGGATATAGCTCGACTATAATCGCGCCTTCACTCTCTGTCTCGACGTATTCTTTAAAAGCGAGCGCCCCATCAAAGTCCTCATCGGAGGACGAACCAAGAAGTGACATTCTGATCACAAAGGCTTCTGTCGAAGGGTCCACGGAAGACAGAACTCCAGCCAAGCAAAGAACCACGATAATTATATAGGTCGTTTTCAATTAATCAGCGTATCCAAGTAGCCGCGGCAAAGTCATAGACAATACAGGGAAGTAGGTAATCAGAAAGATAACCAGTATTTCGACACCGAGAAAGGGCAGCATCTTGAGTGCAATTTTCTCAACCCGCTCCCCGGCCACCTCCGCACTTACAAAGAGAACAAGGCCGAGAGGTGGCGTCGCGAGGCCCACGGTCACATTGACACACATAACAATCGCAAAATGTAACGGATGGATCCCCATCGCCAGGAAGCCAGGAGCCAGCACCGGACCGAGCACCAGAATCGCTGGGCCAGCATCGAGGAACATGCCAACAACCAGCAAGAAAATATTCAGGAGCAAAAGCAGAACATAAGGGTTATCGGTTAACCCGAACATGCCACTAGAAACAGTTCCTGCCAAATCCGATACCGTGATGATCCAACCGAATGCAACAGAGGCACCTACCAATAGCAATATAACTCCGGATTGCAGCGCAGACGCAACAAAGATTGACGATAAATCGCGCAGTTTAAGCAGGCGGGTAAAATATACCGCAACAATAATCGCATAAAATGCCGCAACTGCAGCAGCCTCGGTGGGCGTGAATACCCCGCTAAGAATTCCACCCAGCAATATAACCGGCGCCAACAGTGCCGGAAATGCCTTACGCAAAGCTGAGACACGAACACGCCAGCTGGCGCGTTCATTCGCAATTGGAAAGTTATGTTTTTTCGCAAGAACACTCGTTGTCGCCATTAAAGCCATACCGATCAAAAGACCAGGCACGATACCGGCGGCAAAAAGACCCGCGACAGAAACGTTCATAACAAACGCATACATGATCATAATTCCCGATGGAGGAATTATCGGGCCAATTACTGATGATGCCGCCGTAACTGCCGCTGCGAATGAACGACTGTAGCCGCCCTTCCCCATAGCGGGTATGAAGATTTTTCCTAATGCCGAAGCATCAGCAACTGCAGAGCCTGATAATCCGGCAAACAGCATCGACGAAAATATATTCACTTGCGCTAGTCCGCCGCGCCTATGCCCTATCATCGACTGGCTAAAATCCACAATACGTGACGTCACCCCACCAACATTCATAACTTGACCCGCGAAAATGAAGAACGGCAGGGCCATCAGTGGAAAGGAATCCATTCCATTGTATAAGCGCGACAATAGGACGTTTAGCAACTTGCCATTACCGTCGAGCATCAAACTCAAGCCCGGACCGATGATTAGCGCGTATACAACGGGCATCGACGATGCAAGAAGAATGAGGAATATCCAAATGTACGAAAATGACATGCTCGAATCTAATCGCTCTTCGCTGCGCTGACGTTGCTTGGGTGTGTAAATGTCTCGCTGGGGTAAATCAACTTTAAGATATCTCGTAATAATTGCTCCAACGAGACCAGCATTAGTACGCCTAGAGTTATTGGCACGACCAGGTAAAACCACGCCGTCTTCAAAGGTAAGCTGGCTGCCATTGAATACATACCGCGCTCAACAAAGCCGAAGCTATAGTAGAAAAGCACAGTGGCAATCCACAACACGAGGCAATTTAGGACGATGCTCAACAATCGTGCTGTGAAGGCCGGCAACGCATCAATGAAAATTGTAATGCTGACATTCGCGCCAGCCCTGTATGAGGCTGGGGCGACGAGAAAGGCCATCCACACCATGAGTGTTTTGGATATTTCCTCCGTCCATCCGAGCGAATCATTGAGGACGTATCGAAATACCACTTGCAGAAATACGACTAACAACATACCAAACATCAAAAAACCAGCGAGGTATTTAAATAGTCGACACACCACGCTATTAACCGCCGAAAATTTATCTAGAAACACTCGCATACTATTCGATGCTGTTGCTTGCGTTACCATCGCCAGGAGATCCCTATTTCGTGATATTTGGCACGATTTCGGCCACCTTAGCATACGTGCAATTAAGCGTTTTCTGGTTCGACCCGATTGACTTTACGCAAACGTGCAAGGATGGTGTAAGCAATAATATTTGATCACGCCGCGAGGTTGCTATGCTAACTCAAGTCCGAGGTTCCTTTGTTCTTACGCTTCTCCACTTAATCTACCTGACCGTCCCCAGCGTTGCTTTAGGTGCGGAAAAAGTCATCATTGATACCGACCCAGGGGTTGATGATGCGTTGGCTATTGTATTTGCGTTTGAATCAGAGCAATTGGAAGTGATCGGGCTCACGACCATCTTTGGAAATGTCGAAACGAACTTGGCCACGCTCAATGCTTTGCGTCTGGTTGAAATAATGGGAGAAGATGTGCCGGTCGCAGCAGGTGCGAGTCATCCCTTGTATATGAAGAAACTCCCACCACCAGCTGACGTGCATGGGAAAGATGGACTGGGAGAGATTGATCTACCTTTACCAAAAACACAGCCTATTAACGGCAGCGCGGCGGAGTTCATTGTTAAAACCGTTATGGATAACCCAGGCGAAGTGACTTTGATCGTATTGGGTCCCATGACTAACATTGCGCTTGCTCTCGCGTTGGAACCAAAACTTGCTGAAAATGTTAAACATGTTGTTGCAATGGGTGGTGTCCTGCAGGTGATGGGGAATGTTTCTCCAGTTGCTTCAGCAAATATTCTAGGCGATCCACATGCCGCAGATATTGTATTGGGGACAGATTGGAATATGACCCTGGTGCCTGCCGATATAACAAGACAAGTGCTTGTAACAGACAATTGGTGGGATTCCGTACAGCAGAAAGGCGGCACGCACGTTGAATTCCTATTTGACTCAAGTCGCTTTTACCGTAGTTTCTATCAATCCGTCGGGTATTCGAACGGGTATCCCAATCATGACTCTACGGCAGTGGCCTACGTCCTGAATCCGGGACTGTTTAAAACCGACAAACGTGCGGTCCGTGTCGTAACTGATGGGATGACAATCGGTGATGTCATCGCAGCAGAAGAACGTCACTATAGCCGACCCGGTCCTTGGTTCGGGGTGCCTTTGTCAACGGTAACTGTTGATGTTGATGTTGCCGGCGTGCAGCGAGTCCTGGGGGCTGCAATTACCAATGAGTGAGTGACAGGAAGTCACATGACCGCAATTGAATTGATCTAAGAAACCAGAGCCCAAACAATGTCCAACCCAGGCACGACCAAATATCGCGAACTCACTAACACTACAGTTGCCGACTACCTGTCCGGGCAGTCGTCTGTCGCCCCGCATCTGGGGCCTAACGCCTCCGAATGGAAAGTTAGCGAGATTGGGGATGGTAATTTAAATCTGGTTTTCATTGTCCAGAGCAATCAAGGCACTGTAATTGTTAAGCAAGCGCTACCCTATATACGTGCTCGGGGGCCCAGCTCGCCACTACCTCTTTCGCGTGCGTTCTTTGAATACGAGGCTACCACCCGGCACTCAGAACGCGCCCCGGGAACAACACCAGCCTTGTATCACTTTGACAAAGACCAGGCGATAATTGTTATGGAGTACCTGTCGCCGCATATCATCCTGAGGAAGGGACTCGTCTTGGGAAATCAATATTCCCGATTAGCGGAATCTCTTGGCCAGTATTTGGCCAGAATTCATTTTCGCGGGTCTGATCTATCGATGGATTCGGCGTCAAAGAAAATGGATGCGGCACTATTCGCCGGTAACCATGCGTTGTGCCAAATTTCTGAAAAACGGATATTTACAGAGCCCTACTATGCAGCCGACCTGAATCGATGGAGCAGCCCCCAACTTGACGATGTTGTGCAGTGCATACGGCAGGACGAACCACTAAAGGCAGCGGTCAATGAGCTGAAAGACAAGTTCATGAGCAACTCGCAAACACTGTTACACGGTGATTTCCACTCTGGATCGGTAATGGTCACCGATCATGACGTGAGGGTTATCGATCCGGAGTTTGCATTCTACGGACCCATGGGCTTCGACGTCGGTGCGATTATTGGCAATCTACTAATAGCCTACTGCTCCCAAGCAGGGCATGCTGACACAAACGACGACCGTAGCGAATACTCGCGATGGATTCTGACCGTAATCGCTGAGTTATGGAGCACCTATGAAGTCGAATTTAAGAACCTCTGGCTGAGTGAAAGAACAGGTGAGCTGTATCCGAAAAACGTCTTTCCTCAGAGCAACAGTAAAGAGTCATTAAACTCACTCTCAAGATACCTGACATCAATTTTAGCTGACAGTTTCGGATTCGCCGGCGCCAAAATGATACGTCGAATCATTGGCGTATCGCATGTTGAAGACATGACTACAATTGAAGATCCTGACCTGCGTGCGGCATGCGAGTCCCGCGCCTTATCGATTGCTCGAACCTTAGTTTTGAAACGCAACAGCCTCTCCAATGTGCAGGAGGCAATTAAGATCGCTGAAAAATCAAATTCCATGTCCTGCGAAAAATCGAGATGACCTAATGAAATTTAGCAGGTTCTGTAGTGAGACCGCTCACCATCAATTCACCTGATCCCGGTCACATAGAAGAAAATGATGAGAGTGAAAGTTACCGCGTTACTCGCCGTCTTGTTTTTGCTCGACACGGCAAGCGCACAAACCGAAATCCACAAATGCACGGACGCCGACGGCAATGTGGCCTATTCGCAGTTGCCATGCATGCTACAAAAAATTGCGGAACCAGAGAAGACGGAGCCTAAAGCGAAAACTGAGCGCGCTACACCGGTGCCCGTAGTCCAAGAAATGCTGACTCTCGATATACCGCAGGAAGAACCCGAGCAGAAAATCGATAGATCAGCGTGTAAGAAACGCTATCGAGACGCGATCGATGTCATCGATGCGGAAATTGGCCGCGAGTATACGGCTGACAAAGCGGCTCAATACAAACAACGATTGCTGCTCTTGACCCGCAAACTTCGGCAATGCTGAACGTTGGCCCAGCTAAATACCATACACGCTGTATTTTTAATCTATAGATGACGATAAATTCGTATCAGTATACGAGTCGTCACAGAGTCAGGTCTTCGTAGAGTCGAAACCCGATCGCGCGCGTTTACGATTACGTTCTATCAGCGTGCTGATGAGCCGGCGTCCCAACAATTCGTCTTCATGATGCAGGTAATAGAAACCGATGGTCGCGGCGATCAACGCGCCAGTCGCATTGACCATTAGATCAGTCATAGTATCCAGAAGCCCCGAGCGCTGCATATTTAGATCAAAGAACCAGTCCATGAGAAATTCGAAAATCTCCCATAAGCTACCTATCGTCATCGCGAAACCAAACGTAATGACTGCCACGTACACGGGTGCAACCCGTACACGATAAGTCATATAGAAGACGTAGATAATTATGAAACCGATGAGGCCGATAACCACGGCCGAAGTCGCATGCAGCAGTATGTCCCACCACCATATCCGGTCGTAGAAATGTCCAACTTCACCGAGTGCGAAGCTTGCGAAAAGAAAAACGCAGGTGAATAAAGTTAGCTCAATTGGTAGCCGAACCCGAAGCTGCCGCTCGATGACAGCCGGAGCAAAGGTCAGCATGAAAACCACCGACCCCGAAAATGCAATCAGCCAGAGCCGATCGAAGAATGCGGTAACAACAACGAAGAGAATGGCGAGTTGCAAAACCGTGGCAATCGCCAATTCGATACGGTCAATCCATTTTTCCGATGCGCGTTGCGGTGCTTGTCCGTTGGCACTGGACCCGTCAACGGCCCCTTCCTCTGCCAAGTCAACCACGATTAACCATTGCCTATCCTGCGAGCCATCGTTCGGCTTAATCAGCCTCATCAAGGTCAAATGCTTTGATTTCAAGCCCTGGGATCAGTGTGCCTTCTATTTCACTGTCGAGTTTGCCGCCAAACTCTATGTCTATTCGATTTGGCCCGTTGGGCAGGACTTGGAACATCGTAACCCCTTGAAAGTATATGCCGTCTGTTAGCACCTTCATTAAGAAGTCTCGCACCCAGGCACATAGGTCGGCATTCGTAATTATAGCGCTGCTATTGCGGACATCCACTATAGCAAGCAACACACAATTGGCGCGATCATATGTTATCTCGGACGAGCGAAATGGTGAATCAGATGAATAAACTCTTTACGACAACCCTACTTTTAATACTGCTGAGTCTTTCGGTCGGTTGTACCCCCAGCGCGAAGTCGGAGTTTGGTTTTCGACTGCCCGACGGTGATGCTGACATGGGCCGCGAAACCTTCGCTTACATGCAGTGCAACCAATGCCACACGGTTGTCGGTGAGACATTTCCCGCCATCCCTCTCGCCGATCCGCCTTACGTTGAGCTCGGCGGCAACCTGTCGCGGATTAAAACTTACGGCGAATTAGTGACCGCAATAATCAATCCGTCGCATAAATTGGCTGCGGGGTACGAGGCAGAAAAAGTCTCTGAAGGCGGCGAATCAAACATGTATGTCTACAATGGCTATATGACCGTGCAAGAGTTGATTGATCTGGTGTCATTCTTGCAATCCACCTACCACGTTGTTCCGCCGGTATACCAATACCGAGTTTATCCTTAGTAGGGTCAGGTCATATGAGTCCGCCCCCAGCTTTTGATCAAAAGTTGGGGGACGGGGAAACCTGGTATTCGAATGAGCAGTTCAAGTACTCTCGGTCGCTCTGTCGGAGAAATACATAACTATTCGTTCCCCTTGGTTTCTTGCAGCCCTCTTGTGGTCATCTTTCTGCGTGGCAGAAACGCAGCAGCATGCGATTTTAGATGACCTTCAACTCACTTCCGGTGCCGTGATTGCCGATTGTCGAATAGGCTATCGAACTTACGGCAAATTGAATGCTGAAAAAAACAATGTCGTGGTCATGCCTACGTGGCATATGGGATCGACATCAGATTTGGAACAGTACAAGCTCGTCGGACCGAACAAACTGCTGGATACAAACAAGTATTTCGTAGTAACTATCGATGCATTGAGCAATGGAGTCTCAACGTCGCCATCAAATAGTATGTATTCGCCAGAAAGACCTTTCCCCCAAATAACTATCGCAGACATGGTGCACTCACAACATCGTCTGCTCACCGAAAAACTGGACATACAATCAGTACACGCCATCATTGGAATTTCGATGGGTGGTATGCAAACATTTCACTGGATTCGACAGTACCCGAAATACATGACAAAGGCGGTTGCAATTGATGGCTCGCCCTATTTGACATCCTATGATGTCATTCAGTGGCAGACGCACTTGAATGTCATAAGGGTTCTGCAAGAGTCCGACCATAGCAACCAGCAAATTGCCGCAGTACTGGCACCACTCAACTTGCTGACGTTGTGGACGCCGGACTACTTCGTTGAAAATGTCGCCCGTAAGGACCTGCATGACTATTTAGAACAAAATGCCAGTGGCAATGAGAATTTCGATGGTAATAATTACATCGTACAAACCCAGGCAATGATCAGTCACAATGCATTCGACACAGGCACTGAAAAATACGCAAGCAATCTGAAAGGTATCGCAGCAGAGCTGCTAGTCGTCAGCGTACCTGGGGATCACATGGTCAATCCTGTCCCTGCAAAAAACCTCGCCACTTTGATTGATGCCGAACTCGTCGAAATCAACAGCAATTGCGGCCACATGGGGACTACCTGTGAAAATGCTAACGTAGCGCGACAGGTCAATGCCTTTCTGCAGTAGGGTCATGCCAAATACTGGCTATCGGCTCACAGTTAAGACAAACGAGTCATCCGGTCCCCATAAAGGCGCGGATTTCTTTAATGCGACTTCGCGGTTCTTCTGCACCGCTAGTGATTGAAAGCAATTCAACAAAGTATGCCCTTCCCACTACGTCATCCCCAACCCCAAGTGCGGCCTTCCCAGCACCATAAAGGCTGTTCAATCGAAGTGGCGCACGCTGCAACGCGGACCGATAAGCTGCCAGCGCTTGCTCATATCGGCCAGCCTCTAACAGCATGTCGCCGTACATTTCAGCTGCTGGCAATACTTCGCCGGGCGTAACCGCATGTTTATCAGTAGACGCTTCGAGGGCAGCGGCTTGCTGCATTACCTCGATCGCCGACTCTACGTCCCCTCGAGAAAAGTCCTGCCAGGCTTGCGCCGATAATTCCTGAATCTCTATTTGTTGAGCCCAATATGGGCTGTCCGACGCGACACTCATGCGCAACGCTCTAAGAGCCTCAATGTCTGCAGTCGCATCATCTGGGCGCCCAAGATTAGACATCGCCACTGCTCGAGCAAAATGTGTGATAGCAACATACTGATCGTGTGCCTTTTGCCACGGAAATGAGCTGGGAATTCTCGGCTCTAATTGTGCAGCGGCTTCCCAGTCGCGACGTTCCAGAGCATACCGAGCGGGCAATGCGGCAAAAGCGTAGGCAGTTGCGGATCGGCTGGTCTCACTATACGGCGGCTGCAATTGTTCGGCGCTTTTCAAAACCTGGCCGGCCTCAAGGTCTTTACCGATTTGCAGGTAGGCGTAGGCGAGGTAATCTAACGCGTGCGTGTAGTGCACATTGATCTCGCCGAACTGAAGACAAAGATCCCACGCTGCGTCAGCTGAGATGGTGTTCCATTCGACCGCTTTATCCCACTGCCCAAGCCTTGTATAGATGTGCGTCATCATGTGAGTAGCGTGCGGAACACGTGGGGTAATTTCTCCATAGTGATTCGCGGCCACCAGCGCCATTTCGGCTAATGCCGGAGAGTCGTACGCGTGAATAATGTAGTGGTGAGCGCCTGGATGATTCGGCATTTCTGTAAGCACGCTTTCGGCAATTGCCCCTGCCTTCTTTTGTGTTTCGAGTGTTTTATCCTGTATGTCAGCCGTCGAACGCAGCGCAAGTGAGTAAAAAGCTCTAGCTTCAAGGTCTTCTGGAAAAGCCTGGCTCAATTCCTCCCAGGCTTTTTCAAACTTGACCAGGCGTTGACGTTTGGTCAGGTGCTCACCATCCTCAAAATAGGCGCGCGTTGTCTCCAAATACGCATTCTCGCGATCTGAATGTCCGCTAAGCATTAGTGATCGCTCTACTGCTTTTAGTCCACGTTCGAATTGTGGCGCAGTAGGGACGTCAGGCCAAAGTGGATGGATTAGAGACATCGCCTGACCCCAATAGGCCATGGCGCATTCCGGGTCGCGGTCGTCCGCCATGCCGAAGACAAATTTCGCTTCGTCATACATCATGTGATGTAAGAGAGCGACACCGCGCTCAACTAACGGAGCAGCATCAGCATTGCACCCTACCGGAAAACTAACATCCCCAACTGGCGTATTGACCAAATCGAAAGGCAACGCAGCTGGCGCTTCGGACTGTTCCTCTTTCCCGCATGCAACCAAGACCAGGAACCCAAGCGAAAAAACCAAAAGCAAGCATCTGTTCATTGAATTTATCCATGCTACAGAATGTCCGGCTGAACCCGTATCGGCCAGCCTGGCATCAAGGCTCCAGCGGCCCATAGAAATGAATCAACGCTAACCAGCCCATGCCCGGTGAGGTTTGAGTCCAGTTATTCTCCTGTGAATCAAATCGATCGTTTAAACAACTCAAGCCTCGGACTAAGCTTCAGACTCCGTACCGTTGTTATCCTCTTTGCGCTTTTCTTGTTTACAGTCGCGTTTATCATGACCAACACGACCTTCTTCCTGACGGCAGTCCTGTTTATCATCGCGGTCGCCCTGCCGATCGTCCTGCCGACCGTCGCGTCGCCCTTTGCGCGGATTATCAGCCATGAGCGTATTGTCACTTGTCATTATGGGAGCCACATCGATAACGTCATCGCTTGCGACGGCCGCAAAGCCGGCAAATCCCATAAGCGCTATAGCTACTAATCGAATAATCATATGAGTGTCCCTCTTTGATTGGGTGAACAATAAGTTGTCAGCTACTAATCTTTATAATCCGGCTAACAGTATAAAGTATGCGTATTCGCAATGTATATTGACTTCCCCTGTCTAGAAAAAAGCCCCAGTGTTCAGAGGCCAGATGCCTATGTATATTCGGGACCTTGACGGAATTGCTGGCTCTTAACCCCGCTATAAAGCGCTTGGGCTATTGGCGGCCTGTCGCTATTCATCGCGCGCAGCACGACAGATTTCTTCAGAGTGACAATAATAGAAAGCCTATTTTAACTATTATTTTCAATAAGTTACGTTACACTCCTAATAATTTAGTGAGATTAGCTTTCAAACAACAAGAATTATGTATAAAAATAATGGTAGAGCCGAGCTGAGAGACTGCCGAAAAATGTCTGTATGAAGACGACCGGAATAGTTTCGAAACCAAGGGTCTGCCGAACGATAAAAATATTATAAGGTAGTCGGTGGGTGAAAAGATCACTAGAACAATCTGTTGCTGATCCAAGTTATCTCGATTTCTTCGGGCTAACGCAGCCACCTTTTGGTCGTATTTCCGACCCAACCCATCTATTTCATACCGAGCAGTATTCGCTCCTGATGGAGCACCTGGTCAACGCGACGACGAAAACTGACTCCCTTGTTGCCATTTGCGGCGCCGACGGGTCGGGGAAATCCACGTTGATTGAGCGTTACGTTTCCGGCCTCGACGAGCAAATCTATTGTGTGAAAATCGATGAAACCTGTCAGAGCGAATTGCAATTCTACGCTGCGTTTCTGACACAAATCGGATTCAAAAATATTACCGGCACGGCGGGCGAACTGAAGAACATTACCAAGGAGTTTCTCGTTTGTCGTGGCATTGCCGACGATCATGTCTTGTTAATCATTGATAACGCGCATCTGACTGCTCCAATAATACTGGAGCAGCTTCGATGGATCTCCGAAATTGTGATCAAAGATCGTCGGGTGTTTAGCGTCGTACTTACCGGCAATGCTGATCTCGTCCATGTCATCAACGCACCGACTGTGAGTCGAATAAGATTCGATAGCAGAGTCATTTTCAATATTCGTAAATATTCTGCAGAAGAAACGGCGAGCTATGTCTGGCACGGCCTAAGATTGGTGGGAGGCAGTGATGCTGTAAAACTCGCAAACGAGGCGATCTCGCTTATTCACCGTTATTCAGGTGGAATTCCTGAACGGATTAATAGGCTATGCGACGACCTGCTAGTCGAGGCTTACCGTCTCGAAACGCGCGTTATTGGCGAGAATATCGTACGCACTGTTGCAGACAGACAGGGACTTCTGCCGCACGTAATTCCTCTTCACGGAAAAGGACGACGCCGAACCGACCCCGATTTTGAGCATCTGAAAGCTGTTCCCAAAGGGGTGGAAACGCTTACGAGCGGAGCGGCACAGACAAGTAATTCAGTCGGCGATTCTATGCCGACAAAAATGGCTCTCGGCTCCGACGAACTACTGCAACATCTTTCCCAGCTTGCCGATCGACTTGAAGATCTTCGCGCCGATAAAATGCGAGCTCTTCGGGACATAGATGCACGTAACCACGACATCGTTGAATTACGCAATAAGCTCGACGCACAGACCGGCGAAGTAGAAAGTCTGAGGCGCATCGCAGCCATTAACGCCGAGGAGATCACACGACAAAAGTTACAGTTGTCCCGCAATGCCGCAGCGCTGCAGGTTAGCGAAAACCAATCAAAAAAGCTCAACGCCGGTCTGATGCAAGAAATACGTGCCCGAGAAGCTGCGGAAGATAAATTGGCCATCGCCACGGCGGCTGTCGAAGAGCTTGGGCATTCAAGAATCGAATTGCAGGCAACAGTTAACGATCTCAACGCCGACCAACGGACCATTGAAAACGATGACCTCGAGAAGGAAATTGCGGACCTCAAAGGTGTGCTCGAGGCGAGCGACCGCGAGCTGGACTCGCTGCGAAACGAACTCACGTTGCGAAACCAGACCCTAGTTGATCTGGAGCGGGAAACAAGCGCGAGAAAAATTTCGGAGAACGATCTGGCCAGCGCCGCGGCAACCATCAAAGACTTGCAACAGTCAAAACATGAATCGCAAACGACAATAAACGATCTCAAAGGTGACCGAGAAGCCAGTCTGAAGGCAGACGAAAAGCGAATCATCGAGATTGAAGCGCTTACGAAGATCATCGCAGATCTCAAAGATGAAGTTGAGTCAAAGAGCAACGATCTGAATTCGCTACGAGACGAGCTGACGTCTCGAGATAAGGTCCTTGCCGGCCTCGAAGCGCAGCTCGACGCATCGAGGAAAGAGTGCGCATCCCTATCGCTTCAGCCTCTCGCTATGAATATCAACGACGCTCCAACAGCGGAAGAAGTCGCGACAGCGTCGAGTCACGATGCGCGTATCTACACATCTCAAGTAGTGGCGAAATTTGAGCAATCCATAGAAAATGTTCACGCCTATCAAACGCTGCGACGTTACGATCCGGATTTTTACGACGACCTGATCACAACGTACAAGAGATTGGTCGGCCAGGATCTGACTGAAAAACAAGTGAATGATGCTCTGAGGGCCAAGCAGGCTAAACTGATCGAACGACTACTTCCAAGAGCCGCAGATGACGCAATTATCACTTATGCCCGATTGATGATAGATCTACTTGAAGAATTTCAACTTAACGGCACTGAACCCTGTCTGACCTTGCTGCTTCCGCAATCCAACCCTGACGATTGCACGCCGCTGATCTACTCAGAAAGTACCAAGGGGCGCGAGCTTGATACTCTGGATATAACGCTGAGAACCTACCGTGCAGACAAACCGCTCCCGACAGAGTCGGATGTTTGGCCTGACCTTGGGCCAATATTTGCGGAACTGTTCGAGGAATTTGGGGCAGATAATGTCGCGGAATTACAGAACTCTTACGACCCGACCGTCGATAGAGCATTGGTCTGCGATGTCAGTAAAGCTCTGTACTCAGGGATACTCACATTACCGAAGCGCAAAGCCGCCAATACATTACGGTGGCTGTCGTCGGACTAGCGCTACCTCGGTACTGACTAACTGCTGTACCGGGACGACGGCGGATTTGATTCCGCTATCGTACCGTCGACGGCAGGCTGGGGTCGGCCACCTTGAACACCAGGTATCGAACCGGCTCGGTTGAGCTAGCGTTCCTCGAAACTGCGTGCAGCGCGCCGGGATACTCGTAGAAGGTTTCGCCGGGCCCGAGTCGCTGCACCGGACCGTCATCGATTTGTACCTCGTAAGTTCCTTCCAGCACGTAGCCGAAATTATGGCTACCGGGATGGCGGTGAGGCGTGCTTCCCGTACCCGGTGGGCGCTCGGTCTCACTTATCGTAACCACGCGTCCCAGTACGTCCTGCAGCGTTTTCTCTATGAGCAGCGCTCGTGTAGGCGCCTGGCTAGCAGTTGCGTTCTGCGCGAGGTTTGCTTGCGGCTGTGGAGCCTCAACAGGCATTGCAAGCGATACGTAGGTCAGACCCGCTCCCATTGCGGCGGCCCCGAGCCCCGTTGCTACATGCGTTAGTAGTTTGTTCATCATCGGCTCCTTGGTGTACAGATATTTTTGATTTTCCCCCTCCGCCCAGAGAAAGGTCAAGAAACTCCATATCCTGGTCGAGGCGTAGAACATGGCCACCGCATCCCGGCGCCCTCATTCAACTATTCCACGCACCCCTGCTTAGAATCGAAAGACGATACCTGCTTTCGCTTCCCATTGCGTCAATAGCGTGCCATCGATTTGAATAAGGCAGCCGCCAACCCCGGAGTCACTCCCACAAAATATTCGACTGTCATCCTCGACCAAAGATGTGTAGACGCGTCCTTCGAGACGGATTCCGAATCTGCCGCGCGGGTTAAGTTGTACCCCAGCGCCAAATGAGGCGGCGAAGAAACTCTCGGCACTGAACTCGGCAGGCTGCGGATCAAATCGCGACATGCCAACCGACATTGCAATAAATGGTCGCACAACATCACCGTCCAAAAAATGCGTGCCACCAAACTGATAATATTCAACGTCGAGGGCAAATCGCGAGTCACTTACAAACAAACCCGCCGAATCTAGCAAAGTACTCTGCTGAGCATAAAGAAACTCGTACTGCCCATTGGCATTGGCCGCCACATTAAAAAGGAAACCGAGAGATTCGGATTCGGTCAACTCAAACTCGGCATCGCCATCCATTTCTTCAAACTGACCACCCGTACGGTAGCCAATGAAAGGGGTGATCTCGAATTTGTAGGCGGTAGTTTGCTGCTTGCCAGTCGCCCCTTGTGCACCTGCAACCGCAGAGAGGAGCAAAGTAATAATAGTGATCCATAGCTTAAGCATGTTTCGTCCCGAAGAAGTGGGGGGCTGATTGAGGGCTTGTACATAGTACTATTAAGCGCGTTATTTATTCCTGGATTGAGCTCGGTTTCGGATCATAGTCTATAGTCGAAAGCCAGCGATGAAATGATAGACTACTGAGGGGCTGCCCATGTCGGGTCGGCCACGTAATCGAGTAGCGTTATGTACTACATAGTTGAAACTGACAAATCCTTCGACCAGGCATCCACCGATCTTGAAGCCGCCGTAGGTCACTTAGGCTTCGGGGTGCTGCATATTCATGACCTGGGCTCCACACTGCGCAGCAAAGGCATCACATTTGAAGAGCAGTGCAAAGTTTTCGAAGTCTGTAATCCAGTGCAGGCTGCAAAAGTCTTGTCTACCGACATGCGGCTGAATATGGCGCTGCCGTGTCGAATTTCTGTATTTACGGAGAAAGGAAAAACCAAAATTGGCCTCATTAAGCCGGTACAAATGCTATCCGCATTATCTCAAGATCCGGTCTTGACCGAAGTATCGGAAGAAGTTGAAGCTAAGACAATCCAAATGGTCGATGAAGCAAAGTGAACGTCACTATCACCAACTTCGAATGAACGACCGCCCGAAGGAAATGAAGCTGCATTATAAATTATATGAATGAAAATAAGAATATCGCCGCCGACTCCAGTGAGTTGTTCGGCCTCACTCTCGATGGACGAGGTGGCGCATTGCCTCTGATGACGGAAGATGATGGCATTTCAACAACCTGGATGCACGGCGATTATTCAAGTGCAAATGCTGAAGAATGGCTTTCGGGAATGGGTCTGAGTAAGTCTGCGATCACAATGCTAACTCGCGCCGATACGCGGCCGCGTTCGCTAAAAACAGATAATGGTGTTTTGGTCGTGCTGCGTGGCGTGAATTTGAATCCTGGTGCCGATCAAGACGACATGGTTTCTATTCGCTTTTGGCTTGAATCACGGCGCTTGATATCGCTTCGACAACGCCGCCTGTTCTCAGTCGAAGATGTTCGTAACGACCTGGATGCAGGTACTGGCCCATGTGATATTGGCGGCTTACTTACTCAACTAATTGAACGTATTGCAAACCGAGTAGCTGACTTTGTCGATTCACTTGAAGAAAAAGTGGATGAATTCGAGCTAGCTGTTGAATCGGGCCCAACCATCAAGACGCGCTCTGAGGTCTCGATGGTTCGCCGTCAAATTGCACACGTACGGCGCTATTTAGCGCCGCAGCGAGAGGCGCTCGAAGGACTACGCCGCGGGCTACCGAATTGGCTCGGCGAATACGCTGACTCAATTAGCGAAGAGTCGGACCGCATCGCGCGTTACATCGAGGATCTGGATCTCGCACGCGAGCGTACGGTCCTCTTGCAGGAGGAAATTCTGAATCGAATTGCGATGGAACAGAACACGCGTATGTTTGCGTTATCTATCGCAGCAATTATTTTTCTGCCGATCACTTTCGTTACCGGTCTTTTCGGTATGAACGTCGGCGGGCTTCCAGGCACCGATAATGCTAGCGCTTTTTGGATCGTATCTGCGGTCATGATTAGTATAACGCTCGCCGTTGTCGCTTGGCTCTCATGGAAACGCTGGTTCTAGAAAACTTCGATGCAAAGCACAGCTTCAGTTCTCAAACTTGCAAAATGTCCACTTTCACCAATGGCAGACATTCAACGTCAAAGTTCGCCCTCAATCGGCAAGTGCGAGAAGAACCAGTCTTCGATGCGTTGCATAAATGATGTCGCGGGCTGGGACTCAAGCCTGCGATCGTTGGCCACCCAGTAGACTCGGCCATCCTCCTGCAATTCCAGGCGCCACGCGTTTGCGCCTAAGAAATCACCTTCCAGCGCCTCACGTAGTTTCTGGTTGAATTGCTCGCTTACGATCAGGAATCCCATTTCAGTATTTATACGCAATGAGCGTGGATCAAGATTTGCGCTGCCGACAAACACCTTGTCGTTGTCAATAACTAACGCCTTTGCATGCAGAGCCAGCTGCTTGCGACCTATTGGCGTCAACATGTACTCGTCACGATCACGAGCATCCGTACGAACCTCGTGTAATTCCGCCCCGCTCTCAAGCAGCGTGTTGATGTGATTTCGGTATGCGCTGTGGGCGGAGAGATGGTTGTTCGAGCCGATTGAATTCGTGAGTATGCGTACGCGAACCCCACGATCGAGAGCCCGCTTAACCGCCCCTTCGAGATCGGGCGTCGGTATCAGGTAAGCCGAGACAATCAGAATCTCCGACTCCGCGCCATTGAAAAGGCTGACAAGCTCATTCGCTACCTGAATTGGCGCCTCCTCCCGGTTCTTCGGATTCCCTTTTGGAGGTTCGTCTGCAAAGAGAATTGCTTCGCCTCTATCTGCGCCCTCAACTGCCTCAAGCCATCTTGCAATGAGCTCTTCAGTCGACTCTTCGGTGTGCAGATGCTGCGACACATCGCGAATACGTCGCGCTTCAGCCAGCTGTTCCGCTGATGCCTTCTTGTGCGAAAGCATCTCAATCGGGAAAGACCAGGGATCGTTCCAGTAGGTGTCGAAGGCAACACTGACCTCCTGAACGACTTGGCCGCCAAGTAGTAACTCAAGGTCCCGGAAATTGGCATTGTCATCCAGACCAAAATACTCATCCGCGATGTTTCGACCACCGATGATCGCGACTTGATTATCAACCACCATGGATTTGTTATGCATACGATGGTCGAGCCGGCGGAATTCCGCCAGATTCAGAAGTTGTCGCGTCGCAACCCCACCGGAGCGACGACTGAAGGGATTGAAGACGCGATACTCGATGCTCGGGTGCTCTGCGAGTGCCAGAAGTAGTTCACCTTCGTGAACCAGGAACGTATCGTCGACGAGAATCCGCACAGTGACACCACGATCCGCTGCCTGGACGATATGATCGAGGACCAGCGCACCTGTCGTATCGAAGAACCAAAGAAACGTCTGGAAATCGATACTGTCAGAGGCGCTATCGATCGCCCGCAGTCGCCAGTCTAACGCTGTGGGACCATCGTTAAGCAAAACATGCCAGTCCTCCGTCGCCGTGGCATCGATGGCATCCCAGATTAGAGTGTGCGCTGGTGGCGCGGTGTACTCCGGTGGAAGCTCTGTCGGCTCTAGCGAAGAGCACCCGGCTGCCAGCAGAAGAGGAAGAATCAGGCTACACAGCCAGCGTTGGGAAAGGGTATTTGAGTTATTCATTACGTGACTATAACGTTCTTAGCTATTTCGTCCAGATGGCTATCCCAAGAACCACAACATCCACCGCATACGTCCATGTATGGCTAAACCCCTTATCCTAGTGGGACGTCCGGGTAAGTTAATTGCATCATATACTCAGCGGCTTTAGTCACCATTAGCTCGTCCAGTTCCTCATGACCGCCTTTCGCAGGCATGTCGTTGTAGCCACATATGGCGTGCTCGAACAACACTGCCTCCCAGAGCCAGGAACGCCCTTCCCATGCCTCCGCATCTCCGGTCTTCGGTGCCCCGTTAACGCCTTCTTGATGACACGCGGAGCAAGCTGTTTCGTACACTTCTTGTCCGACAAGTGAAGCGTTTACAGGTGATTGAAGGGCCTCAGACTCGGCTTTTGCGGGTGATGAATCAGCAGGGCCACTTTGATCGCATCCAACCGGAATCAGGGCTATCAGGAGCAATATGAGGAATCGTTTCATAAGAGCACACGTTTGGATCGGTAGCAGAGGTTCAACAGTTTAACAGTTCCAGGCAGCATACGGCCAGAAGCTGCACCCCCTGAAAAACACACAGGAGCACAACTTAGGAGGACCCTATGTGCTCATACATTTGTGTATGCTCGTGGATTCTAGCGTCCGTCAGCAGCATGAGAAACTGATGCTCTAGCGCTGACCGCAAAGCTCTACGCGGAACGGCATGGTCACTTACCGACGGTCTCTATACCTTCACCACCAAACCGAGTTGCAAAATAGCCGATAACGAAACCCACAATGGCTCCTTCCAACGTAAACCAAAACGGCGAACTAAGTACTCCACCTTCACCGAACAAACGCACCATCATGGTACCCATGACGTCATAGGCGAAGAAGACCAGCACGAAGTTCATCCAGGCGCCCACAATTGGTGCGCGAAACCACCAGGGGAAGGGCAGCTTTAGTACCGGGTGATAAGTAAAAACTCCAAATACACCGATTATTGCGCCGACAGTTGTGTACCAAAATAATATTCCCCAGCGGAGCAGCGATCCGGTTTCTGGCAACAGGTGTGGCACAAGAACGAATCCGGCAAGCCCCACCAAGAACCCGATCCCCTTGGCAATTGCTACCCGAGTGATTAACGATGGATTTCCAAACATGCCTTCCTCCCGCGAATTGTGGTTCAAAACGCCGTATTGCGACGTCGCATAGAACTCGATTCAACCCAAGCTTCGTGGTGCTCGCCAACCGGACGCTTTCGCGGCGTTTTCGTCGGCAAACCAGCACTCCCCTTTCGACTCATCAATCTTGATCGCCGCATATTTTGATGTGCCAGGAACGTGATAAATCTTGTCGCCCTTGCTATTGATGCTGCCTTTAATAGCAGCTCCCTCCAACTCATCTTCATTCAGATCGAGGTTCCGCGTCACGTAGTTGTCGCCATATTGTTCGGCATGTTTGGCACTATGCAGCTTAAGAATCAAGCCTTCATGCTCATCCTCGCTAACAAAGTCGATACTGCAATCACCAATTATGATGGTGCCACTCACATCAAGTGCTTGCTCCTTAATCGGTTTGTCGTCCACGAGCGTACCGTTGGTACTTTCAAGATCAATAAGAACCACGCCGCTCGGAGAGCTAACTACCAGCGCATGATGGCGACTGACAGACGGACTTCCGATGCGGACATCACACAGTTTGCCGCGGCCGATCAGGACATGGCCCCGGTCCAATGAGTGTTCCTGCACGACACCATTACCGAGTCGAACGACCAAGCGTCCTACCCTCGGCTCGATTTGATCGACGATAAAGGTATTCGCCTCATCAGGCTCGACAGGCGCGGTCGGCGGCAGCTCGATTTCGATGTGCGCCTGCTTAACCAGATCAACAGCCACCGGTGCGGGATCCATCTCAGCCGCCAATCTGAGACACTTTGAAAACAGGGCGCTAACGGCGTCCGGCTCGCCCTCGGTAACTTCATGTATCCGCGTAATTGCATCAAATTCAAGAACTTGTGTGATCTCGGCCTTACCCGCAGACTCCACCTGCCAACGGAGAAACTCGCGAGTTTCCTGCAGCGTGAACGGTGCCAGATAAATGCAATCCTGCCGCTTAGTACTGACAGCATCGAGTACTGACTGGTTAAGTAATGCATCCGGATGTGAACGGCCTGCCATCAAGATCATCAAGCCATAATGTTCTGTAGCTTCCCAACTAAGCAGACGCCGCACGGTGTCAAGCATCCACGATCCGCAACCTTGTATTGCCTCAAAACAAAGAATCGTGCGCGAACCGTTCTTTTTTTGAAAATTAAGGAATAGTGCGAACACATTCTCAACGTCAAGTGGACTCAAGCCTGTCGGATCGAAGCCGAGGCAGGAAATTATCTGCCGCATGCCAGACTCCTCATCCCGGTAAGGCTCCGTCAGGCGCACACAGATGACATCGTCTGCGATTCCGGCAAGAAACTTATCAATCAGGTAGGTCGCGCCGGCTTGCCCATCGCTATGCAGCAAAGCGAATGGCTTTGATTCTTCAAACATGCCGCATAATCTATGCTGAGCTGCGCGAAAACTTCCGCTTGAGGCCTGTCGAACGGGGCCCTGCTGTGAAGACAACGAGGGTGCTTCCTGGATCTGCAGCTGAGGGTACATCTGGGGGTGCATACTCATACCTCTTAAGGCCTTTTACTAACGAAACGCTGAAGGCTCTTATTTATCGTTATTTTTATTTATAGTTTTCTTACTTATAGCTGTTCTTATCCTTGGGATTCTATATCGGAGCGGTCCTTATGTAAAGTTTAACGCGAGGATATGGGGGTAAACCACTGAAATATAGCAATTAGTACGGATGATCAAGGTCGGTGCGCTTATGAATCTGATCACCGAGCCCATAACCTCGGTATGCGCACGAGAAGGAGAGTCTCTACTGCGACCGAACGAAATCAACGACGACTTCCGCCCAGGGCTGCGGATCATTGTAAATACTCTGGGAGTTCCCGCCCTCAAATTCGCGGTACTTAAAATCGGAACGCATTGTTCGAATGCGCTGAGCTGCCGCATGCAAGCTATCGGTCGTACGCGAGATGATCAGGGTCGGTGCACTTATTGCTTTTATCGCCGGGCCCATATCATAGGAATAGGCGGCGACGTGGCCGTAGTGCTCGGCCTCCCCTGCCATGCTGAACGACAAGACTGACCAATTAATGCTCTCGTTTGTTGCGGTATCCGCACCGACCAGATCGCGAATGTAGGCAAAGCGACTGCTCAAATGACTGCCGTCTGGTTTTGG